>DBQQ01000028.1 GCA_002305315.1 Clostridiales bacterium UBA1390
ATCAGCCATGCCTCGTCTGATTCTAAGCATTCATAGCCCTGCTGCCCCGTACTGCCTTGCAGCGCATGACGCAGCTGCAAGGCATCTCCAAAGAGTAAGTCGTATTTAGCGATGAGCTTTGGCTCGGGTTTCCCGCTTATGCTGGTTAGGATTATAAGGAGTACAACTATCACAAAAGCAATTCCCCATACAGTAAGAGCTATCATCTTCCTCCGTTCATATTCTATTGTTCCCTTCGGAAAAGACCTCGCCCACATAGTAACCCCAAGAGCTGCTATAAAAAATAATACCCCTAAAATTGTAATGACTTTAATAATCCGAATTCTTGTTTTCATCTTCTAGCCCTCATAAACAGACTCTATTGAATTTCCCCGTGCTTCGATTCGTAGAAGATGTGGGGTACCCCTTGGAAACCGTACGCGACCCATACGATGGCTGCGGCATCATACTGGACTTTTCTTCCAGCACATCTGCCGTCGCCGCTAGCGCCGTATCTACCGTCATTTGTCCCCCAAATTTCATGACTGGATCCTCCGTATTCTTTTGCTTTTTTTCATCTTAACACGCTTTTCTTTTTTCGTCAATATTTTTTATCTATTTTCACCAAATTTCTATATTCCTCGTACGACTCACAAAGGAGTCGTTGCAAAATGCCTACGATGTCACGCCATTTGCAACAGTTAAAAGAACACGACCTCCTAAGAAGTCCCATAAAGATACGGACTCCTTTTGTAGTTTGCAAGAGGCTCCATAAGAACATTGCATTTCACAGCCTATAGCATGGATACCTAGTGAATTTTCTCATTGGTCTGCCAGGAGAAATGTTACATCGCACCCCGGACTAATGAGAAATCCGAACATTTTCTCATTACTCACCCCGGGAATTTGTTACATCGCACCTCGGACTAATGAGAAATCCGGGTTTTTTCCCATTACTCACCCCGGAAAATTGTTACATCGCACCTCGGACTAATGAGAAATCCAGGGGTTTTCTCATTACTCACCCCGGGAATTTGTTACATCGCACCCCGGACTAATGAGAAATCCAGGGGTTTTCTCATTACTCCCCCGGGAAATTGTTACATCGCTCCCCGGACTGAAGTGGTAAACGAAAACTGGACACGGGTAGCAAAAAACTGGACATGATGATATGATCTATGTATAATGAGATATCATCCATGGACAGACAACAGCATCTCATAAATAGGAGATTTCCCAATGAAGTACACACACGCTAAGCACGTATATGATGGGGAAACTCACGGTTGAGGATGCCGCGACAAATACGACCTCAGCATCTCCGGTGTAGAAGAGTATCTAAGGCTTTACTGTGCCGAAACGAGGTTTCCGCCAGAATGTTCTAAGAAAACCGGGACAGTTACACAATAATATGCTCCCTTCTAAGTGACAAGTTTTATGATTTCACTTGTCTACCTAGAAGGGAGCATACCATTCTATGATTTACCCAAATATTTTCTTTGCTTTCTCCATCCGTTCGATGACGGGAACGCCAAAGGGACAGCGTGTCTCGCCGCCACCGCAGGCGATGCAGTCTTCTGCGTTCTGCTCCAGGCTCTCATAATGAGCGCGCACCGTCGCCGGTACTTCCGGCTGCATCGTCGCCAAGTCATACAGTTTATTGACCATGGCAATGTCGATATGCATGGGACAGGGCGCGCAATGACCGCAATACGTACATTGGCCTGCATAGGCGTGATGTGGCGCCTTGGCCAGCACACTGGCATAGTCCTTCTCCTCTTCCGATGCGGTCTCATACGCCACGGCCGCCATCACATGCTCCGGCGTATCGCACCCTACCATGACGCTGGCCACACCCGGTCTTGTCAGCGCATAGTGCAGACATTGTACAGGGGAAAGAGCGATGCCAAAGGGCAAAGTCTCTGCGGAGAATAGCCGTCCACCGGCATAACCCTTCATGACGGTCATTCCCACTCCCTTCTGTTCACAAAACTGGTACAGCTCCGCGCGTTCCGGCGCGATCCCGCTCAGATTCTCATCCACATGCTCCGCGAAATAGTCATTCAGATCCTCACTGGGCGGCATCATATCAAAGGCCGGATTCACGCTGAACAAAAGCATCTCGATCTGGCCGCTGAGTACCGCCTGCCGTGCCACCGCGGGGTTGTGCGTGCTCAGGCCGATATGACGAATCGTTCCTGCTTTCTTCAGGGAATGTACATACTCGATAAACTCACCATTCACGATCTGGTTCCACTCCGAAAGCTCATCTACAAAATGAATCATGCCCAGATCGATATAATCTGTTCCCATGCGATGCAGCAGATCCGCAAAGGCTTCCTGTACTTTACCGAGATCCCGGCTGCGCACATACTTGCCGTTCTGCCAGGTAGAACCGATGTGTCCCTGAATCATCCAATGATCCCGACAGCCCTTCAGTGCCGCGCCAATATTGGAACGCACCCGGGGTTCTGACATCCAGCAATCCAGGATATTGATTCCCTGTTCCCGGCAACAGTCCATCACTGCCTGCACTTCCTGGGTATTATGGCGTTCCAGCCATTCTCCGCCCAGACCGATCTCGCTGACCAGAAGCCCTGTACTGCCTAATGCGCGATATTTCATGTCAAATACCTCCTTGGTTACTTTAGAAAATTCATCACTAAGCTTAGAATCGGATTATACTGATTGCAGAAATTGAGCAGCGTCGTCTGTGCCATTCCATCTGAAAGCCAATCCCATTTGAAAAACAAAGCTGCCAGAAAGACAATAAGGCCAAAAAACCAGACGTTGATCACACCCAGAACCAATCCCGCCGCACCGCCGAGCAGCGCATTCAGGCTATGAATCACTGGCAGCTTGGTCAGGATATTCAAGGCAGCGCCAATCAGATGGGAGAGCAGAAGCAGCACCACAAGCAGTACCACAACGGACAAGATATTAATCGCCATCGTAGCCAGATACGCCGCCACATACCCGGTCAGCGTCGTGACATTCAGCATCTCATACACCACGCTGTTATCATTCTGAACAAGCACGTCTTTCAGGAACTCGGGCAGTGGCAAGGACTGAATCATAGAAGTATTGCCGCTGCCGCTCATCATCCCCGAAAGACTCTCTTCCAGACCGCCCTGGATCATTTCCAGCAATCCGATCTGCCGCAGGAAGTCCGCCACATACGGGTACAAAATCTGTGCGAGAATCAGGCAGAGGATCCAGCGCAGCGCCTGATACAGCGTCTGCACAAATCCCTTGCGGATTCCACGAAACAGCCCGAATACGATCAAAAAGATGACCGCAAGATCGAGCACGATTTTTGTTGTCTCTATCATGAGTTTGTCGCCTCCACTTCTTCCGCGCCCACAATGTTCATGACGTACAAGGTACTGCCGCTTCTGCGAATCACTCGCCGCCCATCCGAAAGAGGATAGAAAGCCTGTACGTCTTCCAGGGCACTATAAAACCATTCTGAACGGCCCTTCGTATCTATGCACACATAGCTGCGTCCTTCGCCATAAATAATCTGATCTCCCACTGCCTGCAGAAATGAAGGATTCTCCAGTGTCGTATGATACAGTTCAGCACCATCCATCCCATACAGCACCAGATGATTTTCCAATGACTCCGCCTCATGACTCAGCGCCTCGCCAAAGATGATCCCCAGGAAGCCGTTTCCAAAATCCATAGCCTCGATCTGATGCGTCAGCTGTTTGTTCCACGCCTCAGCCGGCGTACCGTCCAGCTGGAATCCGATAATACGGCCATCTCCTGCCGCGATGCAAGTATTGCCCTCGATATAAAGATCCGTAATGATCGTATCCTCATATACAAAATTCGCAGAGATTCGGTCTGTATAGGTTCCGCCCGAAACCGTCAGATCAAAGAACGTCACTCGCCCGCTCAGCGTCGTGCTGTCATATGCCGTATACGCTGTCACCAGGCAGGTTCCCTCATCATTTAAAATTGCCGCCATAGGCTGTCCATCCGAGGTGCCAGACGTCATTCGCCGTAACACCTGATTCCCCTCGTTTGAATACACGAGAATCTCGTGCTGCAGGGCATCTTCCCCGATCAGGGTGATCCACCCGTTCTCGTTGATATCTCCTGTCAAAATCGGATACTGCGTGACGACCTGATAGCACAGCCCCTCTCGGTTGCAGACGATGGCGCTCTTACCGCCCACATCCATCACCAGCGCATACTCAGACGCCATACGCACCACGGGACTCGTCATCTGATACGTAATATTCCAGACCAATGTCTGCGGTGCGGAATACGCACTGATCCCGTCCCCATCCCCGGACAGTACCAGGTCTCCCAGCACAGCGCTCATCCGCGTATTCTGCGCAGACAGCTCCCACTGATCATCTGTCTCCCACAGCGTATACGCCGTATTATGCCGCAGCATCTGTGAAAACGTATCCGAATCCCACCACCAAAACCACACACAGGGCGGCCAACACGACCAGAACCGTCCGCTTGTACGAACGGCGCGTCCGGCGCCGGGTCTGCTTGCCTCGCAATGTCTGCCGTTCCCCAGAGGGCGCTTCTTCTTGAATCTCTTGTGTATCTTCTAAAGCCAGATCGATCTTTTCTCGTACAGGCGGCGCCGCAAACAGGTCCTCCGCATCCGCCTCTTCTCCCGTGGGCTGTGATGGAGGCTGCTTTGACGCAGGCCTCTCCTCATAATCATCCACCCAGCTAAAATCCGCATCCGGCTGTTTCTTCGATTCGGGTTGTTTTTTATTCAACGCATTTGCTCCTTTTCTCTCTGTCTATTTCGAAGGCCTTTCCAGAGGATCGTCCCCAGAAGGACAAGTCCCAGCGCTCCGAACAAGGGGTATACCTTTCCCACCAATGATGAAAATCCCAGGCATCCGATCCCACATCCCAGCCCCACCACCAGAAGAATGGCTCCCTGCGCCGGAACGCCCCGTTCCCGTAAGTATCGAATGCACATGTATCCATCCGAGACCGCCGTGGTCAGCATGGCGCCCAAAAGCACCAGACAGCACAGCAAACTCTGCACCTGGCTGTCCCCCAGCATCGCGAAGATCGGAATCTCCATCCCTTTCATTTTATCATAATTTATCAAGGATGCAAGCCCCAATATAAAACTGAGCGCCATTAAAATTCCGCCGCCCAACGCGGCTGCTCCTATGGCAGATTTCCGATCCCGAAGCACGCTCTGCATCGTACAGAGTACCGGAATCAGCGTCAGCAGATTATAGGAAGTATACAGCACTCCATCGAGCAGAAACTGCATAGATGGAAGTTTCTCCCAGGGAATGCTTAAAGGAGCGGTCTGAAGGGACGCGCTCGCAAGCTTCTCCTGCCCAATGCCTCCCAAACAGATCCACACCAGCATGACAATCATGACCGGAACGAGCAGCATATTGAGCCAGACGAGCCCGCTCTTACCCGCCAGGAAAATCCCCATGCTCACACCTGCCATCATGAGAAGCCCCGCATAGAAATTCCATCCCCACTCCTGCTCCATCAGCGCGCCGCTACCGGAGAGCATGGCTCCATATCCAAACAGCATAAAGAGAATCGTCACCTCTTCCAGCGCGCTTGCCCAAAATTCGCTCATCAGGCGCCGCAGATAGGCGGCATAATCTTTACTTTTGTCCGAAAGGACAAGATAGCATATCCCAATAAATAAGAGTCCCGACAGCACAATGCTGCCGAGACCCTTTTCACCGTACTGGGTAAAGAATCGTATGACTTCCTGTCCTGAAGCAAACCCCGCCCCGATGACCGTTCCGATCATCACAGCCGACACCTTAAGAGATCCGGGTACGCCTTGTTTCATAACAATCCACCTCGTCCTGTGAGACTTTAGGCCGCGGATCGTCAAACAGATGGTATTCGTTCTGTTTCGCGAGGTTCTGACCATTCCAGAAATACATCGCACGCTCATCTTCTCTGCCGTCCAGCATCATCAGTACCGGACAGTCTCCAAAGAAACAGTCATGCAGCGCCCAATACTTCTGCACATCATAGATTCCGTGTCCGGGCTGATTCACCGCCCATCCCACGAGCCACAGAGGCGCAAAATACTCCTGTCTGAGCTGTTCCAGATGTCCTCGCACCGAATATGAAAACTGAATCCTTCCTCGGCGAAAAGCCTCGTTCTCCGCTTCCATCGCGGCCCTTATCACATAATAATGCTCTTCGCCCAGAATATATTCCTTTCCAAACAGATAAAATACCTGTAATTCTCCCGGCTGCGCACTGCAATTCCGCAAGATGTATCGCTCGGTATTCATATCCAGATAGATTCCCTGACGCAACAACTACTCCCTCCTTTCCAACATATGGCATAGTATACCACCATGGTCAGTGAGGATTTTGTCATTTTCGCCTGTCAATCCTTAAAAAGTTTTCGACGTTTTCATCGCCTCATACAGCTCCCAGTCCGTCGGATGATGATCCCAAACCAAAAGCAGCCGGACATCGCGATCCTCCGGCGCCATCATCGTATCCCGATACCACTCGTCGTGCCGGATATTATCGCCCCATTCCCGGATGTATCCCATGACCTTACAAGCCATATAGGCGGTATGCCTGAGATCTGCCAGGCATTCATTCTCGTAAAATCCGACAAATTCTCCCCGTTCCGAGCTTCTCAATGCCGCTTCCGCCTGCTGGAAACAGACAGCACAATCGCCCATTTCCACAAAAGCCTTCTTATACTCCTTTTCCATAAGCGCCCGGTACCCGGCTGCGAAATGCCGCACACCCTCCATGCCATACAGATGCAGGCGTGTCTGCGTCTGGATCAGATGCAGGCACTCCGTCTCCTCGGTATCCAGCCCGGCCTGTATACAATCGGCCGCGAGTCTCCTCATCCGCGGCTCTGCCTCGGCGCAGATACCCGCCAGATGCGCTATCTGCTCTGCCAGTGGTTTGCTGCCGGTCAGCCATTCCATTGCGCCTGCCCTATCCGCTCCCACCAAAATCTCATGCGCCAGAATCCGGAGATTCTCTGTATACAGCTGCTCTCCCGCATGATCGTCCTCGTGAGGCCCATAGGAAGCGACAGCCTTCGGATATGCCCGGTAGCAGCGCGCCAGCGCTTCATTCCCATCGCCATACGCCTGAACAAAGGCCTCACTATGGCTCGCATCCGATACGGTTTCCCCCAACCAGATCTTGCGTATCGCATCCAGCATATACACATGCGGTTTCACATTCGAACAGTTGATGATCCAGAAATCCCTTCCTCCATTCTGCAGCACCTGCTGCAGTTCCCGATTGACAAAGTCCACCGAATTGGGCAGCATCGTGATATGATTGGCCGCCTGCAGATCATAAAAGGAGACATGGTAGTAGATCCCCTGTGGTCCCTTCTCCGCCGGATCCGGCATGGAATTCACCCTTTCACAATGCTGGTCCCGGCGCCTTGTCACCATGCGGCCAAACCCATTATCGGCCCGCACCTTGATGATCTGCGGATCCAGCTGCAAACACCCGGCCTCATAGAGTTCCATCACTTCTCCGTACAAGTTCGTACAAAAAACGGGATCCGGGATCGCTTCTCTCACGATGTCCTGCTGTACACGTATCACTTCCTCGATCATCCGCCCCCGCTTCTCGGGCGTATCAAATCGGCCACTGGTATCACTATCCCAGAAGGGACAATCTCCCTGTCCCCGGAAACACAAATTCCAGACAACCCGCATCTCCTTCTGCTCTCTGACCGCCTGGCGCCACAGCCCGGAAAACAGATCCGGATAGGTCAGATAATCCGTCGGCAGATCCGGATAGGCTCTGGCAAACATCTCCGCCCCCAGCGGTTCCGCGTGATGATGGGTGATCCATAACCCCATATCCGACGCCAGCTGGCGGTTCCTCCGGGATTCATGGTCCGTCCCCGGGATCGTGATATTGCCGCCGCAGCGCAAAAGCGCCTCAAACGCCATCCGCCAGGTACTGTCATGATCCCCGCCTAGATGCCACTTCATGAATAATACCTCATCATTGAAAAACCATCCCCGGAAACGAACCGCCCACTGCGGAGAATGGATCCGGCCTTCTGGCACCTCCACGCTCTCCCGCAGAATGAACCGTTGGCGCATCCAGAACCAGAAGGGCTTGACCCCCAGGTAATGTTCGCTGAGGTACAAAAGCCCGTAGATACATCCCAGATCGGAACCGGCATAGATCCGGATCTCTGTTCTGGTCTCTTCGATCCGGTAGGCTTCCTCCGCCATCTCCTCTTCGGCCAGACAGATCTGATTGGACTCCATACGGCTTTCCTTCAGTGTGTGCCGCATATCCCGCCGGAACATCTCGACGGCATGTTGTACCGGCTTCGTCTCTCTTTCGGTCGTTATTTTTGTACCGCTATGCCAAATGAACATATCTTCACCTCCCTATACGGATAGAAAAGCCGGACTCCGAAGAGTCCGGCATAATTATGCTTCCAGCTTCATGTCTCCGTCCTTGATCCATCCCTTGCGTCTCATGAAGGTAGAAATCCCCAGCGTTAGAATCGCCGGTAACACGAAGTGCAGTATCAATATCTTCAGAAGAAGAAGCCATGGGTCTTCCGCCGCGGACATATCCTGCCATGTCATGAACTGTCCCACGAGGCCTGATGTCCCCATACCCGATCCTGACGGATTATCCGTCATCTGGAACCACATGGTGGATACAGGTCCGAGAATCGCCGATGCCAACGTAGGCGGAATCCATATGCGCGGATTTCTCACAATATTGGGCACCTGCAGCATAGAAGTCCCTAGCCCCTGCGCAATCAGCCCATTAAATCCATTTTCCTTAAAACTCGCCACCGCAAAACCAATCATCTGGCAGCAGCAGCCTACCGTGGCCGCACCGCCGGCAAGACCCGACAGCCCGATGATGATCGAAAGCGCCGCGGAACTGATCGGCAGCGTCAACACCATGCCCATCACCACAGAAACAATGATGCCCATCCAGAACGGCTGCAGCTCTGTCCACTCCTTGACCAGCGCGCCAAAGGCATTCATCGCATCCGATAACCCGGGGCCCACGAGAATCCCGACCAATCCTCCACAACTCAGCGTCACAATTGGCGTGATGATGATGTCCAATTTCGTCCGGCCGCTGACAAGCCGTCCGATCTCCATCCCTACCAGTGCCGCCACAAAAGCACCTAATGGGTCACCCGGCCCCGAAAGCAGCATCGTGCTGTCCGAAAGCAGCGTACCCGCGGCGAGCTGCGAGGCATAGGCTCCGATGAAACCGACAACGCCCGATGAGTACATCACCAGTTTCGGCATCTTCAAGTTTGCGGCCGTCCCGATACCGATGCCAAACCCAGTGGCATAATTTGCGATCGAACCCACATGGGTAAATACTCGGCCCACCCAGTTATCCCCGATGAGCCCTCCGATCTGCTTCAGGATCAACCCCACAATCAGTGTGCAGAACAGTCCCATCGCCATACCGGACAGGCCATCGATGAGATATCTCTGCATCAGTCTTCTTCCAAGACTCGGCGTCTGTTTTCCAGTCGCCTCTTCCTTCACTTCCAATACTCCCTTCCATCCATAGATTTTTTTCATTGGATATGATGGCATTGTACCATACTCCTCGGACAGATGCAAGAAAAAGGGCTTGCGAAAAAACGAATTCTCGTTTTTTCACAGCCCTTTTTCCAGAGTATCTTATCGTTTATTCTGCCTGCGCCAGATACCGATCCAGTGCCGCCTGATATACAGCCACATAATCATCGGCACCAGCACCTGTCAGATTATTCTGGAAAGTTTCCCAGGACTCATCCGTCACACCCGTCATGATCGAATTCGAGATCATCTCTGTGATCAGATTGGTCAGATCCGTCAGATGTAGATTCAGCGTGGTGTTCTCTTCCGATGTCAACGTCACCAGCTTGAACAGATAGTCCGCCGGATAGGTCTCATACACGCCCGCTTCTGTATAGATATCATCATACTCCGCCTTCTCCAGACGATAATCCGGCACTTCAAATGTCTCAAAATACCACTCCGCAGGTCCATAGAACAGAGAGTTAACGCCCGGAGCATACTGTACGGCTGCCTGATCACCCTCGGGACCGATCTCAACCTTGCCATTCTCATTATAGCTCCAGACTTCGCCTTCCGGACCATAGTAACTCTCGTATGCCGTCTGCGTCTCCAGTAAATTGTCGAGCCAACGAGCGGTAATTTCCGGATACGGATTCGTACTGGTAATCAGTGCGCAAGGTGTCGCCACTTCCATCGTAGTATTCATCTTCGCAGAATACCCTTCCGCGCTTACAGGAACCATCAGCGTAAAGTCATCCTTCACCTCGTCGATACCATGGCTCAGCAGTCTCCAACGCGCTATCAAACCAGCATTGCCTTCCAGCAACTTGCTATCTACATTGGTGGAATCCTGTGTCAGAACTTCCTGATCTACAAGCCCCTCTGTATACAGCAGATTCATCCACTCCAAAGCATCGCGATAGGCATCCATTCTGGCATTGAGTCGTACCTGTGCATTATCATCAATAGACACCCACTGGTCATTTTCCGGTACTCCAAAGAAGGACAGACTCATTTTATAAAAATCCTTTAATACCGCTTCAAATGGATATTCATCATTCGGATCTCCGTTTCCATTCGCATCTTCATCCCGGAACGCACGCAGCACCTCGGTCAATTCATCTACCGTTGTAGGCATTTCCAGTCCCAGATTATCCAGCCAGGTCTTATTGATAAAGTCCATGTTTCCAGTGTGAATATCCTGTGCTACGATGTAGCCAATAGAATATGTCTTGCCGTCTGAAGCCTTCAAACTTTCTACAATCGAAGGATCCATGGCGACTCTCTCGCTATAGATCGGCATGTATTCCGCGATCAGGTCATCCAGGGGTATAAAAATGCCCTGTACTACGCCATACTCTTCTTCGTCGATCACGTCACGATTCATCACGATATCATTGTATTCCCCTGAGACAAGCATCAGATTCAGTTTGGTTGCCCAGTCGGAAGCAGTCGCCACATCAAACGTAACATGAATGTTTGTCTCCTCCTCCAGCTGCTGGTAAAACCAAAGATTCTCCCAATCAATCTGATCTGTATCTCGACAATACTGGAAGATCGATAGTTCGATTTTATCATTTACAATAGGAAGTCCTTCCGCGTTCATATTTTCGATACTTCCGCCCTGAGACTCATTTCCCCGGGACACTTCTTCCTGAGCCGAGTTTTCCGCCGCCGTACTGGATTCTCCATCCCCAGAGCTATTTCCTCCGCCTGAACACCCTGTCAAGCTTCCGAAGACCAACAGCATCACCATCAGCAGTGACAATACTTGCTTTTTCATAGCAATCCTCCTTTACATACAGTTATGATTTATCATAAGCCCGTGGCTTTGATACAAGATAAAATCAACCCTTGATCGAGCCGATCATGACACCTTTTACGAAATACTTCTGCATGAACAGGTACAAAACGACGGCAGGTACCGTAGACACAATGATCGCGCAGTATTTCACCACATTGGCGATACGCAGTTTCTCCTGCTGGTTTTGCATGTCATCGAACATTTCCGCAAAGTCCGAAGCATTATAGTTCAACGTTGCCAGAATCTGACGCAGTACTGTCTGCAGTGGCAGAATCTTCTGATCTGACATATATACCAGACCGGTATAATAGTCATTCCACTTGCTCACGCCATAGTACACGCTCAGTACCGCCACAATCGTCGCACTCAGCGGCAGGACAACTTTGAAAAAGTACTGAAAATGACTCGCGCCGTCAATGGAAGCCGCCTCATATAATTCATTCGGAATCGAGGTCTGAATATAGGTTCTCGCCACCATCAAGTTCCATACGGACACAACACCCATGAGGATCATGATCCAAGGGCTGTTATACAATCCCAGATCGCGCATCCAGAGGAAGGTAGGAATCAATCCGCCGCTGAAGAACATGGTGAAAACCACGAGAAAATTAAAGATTCCCTTTCCCAGAAATCTGCGGGAGAGGCCGTACGCCATGGTCAGTGTCACGATGACAGAAAGCAGCGTGCCCGTAACCGTATATATGATCGAGTTCAGATAAGAACGCCATAGCTGACTATACTCAAAAATCGCTTCATACCCCACCCACGAAAAATCCACCGGAACAAACAGCACTTCTCCTCGACTTACCGCGTACGGATCGGATACGGATGAAATCATGACCACATAGAGGGGATAGATCACAATGACCAGAATGATGATCCAGATGATCATATTGACGGTATAGAAGATCCGATCTGAGGTCGTGTCTTTAATCTTATTACGAGCTGCCCCGTTTTTCTTGTCTTTACTCATATCGCACCTCCTAGAACATACTCACGGAACCCAGCTTCTTCGCCAGGGTGTTTACCGTGATGATCATGACAAAGCCGATCAGATTCTGGAAGAGTCCGATAGCCGCTGTATAGGAATACTTAGCCTGCCCAAGACCTACATTATACACATAGACGCCGATAATATCGGATGTATTGGTATTCGATCCCGTCTGCAAAAGCAGTGCCTTTTGCGTGTCGCCGCCCATGATACTGCCGCAGTTTAGGATCAGCATCATCACGGCAATGGGTAGAATCGAGGGAAGATCAATATGCCGAATCTTTTGCATCACGCTGGCACCATCGAGCGTCGCCGCTTCATAGATCTCCTGATCCACGCTGGTCAGTGCCGCGATGTACAGGATGGTATTCCACCCAGCGGACTGCCAGATTCCGCTGGCAATGTAAACGGTTCTGAACCACCCGGCTTCCGCCATGAAGTAAATAGATTCTCCACCCAGGAAGGTGATGATCTGATTGATCATACCCGTGGAAGGCGACAGGAAAATGTAAAGCATACCCGCCATGACGACGGTGGAAATGAAATGTGGAACATAAATCACCGTCTGCGTAAACTTCTTAAACTTCTCCTGTCGAATTCGGTTCAGGAGTAACGCCAGAATAATCGGAATCGGAAAGCTCCATAACAGACTATATACATTCAGCAGCAACGTATTGATGATTAATCGTCCGCAGTAATAGGATTGAAAGAAGGTGATAAAATTCGACCAACCCACCCATGGACTTTCCATAATGCCCAGTGCCGCTTTATAATCACGAAACGCAATCTGGATTCCATACAAAGGAATGTAATGAAACACGATAAAATAAATGACGCCCGGCAGAAGCAACACGTAGATCTGCCAATCGTTACGAAGCCTTGTCTTCCACCGGCCCCTCGATGCTTTCAAAATAAACCGCCTCCTTTACAAATCATTTAAATTTCAGTCTTCTGTTGTTAATATTAATCCTTTTGTCTAAATTTGTCAATATCTTTTTTCATTTTTTCTATTTTTCCGTCGTTTCACCACATCCCCGACATCCATTCTCATATTCATCAGCGTTCTCCATAAAAAAAGACGAGACTCCATCGTCTCGCCCAACGTTTTATCCAATTTTCCTATGCGTACCACGATACCGGAAGCGGCACATCATCCACCGTCAGATCTCTATCGGAGAGCCGCCATAGCCGAAGCACTTCATCCTGCATGGCCACTGCATCGCATACCTTCACATGAGCCTCTCCCAACTGTCCTTCCCTGACCGCACCGCACTTTGCCAGCGGTGCATCAAACTTGACAAAATTCTCTGAGATATGCGGACAGATCGGGTTATAATGCTTATAAATCTCTCGTATATGTTCCCGTCCGGCCGCATCGATGATTCGTACCGGAAAGCTCTCTGGCGTCAAACGATCCGGCACCTCTAAGATCTCCTCACTAACATGAAGAAATGTATCTCGCTCCTGACCGACGCCCACCAGAAGAATCTTCGCCTTTTCCTCATATAGCCGTCCGAAACATCCGTGGGCCGGCGTGGGGGTACAGACTTCCTCATCATACGCGGCATACTCGGCCGCCCTCTTTCCAAACACCGTGACAGAATGTGTGGCGTGCAGAGACCGAACCCCATCCGGATGGAAGGCTGCGATACAGGGTAATGTGCCAATACAGGGAACCGAATGCCTTACGTCAAATACCGGATGATCGCGATTCACGCTCGCCCAGGTATGCGTGGGTATAACCAGAAGACCTTCCTCCAAGTACTCTCTCAAGGCATCGAGAAATCCTTCTCCCCGTCCCTCCACAGGCCCTACGGCCCGCAGAGACGTATGAATTGCCACCGTATCCTCCCGCGCAATCCCCATATCCATAAGCTGCTGCCATAATCTCTTTTTTGTTGTCATCCTATTCATCATCATCCATTTCTATAATCTCAATTTCCAGATCATCGAACGCGATCTGTTCAATAAAGTGATCCTGCCGAAAACTCGTCTTTCGGAATCGATTCAGCTCATCATAGTTGGAATCCAACCAGATGGGTTTCGGAAGATCCATCGTATGGCAGATTTCCTCCATACTATCTTCTAATCGCGTATAAAAATCTTCTTCCGTCCGGTCGTTCTGCGCCACATAGTCTTCTAATATATGGCTTTTTCTCATCTTCTTGGCCCAGACTCTAACCATGTAAACACTCCCTCTCTAACCACTCTTCTAGTTCCTGCAGTGAATCCACGCGGATCCCCTGCCTCGCCTCCCACTCCAGGAGGATATCCTCGCCAAAATCGTGCAATACCAGCGCATCCACCAGTTTATGCGTAAATTCTTTCGTATCCTCCCGGCAAAAGCACCGTGTAAGTTCCGCATCACAGCGAAACAGCTCAAATATAATCGGCGGCCATTCATAGGTTTCTGCCGCCAAGCAGGCATCCGCCCAGTCCAGGATACAGAGGCTCCCATCCTCGCACACCAGCACATTCTCTCCTGTCAGATCCCCATGCACCAACACGGTCGGCATCGCTCTATATGACTCCGCAATACGCGTCTGCCGCTGTCTGAAATCCGTCTGAAGCAGCTGGGGCAGCCGACGAATCCGCGGGCTCTCTATGGCCCTCTTCACGTAATCCATCGCCGGAAGCGCCCCGTCCGGCTGATGGATCTTTGCAAGCACACGGTGAAGCGCTTCCACAAAAGCAGCCTTCTGCGGCTGGCTCCAGGACCGAATCGCCTCTCCCGCTTCTTCTCCCTCGATATATTCCTGGATCAGATAGCGAAACGTATACCGGTCACGGATGCTTCCCCATCCCAGAAGCCGGGGAATCGGGATCCGCCCTGCCCATGTCTCAAGCAAATGCCTTTCTGTCTCCTCATCAACACGCGTATCTAAGCCGCTCTCTATGGGGGCAAAGATCTTCATCACCTTGTCCCCTGCCCGGAAAACCGCATTGGTTCCCGGCGTCAGATGGGCGTATTCTTCGGGCCGCCGGATCCTCTCCCTGTCCAGGATGCGATCCATGAGCGGCCTGAATGCCGAAAGGTCTTGAAATACCTTGGCCCAGCCAGTCCACTCCTGTATCTCCCGCTTGAAGCAATCGGCTCGGTACGCCATGAGCAGACAGTCCACATAACGCCCCTCATGCCATTCATGGGATGGCAACGTTTTTATGGCCCGGAATCCACAGCGTTCATAGCAGCGAATCGCCCGGGGATTATCCACATGCGGATCCAACAGAACCACCTGGGCGCCCCGCTCCTCTATCAGCGTATCGAGCGCCAGACTGATCAGCCGGCGGCCATTTCCCTGGTTCCAATATTCCGGTGCAATCCACTGATCCATGGCGTATATGCGCTCTTCTGTTCCCTCGTATTCGTATTCCGCGCGATCCGCCACGTAGCACTGCATATATCCTATGGGCACCTGGTCATATTCCAGAATATGGCGCTCCATGTCTGCTTCCTCTTCTTCATAGAAATGGCGCTGGATCCATGCCTCGCTCACACTGGCATCCCGCCCCTCATAGTATTCCAGAATCCGCGGGTCCGTAAGCCATCCATACAGCAAGGGGGCATCCTCCGCGCGAAGTGGCCGTATGCCCCAGTGTTCTTTTTGTACTCGCATGTTTTCTCCTTGACACAAAAGTAGCCGGCGGCCATGGCCGCCGACTATTCTGCCATTATCAGATCATATATTTTGCTTCCGGCTGCGGACGACTATCCAGCTCTTCCTTCACCTTCTCATATCCAGGTCTTCCAAACATGGCGTACGTGGCGTTCTTGCCGCCTTCCACGCCGGGTTGGTCAAACGCATTGATATGCAGCAGCTCACCGCCTACTGCGGTAGCTACCTCAAACAGATACATCAACTCGCCCACCGTGAAGGCATTCACCTCTGGCAACGTCAGCGTCATGTTCATCTTGCCCGCCTTCAGAAGAGCATATTCTGTAGCCATCTGCTCCGTCTGGATCAGCTGATTCTGCGTGGCTCCGCCCAGGAAGCCCAGAGACGGCACATCCTGATAGGTCTTGGGAATCGTGATCGTTTCTTTATAACGATCCACGCCCAGGAAAACAATCATCTTATCGAACGGGCCCTCTGCATACAATTGTACCTGAGAATGCTGATCGGTCACACCCAGTGACTTCACCGGCGTCTGTCCCACATGAACCACATTGCCGTCCAGATCGAACTTCTTGCCCAGAGACTCCGCCCAAAGCTGTGCAAACCAATCCGACATGTACTTCAGCGAATCCGCGTAGGGCATCATTACCTGAATGTTCTTGCCCTTCTGCATGGCCGCGTAACTCAGGATGCCATACATATAACCGATGTTGCGGTACGTATCCTCCTCCTGACACAGCGTATCCATATAGGCCGCGCCCGCCAGCAGTTCTTTGATATCGATCCCCGTCATCGCCGCCGGCAGCAAGCCTACCGGAGTCAGCTCTGAGAAACGGCCACCTACGCCTGCAGGGATGACGAAACTCTTATAGCCTTCCTGTTCACAGATCGGACGAAGGTTGCCCTTCACTGCATCCGTTGTGCATACGATATGCTTGGCCGCTTCCTCCTTGCCCAGCTTCTCCTCCAGCATCTCTTTAATGATCATGAACTGACTCATGGTCTCCGAGGTGCCGCCAGACTTGGACACGACATTGAACAGGCTCTTCGCGGGATCAATGATATCAAACAGATACACCAATCGTTCCGGATCTACGTTATCTGCCACATAAAACTTAGGCCAGCCGCCGCGCTTCTCCCTGGGCAGCTCATTATAAAACGGATGATTCACCGCCTGCTGCAATGCGATGGGCCCCAGCGCGCTGCCGCCGATTCCCAGCACTACAAACGCCTCAAACTCGTCCTTCACCGACTCTGCATACTGGATGATATCTTCCACCACATCATCCTGATTGTACGGCAGATCTCTCCAATCCATCCCGCCATTCTTACGCTTCTCCACCATGGCTTTCTCCATAGCGTCAATCTTACCGGCCAGCTTCGCCAAATCTGCCTCTTCGAGTCCTTCTTCACCTACGAACTTCTTCATCATGTTGTTAAAGTTCAGACGAATCTTCATCGACTTTTTGAAATCTTCCTGCAAATACCTGTCCATTGGAATCACCCTCCTAGAATACTTGCATACAAACCCATCCGCAAAGGAGTGACCCTCATGCAGCTTCTGAAATCCGGCATCCTCTGCCTGGCCCTATGGACTCTCTGTATACTATTGGGCACGGGATCCTTATCCTGGCTGCTCGACGCGCTGAGTCCGCTTGCAATGACTATCTGTATTATATACCTTCTTCAACCCTTCGTCAATAACCTACAAGAGTTTTCTTCCCTTCCTCGCTCAATTTGTATACTTTTGATTTTTCTGTCCTTAGTTGGCATTCTGCTTTTCTTTCTGTTTCTGTTGCTGCCTCGTCTATCGGACGCCTTCTCCCGTCTTCTTCGCGTCGACTGGACCGCTCTTCTTCGCCACCCATTTCTGCAGACACTAGCTGCCTATCTGCCGCTCGAAGACTGGCTGGGACGCCTGCCCCAACTGCTGGGCAACTTACTCGCCCCTCTGCTGCGCTTATCCACCTCGGTCATCCAATGGGTCGGCAACCTCTTCATGGCTTTCTGTATCGCCTACTATGCTCTGAAAGAGTCCCGGGATCTTGGTTGCAGCATAGCCCGCTATATCCTGCGTCTCCTGCCGCAGAAAGCAGCCGCCCTTCTCCTGAACCTGTT
The DNA here is from genome assembly GCA_002305315.1 of Clostridiales bacterium UBA1390. Lineage (GTDB taxonomy): Bacteria > Bacillota > Clostridia > Lachnospirales > Bianqueaceae > Faecimorpha > Faecimorpha stercoravium. The sequence goes on from DBQQ01000028.1 coordinate 18,049, forward strand.
GGACATTCTGGATCAGTGTCTCTCTGCCTATCTGCGGGGACGGTGCCAGATCAGCCTATTACTCATGGCCGCCGTCAGCCTTCTTCTCTTTTGTCTGTCCTGGATCCTGCGAATGGATCTGCCGTCTCCTCTGCTCTTCGGCGTCATCATCGGACTGACCAATCTCATTCCTCTCGTCGGCCCCTTTCTGGGAACCGGCTTGTGTCTGCTGTTAGCACTGCTGCAGGGACTGCCGCAGATGCTTCTGGTGCTCGCCATATCGCTGGGTGCTCAAGTCTGGGATAATCTGTATCTGACACCGCGCCTGGGCGCCCCCTTCGGCTTATCCCCCTTCTGGATCCTCTTAGGCGTCAGTCCCCTGGGGATCCTGTGGGGGGTCTGGGGCATGCTTTTTTCGATCCCTGTTCTGGGATCCATCGCCCAAATCTGGCGAAGGCTCCAGACGGAAAAAGATTTTTTATGGAAGGTTCCCGACCGTTTCCGTTCTTGACACCATCCTCCAAAGGGAGTATGATAGGGAAAAATAGATCAGGAGGTATTCTCATGTCCATATTACACATTTTAGATCATCCCCTATTGCAGCATAAGCTGACTTGGCTGCGCAATCAGGAAACCGGTTCTCGGGATTTTCGCCAGCTTACCCGGGAGATTGCCATGCTCATGACCTATGAGATCACCCGGGATTTCCCGCTGACGCCGATAGAGATTGAGACTCCGCTCTGCAAAACCACGTCCATGGTGCTTGCAGGCAAAAAGGTCGCCATTGTGCCGATCTTACGCGCCGGCCTTGGCATGGTGGACGGCGTGCTGGATGTCATCCCCAACGCAAAGGTAGGACATATCGGACTGTACCGCAATGAAGAAACATTGGAACCCGTGAAATACTATTTCAAGCTGCCCAAGGATATAGATAAGCGTACTGTCATCGTGACAGAACCGATGCTGGCTACCGGCGGTTCTCTCATTGCCGCGGTCTCCATGCTGAAGGAAGAAGGAATCCACGATATCAAGGTCATGAGTCTTGTCGTCGCTGAACCTGGTATTAAGGCCCTGGAAGCTGTCCATCCGGATATCTCTGTCTACTGCGTCGGATATGATCCGAAACTGAATGAGCATGGCTATATCACACCGGGTCTAGGAGATGCCGGTGACCGCCTCTTCGGCACCAAATAATCACAAAAGCTCCCGAAAGACGCGCATCACATTTTTATAGAAAACTTTTTCAATCTGGCTGGCAGAAAGACCATCCCTTCGGAGTCGTTCTGCCAGTTTCTGTATGCCATCACAGCCACCCCATTCCGGAGCCTTGCTGATGCCGTCATAGTCTGACCCGAGCCCCACAAGATCCTCTCCGCCTACTTTCATCAGATACTGTACATGTCTCGACATCTCCTCCAACGTGCCTGGATGCGCCCCCGTCCCGTCCTCATCCAAGAAGGCGGCGCAATAATTGATTCCTGTGATACCGCCGCGTTCCGCTAATGCGCGGATCATCTCATCCGTGAGGTTCCTCGGATGCGGACATACTGCTCTGGCATTAGAATGACTGGCGATAAAAGGTTTTTTCGTATGCTCATACACATCCCAGAATCCTCGGTCTGACAGATGCGATACATCCACAATCATGCCGATCCGTTCCATTTCCTCCAGGATCTCGATTCCTTTTTCTTTCAATCCATGCTCTCCTTCCGGTACGATGCCATGAGGATGATCCTTCTGGCTCCGGTTCGGATATGCCAGCTCGTTTTCAAAATTCCAAGTCAGCGTCATCATCCGCACCCCCAGCCTGTACAGCGTGCGCAGAAACGCGGGATTCCCTTTGCAGGGCCCCCCTTCTTCTACCGAAAGAAGACCGCACATATAGCCCGCTTCCCAATTCTGCAGAATCTCTTCATAGGAACGCACAGGGCGGATCCAGTCCTGATTGGCCTCCATCTGCCTCTCGAACAGATCAATCTGCATCAGCGCTTCTTCCAGCGCATTCTCGGTATCCGGCGTATAGATAAAGGCCGCAAAGGTCTGCAGTCCATATTCTCCTCGGCGCATTTTCTCAAGGCTCACCATCCCCTCGTTCTCTCTGAGCGAGATTTCCTGCCCTTCCCTCTCTTGTTTCAATAGCACGCTCAAGGTATCGCAATGCATGTCAGCCACTCTCATCCTGATCCCGTCCTTCCAGTTCTAACTTCGCTCTTCATGATAGCACAGCTTCCATGAAAATACAACCAAAATTGTAAATTTTTTTAATTTTCTGTTAAGTTTCCAGCCATTAGCCACCAAAAGAGCGACTATATAGGTTGGAGGTGATAATGATGGATATTTTGAAAATGATCCAACGTCAAAATCAACTGATTCAAGAACTGAAAGCCCTTCCCAAAGGACGCCTTGTCTATCACGGCCCGCGTAACGCTTGCTGGCAATGCTACTGCAAGGAACAGAAGCGGCAGATCCAGATCTACATTCGTCAGCGAGATCTGCCTGCTGCAGAAAAAGTTTTCCGACAAAAGATTCTGCTGGAAAAAGAATTGAAAGACATCCAGGCCCACTTCAAGACCTGCCCTGAGGAAGTGCAGCGTACCCTGGCACAAATGCGGCGTGATGAAGAGGAACACATGTTGGCATCGAGGAAGTACCACGGCGATCAGTATCGTCATCACACCCTGCGCGGAGAATACGTGGCCTCTAAGTCTGAGGTTCTCCTGGCGGACTATCTGTATCTGCTACATATTCCCTACCAGTATGAACAGCCCCTGCGCCTGGGACGATCGACTTATTATCCTGATTTCACCCTGTATGTTCATGGCGCCGTCATCTATCTGGAACATTTTGGACTCATGGAGGATCCCTCCTATCAAATCAACCAAAATGCCAAACTCGCCATCTACCGCAATTACGGGATTATCGAAGGGTTTAATCTGATCTGTACTTCTGAGGATCATGGCGCGATCGATATGCAGGTGATTGATCGTATCTTCCGTCAATGGGGTATCATCGGAAAAGACTGGGATGCGATTGCGGAACGGGATCAGCGGCGAATCCGGCAACGCCGAGAAAAAGCCAGGGAGAAATCTCAGGACACCTGATTCTCATTACTCTCCCCGGGAAATTGTTACATCGCCCCTCGGACTAATGAGAAATCCGGGGCTTTTCTCATTAGTCTCCCCGGGAAATTGTTACATCTCTTCTCGGACTAATGAGAAATCCGGGGCAAATCACAAGAAAGCTATTGACATTTCGACGGTTCTATAGTACAATGGAGAGCGTCCAAAGCTGGGCATGCAGTTATGGCGGAATTGGTATACGCGCTAGACTAAGGATCTAGTGTCCATTTTAGCGACTTGTGGGTTCGAGTCCCACTAACTGCATAGAAAGAGCCATCGTTGATAGCAAAGACCTATCAAGCGATGGCTCTTTTTTCATAAAAATACGGTCATTCGTATAAGATGGCCGTGAATCCTTTGGGATATCTCCTTATCTTTCAAAAGATCCATCCCACTACTTTCTCCGCTAAGCAAAAAGCTGGATAAAGATCGGACATCTCAGTCCGTGCCTTTATCCAGCTCCTCATTTCTTATGAATGATTTGCCCTCCGAGCAACTATGTTGATAGTAGCATATATCTTTTACTGTGTCAAGCAAAAAATTCAGAAAAATCAAGCATTCATCTGCCCTCGATCGACTGTGTACCCGTGGTCCAGACATGTTCCTTGCGGGCTTGCGCCGGCGTGTTCTGTGCCATGACGCCTACCAGTTTATGGGGAACATACGCCTCCTCCAGATAGGCCATTTCCTCGTCTGTCAGCTCCAGTTCCACCGCCTTTGCCGCCCCCTCCACATGATGGATCTTCGTAGCGCCCACCACGGGTGCCGTCACCTTTCGCAGCAGCCAAGCCAGGGCAACTTCCGTCATCGTTACCCCGCGGCGATCTGCCAGTTCCGCCACACGACGAATGATGATCTCATCCTGTTCCTTCGTCGCATCATACTTGAATCTGGCGTAGCTATCCTCCTGAAGACGCTTAGACGTCTCATTCGGGTGTTTAGAAAGTCTTCCGCCGGCCAGCGCGCTATAGGGCGTCATCGCGATCTGATCCTCCGCGCAGAGCTTGGCCATCTCCCGTTCTTCCTCTCGAAAGATCAGGTTATAATGGCCCTGTACCGAAATAAAACGCGTAAAGCCCTCTTTCTCCGCCAGCGCATTCGCCTTCGCCAGCTGATAGGCAAAGCAATTTGAGATTCCAATATATCTGACCTTGCCTGCCTTAACCACCCGGTGCAGCCCCTCCATGATCTCATACAGCGGCGTCGCATAATCCCACATATGATAGATATACAGATCAACATAAGACAGTCCCAGATTCTTCAGACTCGTGTTGACCATCTGCTCAATATGCTGCTGGCCCGAGATCCCCGCTTCGATTTCATCTGGGGTGCGAGGCAGGAATTTGGTCGCTACCACCACATCTTCTCGCTTTGCAAAGTCCCGCAGTGCATGTCCCAGATACCGCTCGCTCGTGCCGCTCTGATAACTGATCGCAGTGTCAAAAAAATTGATGCCGAGATCCAATCCCCGTTTGATAATCTCCCGAGAGAGCTCTTCATCCAAAGTCCAGCTATGCTGTCCATTGGCTGCGTCGCCAAATCCCATACACCCCATACAGATCCGAGAAACCGTAAGGTCCGACTGTCCTAACCGCACATACTGCATATGCCGCATCATCCTTCCTTTTTTCTTTGATTATACCCCGCTGCATTCTGGATGTAAAATGCTTATCTTCAATTCTCCGCTATGCACAGAATGAATCTTCTGATTCAATCGCGAATCCAGTCAAATTCTCATGTAATTGTGATTACCTTATTCATTTGCTTTCTCCTTAATCTTTTTTGATGTCTTACTAAAACATATAAATGCAAAACGAATGTAATGATTTCTGTCAGTACCAGATCATACCATATCTGAAAGAAAGCAGTGGTATCTGGTTCTTTTGCACCATTTGGGAAGGTGTATGCAAAAGAAAAAAGTCGAGGCTGCCACGCAGTATTTGTGCCAAAATCGCCGTACAAAATCCATCCACTTGATGTGCCTCGCCTTGGTGCGCTGTTCGTCGAACAACTTAACTACCAGTAGAAGTTATCCATATGCAGCCCACTTGGTATCTCCTGCTCATCTTCGCAGATGATATATAATTTTCCGATTTCTTTGTCATCCTCGAAAAAATCCGAGATAAGCATGTCAAATTCTGATGGCATGGCACATTTCCCACTTCGCTCATTTACAATCATTAAGGGACGCTTGCCTTCTGTAAGACAATTTGTGATTTCATATCCTTCTGGCATCCACAAAAAAGGGTCAACAATATCGCGAAGCGTTGAGTCACTAAGATAGAATTTGATCTCATGACCTTTACCGGTTGAGACTGCCACATTCATCTCGTGATAGTCTCTTCTGTTTCTCGGTGGGGCATTCTTCTTCAACCGACGCAGCGTATTATAGACTACCATGAAATGAAAGACTATTGTAGCGTCGGGGCTACTGCCACGATCCAGTATCAGCAATTCATCGCCATTTTGCAAGCCGAGATCATTCACTGTAGCATATCGATCCGTAGTTCTCTTATTTGCACGTTTATGGATAAATAAAATGTGCGGATCAGTAGAATCAACTTGAAGATCTTCTGCATACTTATGTAGTATTTGATCCATGATATTTTCACTGTATACGTCTATCCAAACGGATTGCGATTGACTTTTAACAATAATCTGTATGATATTTTTTGAAGCCATAAATCATACCACCTTTCATAATATGTATTCCTAATATGAACGGATTGTGCTGATAGTTTAGCACAGCACTCATTAGTTGCTTGATTACTTTGGCAGGATGGGAACTGAACGCCTTGTACAGGCAGCCGCAAAGATCCACGCAAGAATCTTTGTTCCCTGTTTGCTGAGTTCTTCTCTATGCTTATCGGAACGATGACCATCTACTCAACATACGGATCGATATCCTCTTTAGAAAAAGCCGAGCTATAGCTTCCGACCAGTTTTGTAAGAATCTTCAGAGGGTCGAAGACCGAGAAGGACAGGTTGCACGATGCAAGTGCTTTCATTGTGAGCCGAAGGCGATGTTCACGGAAAGGAAACTCTCCGGTACCGAGCTTAACAAACTTAGCCATTTCTGTAGACACGAAGAAAACGGATACGGTTGTTCCGGTATCTTCACCATTAGAGATCTCTCCCTTCTTCCCCTAGGGATTACCAACTTGATTTTCAGGTACCCTCTACCATTAATACGCGTAAGGAGTCTAATATCTCCAGCATATCCGCGTGTGCGAAGGCACTGACTGGCAAGTCGCACCATTTCGTCAGTCGGGGATCAGCCGCTTATCCTCGCTGAGATCCTCCTGAGGAGCCGTCCCCCGCGAATAAACAATGATCTCGGCTTCGATAAAATCCTTTACGATGTTGCCAATTATCTTCTTTCGAATCGGACTTCATCCATCTCTCATCAATCAGACAGCGCCAGACAACACGCAGAAGGATCTGATACTCAACTCAAAGATATAACCGTTCCGGAGATTGAAAAAATACATGGACAACTTACCATTTTGGACATCCTTCTAAAAGATGCCCTCTCTACGGTACAAGCAGTTGTGCTTAATCAAGCTACTAATCCGCATATCTGATTAATAACCTCCGTAGTTTACTATTTGATATTCCAATCAGAAACTATGGGGATTCCAACACTATGGATGTTTTCATGGCTTCAGTCTTGTCCGAAAAATACTAGCACGATAATCTGTATTTTCACACGGCTTTAAAAACGAAGTATAATCAAAAGGTATTTGGGGGTTCTACTTAGGGGAAAACGGATCCGGCCCTCGATCAGAATAAGGAAATTTTTCCGAAGAGCCCTTGACAGTCTCTTGGCGCTTATGCTATAATACAGTACGTCTTGGGGGTATAGCGCAGTTGGGAGCGCGCTTGAATGGCATTCAAGAGGTCAGGGGTTCGAATCCCCTTATCTCCATTAGGATTTCCCTGTACAGGCAGGGAGGATGAATAAAGCGTGGTGGTAAAAAACGGCATTTGATTATCGAATGCCGTTTTTGTCACCACGTTTTTATTGATTCTATGATCCGTTGATAGAACATTGAAAGGAGTGATTATTTTGAGACATCCTATTGGTAAGCGTTTCTGTGCATGGTTTTGCTTTCTCCTGCTGTCTCTGACTCTCTTCGCCTGTTCCTCTGGTGAGGTTTCCGAGGAGAGCAGCGTAAACACTGCCGTTTCGAGTACGGAGGAAGAAAGCCGAGCGGACAGCAGCACGGCTAACCCCGAATCCAGTGAGGAGTCAGTGGAGAACAGCCTTGAGGAATCTAGCGAGGAAGATGCGGCAGCTTCTGTCTCTCTTCCTATTTATGAAATCGTGACTCCCTTCTCGAATGGCGTCGCATGGGTATCCGTTCGAAATGAGCCGGATATCCTGAGTTCCTCCGCGAATGGCCCTCTGCATACGCTTATAGACACCGCAGGAAACATCAAGTTGATTTTCAATTCAGCAGATTGGGACAGCTTCTATATGTACGATGATTATCTCTGCCTGGAAAAGGAAGGCAGCCTCTATTTCTATAACGCAGAGGGAGAACTCTCTTTCCAGCTCGAAACCACGGATACGATCAAGAGTTATGCCGTACAGGGATATGGAGATGGTTACTGGCTGATTCGCCGGGAAGAATCCGGCTTCTCCTCTCGCAGTGCCTATCTCTTTTCTGTGGATCGGAAGGGGAATCGTTCGGAGAAGGAGTATGACATCACGGAGCTCGTCGATATGGCAGGCGCGGCAAACGTGCAGTATTTCACCTTCGACTATTACGGAGACGGTATTTTCATGCGGCCCACGAACGCCAGCAGCGACACCACGCATCTGTATTATACGTATGATGCTCTCAATGGCACTTTATACTACAACGGATACCTCGACTTGTGTGCAGAGTTCTATGAAGGAGTCACTTTGGGCCGGTTTGTAGACAGCTTCGAACGTGACTACAACAACGGGTTTGGCGTGTTTCCCATCACGTCGGATCAACTGAGAGAGTGGCTTACTGTGGAGTATGAGGGTCCTGTCGAAAGCTCACGTTCCTATGAAATCAACGCAGAAGTCAAGGCTGTCATCGCGAGCGGCGTGGATGCTTCCACCACCTATAGAGTCCCCTATTCACAAAACTATGACGCGGAAGATATCGCCTCCGGCATTCTGATGATCGAAGACGCTGAGAATACCCTCTATTATGATTTTATCAATGAGACAACGTTTTCGCTGCCCGTATACGAGGGTGATGTCCGCGTGGAGAGTGCGGGCACTTTCTCCGGCGAGTATGCCAAGCTCGTCCTGCGCGGTGCGGACGCCAACTACTATCTGACGATCATAAACCGTCAGGGAGAAGCGATGTATGAACCCGTGATGGCGGAAGGCGCTGACCATTTGTACGGTCCCTGTAATTGGAATGGCTATATTTTCGACGTGAATACAGGAAGGTACTGGAGTCCAGACGGTGAAATGCACGAGGATGATAAGTTCCAGAATATCAGCGAAAATCTGTATTGGTCTACCTCATTGGAGTTTCATGTAGCCTACGCGGATGGGTATGGTTTCTACGTAGATGATGATGGTGAGGAGGAAGTCATCTACATTGAATCCTGGGACGGTTCAGAGGAGATCGCTGCGATTCAATTCACACCCGACACCGTTTTTGCTGGAAGTGTCAGTATGATCAGCACAAACTAAAAGAAGGCGGTGACGCCTCTGAACCGAGCAGGTAGATTGTCTCTAACCTCCGAACACACAGTGAAGTGTTCGGAGGTTTTTTACACTCATTTTCTCATTGTTTTCCCCAGGAAATTGTTACATCGTGTCTCGGACTAATGAGAAATCCAGGGGGTTTCTCATTAGTCGCCCCAGGAAATTGTTACATCGTACCTCGGACT
>DBQQ01000048.1:0-23374 GCA_002305315.1 Clostridiales bacterium UBA1390
TGAAAAAAACTGTTATGCCACGCCTATTTTATCATGAAAACGTATTCTGAACAAGGAAGCGGCTCAAAAAAATTCTTAAGAATCCAGCAAGATGCATTGATTCTCCATGGACAAATCCGTTGATAACGTATATAATAAATGTATCATACATAAAGGGAGGTTACATAATCATGCAGAAAAAATATATTGCTTCTCTCGATACTACCGTTTCCCGTCTGGGTTTTGGTGCGATGCGCATGCCGAAATCCGGTGACGAAGTGGACACCGAGGCTGTTAAGAAAATGATTGATACAGCCATTGCACAGGGCTTAACCTATTTTGACACGGCCTATGTTTATCATGGTCAGAAGAGCGAGGGCGTCCTCAAGGAATGTCTGGTCGATCGGTATCCCAGAGAGTCTTTCACACTGGCTGATAAGATTCCTCTGTGGATGGCCAAGAGTGAAGAAGATGTATATCGTATCTTCGAGGAAGAATTGGCGCGTTTAGGCGTCACATACATCGATTTCCTGCTGCTGCATGCCATGAACGCGGAGCGGTGGGACACAGCCAAGAAGTGGCATGCCAACGAATATCAACAGGAACTGAAGCGTCAGGGCAAGGTTCGCTACGTGGGATTCTCTTTCCATGACAAGCCGGAATCTCTGCGCAAAATCCTGAGCGAGGGACAGTGGGACTTCTGTCAGCTGCAGATCAACTATTTCGACTGGGATGATTATGCCCATGAGCTATATGACATTGCCACCGAGTTCGGCGTTCCCATCGTGGTCATGGAGCCGGTTCGCGGTGGTGCGCTGGCCAACCTGGCTGAGGATGTGACAAAGCCGTTCCGCGCCGCATGTCCCGAAGCGACAGATGTCGAGTGGGCCCTTCGCTTCGTGGCATCCCTGGATAATGTGGCGGTCATCCTGAGCGGTATGTCCAACCAGGAGCAGATGGAACAGAACTTAGCCACCTTCCAGGATATTAAGCCACTGAATGAAGCAGAACAGCAAGCCGTAAAGGATGTCATGGCGGCCATTCATGCCAAGCCGCTGGTTCCATGTACGGGCTGCCGCTATTGTATGGATTGTCCCTTCGGCGTGGATATTCCGGGCGTATTCCAGATCTATAACGACTACCAGATGTTCAATGTCTTCGAGCGCAGTCAGGAGCGGTATCGCAAACTCGTGGCAGACGGTCACGGTGTGGACCAGTGCCGTAACTGCAAAGCCTGCATGAAGCATTGTCCGCAGAGCATCGAGATCCCCACCAGACTGGCGGAGATTCATGAGATTTTGAAATAAGATATCACAAAGGGGATGTGAACCGCAAATCGGTTTCACATTCCTTTTTTAATCCGACTGATATTCTTTTTTGAGCTGTTGAATCTTTTCCAGGCTTTCCATCGCTCCTCGTCCCATCTGATGAGAAGTTTCCAGCACCAACGCATCGAGGAATGCAACCGGCACCGTTGAAGAATGGTATTCCTTCTCCTCGCCCCGGTACACATAGATCTGAATATCGGCCGTTTCTCCTCTCGGCTCGTAGAGACGACCTGTGAATGCTAATGTACGGGCTCTCATTTTTCTGGCGTAGTCAAGAATAATCTGTCCTTCTTTCGAAACCTTAGACAGACTGAACATGACCACCATATCCTCTGGCCCTACCTGTGCCAGGCCCTCAAAAATCTCAGAACCGCCGGATGGCATCAGGATAACCGACAGGCCGAGTCGCCGCAGACGATAATAGAGCAGCTGTGCCAGCGGAGCCGAGGCATTCTTGCCATGAATAAAAATGCGTCGTGCCTGTGTGATCCACTGGGCCGCCTTACGAAATTCATCCTCATCAATATACTCAAGTGTGTGCTGCAGATACTGTTCCTGTTGGCGGATCCATGCAGAAGGAGAAAAGCCATCCTCCCGCGTCAATGTGGCAGCCAGTTTCACTGCCGGCCCACGCGCTCTTAATCTCTCCATAACGACACCCTTCAGCTGCTTAAAATCACGACAGCCCACATGCCTTGCAAAACGTGAAATCGTCGCTTCGGATATTTCCAGTTCCTTCGATAACTGCGCTATACTCATGAAGATAAACTCTTCTCCCTGGCTGATTATATACTCCATGATTTTCTGTTCCGCTTTCGTCAAATCCTCCGGAACCTCTGAGAAAAGCCTGTCTCGATCCAATCTGCTCTTGCCTCCTTCTATCCTCTTGAGGACGGGATATTGCATTATTATACAACAAGAGCGGGAGAATGTACAGCCCTTTGTTTCGCCTTCTCAAAGAGCGCATCTATATTTTCATTCAATAAGACATCCACGTAATCGCCTCCGATCGCATCGATCGTCTTCAGCGCCCGTTTGAGAAGCGTCGCACTCGCAACTCGATGGGCTGCATCCGGATGAATTTCTATTTCATACTCCCCGTTCTGCATCATGGCATACAGTGCCTCAAACGTATTGCACTCCTTCGAAAACCGTGTGCGAATACAACCGTATTGCAGGGCCTGATGCGTATCGCTGCCTCCTACCACAGGGATCCGCAGTTTTTCTCCCATGGCATAGGTAAGTGCTTCGGTCCGCTCCTGGTTTTCCGCCACATCCTTTCCATTTAAGTCAATAAAGTCCAAATGCTGTAAAAGCCGCACATCTAATTCCGGAATATGTCCTCCTTCCCGAAATGGATGCGCCGCTCCAACCAGTCCCGGATACTCGGAAAATACGGCAAGGAGCCGCTCAAAGGGCAGGAAACTTCCTTTCTGCTTATAAGGTTCCAGACGAGCATTCAATTCTAAAATAGCCTCTGCCGGTCCCAGACTGAGAATATGCCCTCCTTCCGCAATATCCGTCTCCATACCGGGAAAGATCCGCAGACCACGGTACAGCAGAGTCTCCCCATCCCGCTCGCTTGCGGATAAGATATACCGATAGATATCCGCAAACTGCTGCGTATTAAAATGTTCAGTCAGACAAAGTCCTGTTAATCCCGCTTTTTGCGCCTCGTCAAACAGCCATTGTGTATACGGGACGGAAAACGGCAGATACTTCGCCAACTTCCCATGTGTGTGAAAATCCAGATACATCTTCTTTCTCCTTTCCTTACACCAATGTGGAGATCAGAATCGTAACCGCCACCCATAGAAATGATAGCGCGAGAAACATCCCGTCATTGTTGGTCACTTTCATGGTCGACAGTTTGACTTTTTTAACCTCCTTATTGACGGCTGCATAACGGTATCCTTTGATCTCCAATACTTCTACCGTAGTACGTGAACGTTTGGCGGTATTTAACATCAAAGGATAGAACGAATGGATAATGACTCGAATCTGATAGATCAGGTAGCGGATTTTCCCCAAAAATGTATCATGTGCCGGCGGATTTCCCCGCAGACGATAGGACAGTAATACACTCTGAAACTCTTCCATGAGCAGCGGTAACATACGATACGCATAGGAGATAGAGAAGGATAATTTTTCAGGGCATCCGTACCACATCAACCCATTCGCCAGGTGATCCGGATCCAGTCCTGAAAAAACAGTGATGGACGCCAGCGATACGGTAGCTACCTTCAATGTCAGCACCAGAAGCGGTGCGATCGCCGTCTCGTCCCCTCCAAAAAGCAGTGTCACAATCAACAGATACCCTGTCTGTGTGAAAACGCCTAACAGGAACAGGCCCAATACCAGGCCTGCCACACGAGCCAGCTTGGTCGTAATGGCCACCAGTAGAAAACACCCTAATAAAAAGGGAATATCATTCACAAACCAGGGTACGACACCAAAAAACAGATACCAGAGAATCAGAATTCTGGAATCCAGCGAAGCGATTACCGTATCATCGTTTCCGTATGCATTTTTCAGTCCCTGATTGCGCAAAAAGTCAATGGAAAGCTTATCGAGAATACTTTCAGATAACTTCTGCATGATTTTCATATGCTCTTCTCCCTTCAAAACGACAGACGAATTCCTCTATCGTATAGCAATGGCTCTCCGGATCCAGTTCCTGCCCCATACTGAAAATCTCCGGCGGGCGTATGCCCACCCGCTCCAATATTTCCCGATTGCTGAAAATCTGTTCTCGACTGCCGTCGGCCACAACCCGGCCCTCGCAGAGTACCACGATTCGATCTGCCCACTCGCAGACCAGCTGCATATCATGCGTCGCAATGATCACGGTCTCCGTGATGGCTTTCATCTCATTTAGCGTCTTCATAATCTCTTTACGAGTTGCAATATCCAGATTGGCCGTAGGTTCATCCAGAAGCAATATCCCTGGGTTCAGCGCAATGCCAATCGCCAGGCTGGCCCGGCGCATCTGTCCTCCCGAAAGCATGCGTCCATCCCGCTCCCTGAGTTCCCACAGCCGAAATCTTCTGAGCAGCTCTTCCGTTCGTTCGATCCGATCTGCCACTCCGCGAACATCCATGGCATAGGAAATATCCTTTTCGATTGAATCTTTGATAAACATATCCTCCGGATTCTGATACACCATAGAAATCTCTCCAGACAATTCTTCTGGCTTTTTCTTCTGAATTGATCTGCCATTCAAGGCGATGCTGCCAGAAGAGGGATGTAAAAGGCCGATCATCATCTTCATTAACGTGGATTTTCCCGCGCCGTTAGATCCGATGAGCGCAATCTTTTCTCCCCGGCAAATCCGTAGATTCAGGTTGTGAAATACCTGCCTGGGATCCCCTTTCACAGAACGGTAGGATAACGAGACATCCCTCAGAGAAATCACATTCTCTGTTTTCGCCCTGTCCGCGTGTGCCATCGCCGCTTCTTGATTTCTTCTGATGAATCGCGGCGTAAAGACTTCCATTCCCTCCTGAATCGTGATCGGAAGAGGCTGCAGCGGATCATATTCTCCCCGCTCTTTGAGTCTCTGGGCCGCGGTCGTCACCTGAGGCGGAAACACATTGCTTTTTTGCAGTTCTTCTACACGCTGCAGCGCTTCCTTGGATGGCAGCTTCCATGCCACACCACCATCCCGCATGAGTACCACATGACGGCAATAATCCGCGATGTATTCTGTATGATGTTCAATGACCAGAATCGTCTTGCCATATACCTCATTCAGTTCTTTTAACACCTGATAGATCCTGTCCGCGTGTTCCGGATCCAACTGGGCAATCGGCTCATCCAAAACCAGAATATCCGGCTGCAGAGACACCGCGCCTGCCAGCGCCAACAGATGGGTCTGACCGCCGGAAAGCTGCCAGATATAGTCATGTTCCCGGTTCTTCAGCCCACACTGTTCCAAGGCTCGCATGCCTCTTTCCTTGTAATCTTTCATGGCGTAATTGAGACAGGCATACGAGGCATCGTCCAACACCGTGGGACGGATGATCTGATTCTCGAAATCCTGATATACGTATCCTACTTTCTGCGCCAGGACGCCGATCTCCGTATCTTTCGTATTGCATCCGTCAATCCATACGTCCCCGGAATATTCTCCCGTGATAAAATGGGGGATCAATCCATTCAAGGCTTTACATAGCGTCGATTTGCCGCATCCGTTATTGCCCACAATCGCAACGAAATCCCCCTTTTCGATCTCCAGAGAAACCTGTTCCAGCGTCGGCCGTGATGCCCCCGGATACGTAAAGGACAGGTGGTTCACCTCAATCGCATTCATGGTTTATGCGCTCTTTTCCACGTTCTTGGCGGAACGTGTTCTTAACACCCACACGACGATCACCGCAATCACCCCTGCGACCACCATACCGATCGCCAATGCTGTCGAACTGCCGGCCCAGTCCGCCTCCCAATCGATCAGTGCCGTACCATTTTCCGCCAGGAACTCTGCACCTATCGCAAGAAGGAACGCCGCCAGAGAACCGATGATCACTTTCCATCCGATACTGCCCAGATAGGTCTTCTCATTGCGTGGCTGCATTCCCAGAAGCGGTTCTATCTTGCCATACAGCTTGGGTACCAGAAACATCGTCGGCAGCATACAGAACAGAATCCCGGAAAACAGCACATCATTCAAGAACGCAAAACCTTCTGTCGCATATACGCTTTCTGGTAAACCCGCTACGGCTTCAAAATCCTGAATGGCAAACTGCACTTTGAGAATATCCACGACCATCCCCAGAAACTGCTGAATGATTACACCGCCGATAGCCGCCATCGCAACCATCCTGCGATTTCTCGGATCGCGCACCATTCTGCCCGCAATATACACGCCGATGGTGACAGTCACAAACTTCTCTACTTCTCCCAAGCCGCCAAACTGTCCCAACATAATCTCACTGAAGACCAGTTCTCCAGTAGCTGCTCCCAGCGCTGCCGACATGGGGTCAAACAGCATGGCCAGCGATAACGGAATAAACAGAAAATATTCCACGGAAAATTCCACGATTCCCACCTGAAAACTGGGGATCAGTTCTGTGAATAGCGTCGCCAATCCATACAATGCCATAGTTAATACAAAAATCATAAGTTTCTGCGGCTGTGTTGCCGTCTGTGCTTTCAGAGTCTCCATAAAAAAGGCCTCCTGTATATTAGATTTGTCCAATCCTTTCGGACAAGTACAATATACCGGAGGTCTGTAAAATCAATCTTACAGTCTCATGAAATGTAAGTAAAATTTCATTTTCACAGATTATGAAATATAATTTTCACACAATCCGTTTTCCTGTAGAATCTGGGATACCCTTACCATCTCATGGGTCTCGATAGAGCGCTCGATCGCTTCCATCACCGCCAGCGTCCGAATCCCCTCTGCAAGATCCGGTTTCGGCGTGATCCCCTGATTTAGACACCGCGCAAAATACTCGATATAGTTCTGATACTCTCCCGCATGATGGCTGCCGTTCCCGAATCGATCATAATAGTCCTTCTTTTCGGAGAAGTCGATGATCTGTGTATCCGGGATCTCCGGCAGGAATTTACGGTAATACTGCAGCGCCGAACCGCCTCGGCTGATTCCCCGAGTTCCCCGCAGCGTACAGGAAATAGAAGATTCGACGGCTGTCTTAAAGGATGGTATGGCATATCCGCCCATGACGCTGGCCGTATGCCCTGCCTCATCCCGAAACAGCGCCTTCAGGCTGTCTGGACAATGAATGCCGTATTCCTCCGAATTGGCGCTGGTGACTCCCATGGCGAATACCTCTTCCACCCGGGGCAGATACCATACCGCCAGATCCACCGCATGAATCATGAAGTTATACAGCCAGGAAAATCCCTTCTGATGACTCCAGTCCCGCTTCAGAAACCACCTGGAGTCACTGATATACTGGGTCTCCACCGTCACCAGTTCCCCGTGACGGCCTGCCTCAAAGTCTTCCCGCTGTTTCATCGTGGCCTCGAAATAGCGAGAACTCTGTCCTACCATGACCGCTTTCCCCGATTGTCTCTGGGCCTCCAGCAGTTCCGCCGCTCCCTCAAGCGATACCATCAGCGGTTTTGTACAGATCACATGCTTTCCCGCCGAAAGCGCCATCCGGATGTGCTGATGATGCAGCGGATCCGGCGTATAGATGCCAATCACGTCCACCGACGGATCCTGCAGCATCTCCTCGTAGGACAATGTATATCGGGTAAGGCCAAACTCGGCCATGCGCTCCTTGCAAAGATCCTCATTGAGATCACAGATCTGCGCCACCTGCCACATCGGGCTGTTTATCGCAGCAGACAGTATGCTTCTGCCTTCCCCCAAACCTAATACGCCCAGTCTCCATTGATGTTCCATCTTGCTCTGCCTCCTATCACTGACCTTTTCTCAGGACGGAAGCATTATAGCATGGAAGCCTGCCGTCATACTTGTCCAGTATTCACCGTTTATGGCACAATCTTCAGATTTTCCCGATATTGCCGCGGCGATGTCCCCTGCACCTTTCGAAACGTGCGATGGAAATATGAAAGGCTGTTAAATCCGCATTCTATCGCAATCTCTGTCACTGGCTTATCTGTGGACGCGAGAAGCATACAGGCCCTGTGAATCCGCAATTGCTTCCAATATTCCGATATGGTGAGCCCCAGCGCTTCTTTGAAGCAAGTACACAGATAGTGGGGATGCAGCGCCGCCTGCGCGGCCAGCTGCTCCAGAGACACCGGCTCGTCCAGATGCTGCTGCATATAGCTGAGTACGGGACGAATCCGCTGATAGCTCGTATGCACGTCCTTTCCCGCTTCCTGATACTGCTTGTGATATCGGCGCAGCTCGGCCAGAAACACAAGCAGCAGGGAAGACACCATCAGCTGCCATCCTTCCTCTTTGCCCTTGGCCTCCTTGACAATTCTGTCTAGATCCTGATATAGGCCTACTTCCCGGATCCGATTCGAGAAATGATAAAAGGGCTCGAGGAAATGCCATCCTGAAGGACCCTCCCATATGAACGCCGGGTCAAAGAGGAATACCTGCATCAGGAGGCTGCCATCATGCACAGCCATATGCTGTTCCTGATTATTGATGATAAAAATATCTCCCTGCAGGATCTCATACTGCTTTTCCTCGATCCAATACGTGCCGCTGCCAGAAAGAATGCGGTTGATCTCCAGACAGTCATGCTGATGCATGACCATCTGCCGGGCGTCCGTGGCAAAGGTGAGAAACGGAAAATCCTGCGGCAGCTGGATCACTTCTTTCTCATACATGCTTCCAGCCCGTGTCCGCTTCAATCGCGCCAGTGCCGCGATACAGGTCAAAGATGCGGCGAATAAAATAATAGGGCACGAATCGCTCCTCTTCCACCAGTCGAATCAATCCTTCCCGATTGACCCAACGGACCTCCGCCACTTCCGTCTCCTGCAGCTGCATATCCAATATGGAAGCATCCTTTGTCATGAACCAGTAGTCGTCGAAACCGTGATCCCAATAGTAGGTAAACTTCGGATGTGCCTCCGAGAAATCCAGATCCAGTCCAATCTCCTCCAGGGTTTCCCGATGCGCCGCCATCCGGCTATCCTCTCCCGCCAATGCTGACCCGCCGGCAGATAGATCCCAGTAATTGGGAAATCCATGCTTCCAGGGCTGCCGACGCTGGATCAGAAGTTCCCCGCGAGTATTGAAGATCGCCACATGCACCACCAGATGGTAGTCCCCGGGCGCCAGTTCCTTTCCCCGCGGATGCGTCCTGCCCGTCCGATTCCGATCTTTGTCATATACATCCCACAATTCCTTTTTCTGTGACACTTCGCACTCTCCTTTGCAAAAGGGGGCCGCCCTCACAGGCGGCCCCCTTTTCAGTCTCCCAACCGGGTGATTCGTATCGCCATATATTCACGGCTGGGAAGATCCACCGTGAACTCAGGGCCGAATTCCCCCAGGTCCTCAATCGTCATATTCCAGGTGTCGATGACTTCTACCTGATAACGTCCCTCTTCCAGCTGATACTTCATGAAGGATGGACAGGACTTGCCCAGATACTCGATTCTGACACTCTTACCACCCGGCTGCTTCTCCTGGTTCACACAGACCCGGCGGCCCGCATAGGCCAGTCCTCCCGGCGGCAACTGCTCCAGGATCTCATGCAGGAACTTAAGACGCGCGGGAGAGTCCCCATGCAGCTTCCCGCCATGGGACCACCAGAGAATATCCTGCGGATGCACATAGGTCTCTCCATGCCCCGCATAACCGCCGCGCAGCGTCGTCTCCCAGAACCGGCGCACCATTTCCTGCGGGGTGATGCATCCCCAGTGCGAGCTGATATTGCCCTCATAGCAGAGCTCATCGATGATGATGGGTTTCTGATACCGCTCCCGCCACACATTGGTCATCTCCACCGGCATCACATCGGGCTGCCGCTGGATGCAGCAATGCGTGACCCAGGGTCTGGAATAATCATACAGCGTATGGCAGTTATGGATCGAACGCAGATGCTGATAGGGATCCTCCCGGCAGACGATCTCCGCGTACCGTTCCCAATCCGCGATGGTCTTCTCCCGCAGCAGGTCGTACTCATTGGCGAAGGACCACCATACATTTCTATAGGCCGAGAAACGGCGCACCACGTATTTCCAGTACAGATCATCCTGATCCGCCGTCATCTTGGAAAAGCCCCAACGGTCATAGGGATGCATGACGATGATATCCGCTTCGATCCCCAGAGCCGCTAATTTCTGGATGCAATCCTCAATGTGCTGGAAATGCTTCGGGTTGAACCGATAGAAATCCCAGTGATTTCCATGGTCGACGGTCTTATACTCGCCAAAGTTTTTCTCCGTCATCTCACTGGTATCGCAGGGCGTCCCTTTGTAGGGATAGGAAATCGGCTCATGGAAGTTATAGATATAATGCTTGGGAAAGATACAGAAGCGGATCTTATTGAAATACCCCTTCGCAAGTTCCCGCAATGTCTCTTCCTGCAGTTCCTCACTCTGCAGTTCCCATACATAGCAGGTTGTACCCACGGGATAATACGGCGTCCCATCCTCATAAGCAAAGTGGTACGTGTAGGCCACATGCACCGGCCCATGATTTCCTTCTAGAGGCGGCGTCACCGCAAAATCGCCTTCCTCTTTTCCGTCTAGGAAACTGGCCTCGATCTCGAAATGGTACGGCATCTCGAAGGCAGGCATGAATCTGACTTTGTAGATTCCCTCGCCATCATAAAACCCTTCCACGGACACCTTCTGCGCGGCACAGGAAAACGTGCCCCGCACCCATTGCTCCGTAAAGGGATTCCCCGTCTCTGGCCCCTGCAGAATGATCTCCTGCACGCCCCATCTTTCTACCTGTTTCTGATACTCCATCACTGTTACCCCCTGAAAAAATTATGGAATCTGAATATGAATCAACCGGTGCAGTGCCCGTGTACAAAGCACATAATGCGTCAGGCTGTCCTGCATAGTGTCTACAGCAATCACGCCATCGTATTCCAGCCCCTTGGCAAAGTAGACCGGCAGCACCGGGATCTTCCCTGTCGTATTTTTCTTCTTCTCTCCTGTTACGACTTCCGCCTCTATCCCTAAGTAGTCCGCTATAAAACGCGCCTGCTCCATGTTCTCCGTTAGGATCGCGATTCGCTCCATATTCTGCTCCCTCAGCCAGGTGATTCCCTCCTGTAAGAGAGGCGTCATGTCCTGTTTCGTGAAATGCGCATGCCATTCCCGCACCGGTTCTCCCGGCCTTTCGACCGTCTGCACCGGACAGCGCAGCGTGTCTTCCAGGCCCGCCATGGCATACTCCATGATCTGCCGCGTGCTGCGGTAGCTCGTCCGAAGTTCATAGGGCTTTATCTGCTTGCGCATGGCTGCGGGCATAGCCTTCTGCCATTCATCCATCAGGCTGGGATACTCCCGTCCCTTGATCTTCTGACGAATATCCCCTACCACAGTAAGACTCTCTGTCCCGGTGACTCGAAGCAGCGCCGCCAGCCCCAATGCACTGACATCCTGCGCCTCATCCACGACCAGATGACGTACCGGGAAAAGTCCCTTACCCTGGAACCTGGCCGCAAGATACAGCATCGCCCACAGGTCTTCCTCGATCCAGGCCTCTGTATCCCCCTTTCTCAGCCGTTCCCGATACCAGATCTCTATCTGAGGCACCGGAAAGACATCCCGCAGGAATACTCGGTATTCATACATTTCTTTCATGAACTGGTATAGCTTCTCGTTGCCTTCGTAACGCAGCCGATTCGCCAGATCCCCATGCCCACTTGCCTTGGCCTTCTGGATCTTCTGTTCGTACTCCTTTTGCAGTTTTCGCACATATCGGTTACGCATATCCGCCAAGCGGCTGTTGATCAGCCGTTTGATCCGTCGGACTCTTTTGTTGTAGGGCATATTATGATAGGTCTTATCGAACAGCGTATTGGCCTCCTGCGCGGATAGAATCAGCTTGCCCTGGAAGACCAGATCTTCCGCCAGCCGCTGCTCCTGCTCATAGGCTTCCAGCGCCTGATCCAGCGTCTTCATATATCGGATATCGGCTCGTTCGTACACACTCTGCCGCCACACCTCATCCTGACCATGCATCAGCCTCTCAAAATACTCTCCCGCACGCATGACCGGCTCGGTAAGCTCCAGCACCTCCTCTGCCAGTCTGCGCAGCGTCCTCTGATAAGTCCCCTCTGTCTCTCCTAAATCTGGAAGTACCTGGGAAATATATCCCATGAAGATCTGGTTGGGACCCAGAATCAGGATATTATCCTTCAGCTTACTTCTAAAGTTATACAGCAGATAGGCGACGCGATGCAGGATGATCGTCGTCTTGCCGCTTCCAGCCACACCATCCAACAGCACATTTTCCGAGAGAGGGGCACGAATCAGATCATCCTGTTCCTTCTGGATGGTCGCAATGACCTCCTTCAGCCGATCCCCGCTGCTGCCGGAAAGTACCATCTGCAGAATATCGTCCTTGATATCCAGCTCCGAGTCGAACATGCCCTTCAGTTCGCCATCCTTGATGATATACTGCCGTCTCTGCTTTAGATCGACTTGAATCTCTCCGCCCGGTGCCCGAAAAGACATGGCTCCGAGATGCTGCTGATAAAACAGGGAAGCTGCCGGCGCTCTCCAGTCCAGAATCAGCGGATCTCCATTCTGCGTCAGGCCTCTCTTGCCGATATAATAGCTCTCTTCCAGAGATTCTCCTTCTTCCTGGAAACAAATCATGCCGAAATACGGCGCATAATACATCCTGCTGAGCTCCACAATCCGTTGATACGTCTGCGTATACTGATTCTCCTTCACTTCGGAGCCTATGTTCATCATATGATACTGTTTCTGTGGGACTTCCTCTGTCAGATACTTTCTGTAATCGACGATTTCCTGCTTCATCAGGCCCAGTTCCCGCAGCAGCCGATCCATCTCCTGTTGAATCTGCTGCTGGGTCAGCGCCAGATGCTGCTTCTCCGTCTCCATCCCCTTCTCCTGCACTTCCATCCTCTTGGATCCTTTCTTGCTTATATTCCTGTCAGAGTGATCGCTTTACTCCATATGCTCATATACACTACCTCCGATAAACTCCCGCAAAATAGAAGTCTGAGGCACTTCTTCACTGGATACACCCTGGAAATAATCTAAAAACTTGATCAATCGCCTGGCCTCGGCATACTCCGCGGTTCCATGGCTGATGCGGAACAGCAGAGGCTCCGCAAACTGCTTCAGAATCGCCATTTCATAAGGCAATGCCGAGTTGAACATCACATCCGCCTGTTCCTGGAAGGGGAAAATATTCTGGTCTTCCCCTCTGCGTACCGATTCCCACATCGAAATGGTCTCGGACGCAGAAGTCCCCCGGAACTGATGATCCCGCACCAGGCGTCTGAGCAGACGTCCATCCGTGGTGGGTATCCGATTATGCTCATCAATACCCAACTGCGTTAAAGCGCTGATATAAATCTTATACTTCTCTTCCTTGGGAATACTCGCCGTCAGTTTTTCATTGAGACAATGAATGCCCTCCACGATCAGCACGTCGGATGGACCAAACTGCATTTCCTGTCCCCGATATTCCCGCTTCCCAAGCTTGAAGTTATAATACGGCATCTGCACCCGTTCTCCCGCGAACAGCTTCAGCAGATCTTTCTGGAACTGCTCCGTATCTAGCGCATCCATCAATTCGAAATTCGGCGCCCCCTCTTCATCCAGCGGCGTCTCATCCCGATTCTTAAAATAGTTATCGACAGAAATCAGATGCGGACGCATTCCTTCCGCCCGTAACTGAATACAAAGCTTCCTGGAAAACGTCGTCTTTCCCGAGGAAGAGGGGCCGGCCACAAGCACCAGCTTGACATGCGGCCGTGCAGAGATCTCCTGTGCAATGTTGGAAATGTGCTTGGCATGCAATGCCTCAGAAGTATAGATCAGCTCCCGGAGCTTACCTGCGGATATCTGTTCGTTCAGTCCGCCAATATCTGCTACATTCAGGATCCGGCTCCAGTCTCTGGATTGCTGGAAGATCGAAAATAGTTTCGGCATGGGCTGAAACGGCTTCACCGTATGGGGATATCGTCTGGTAGGCATCAGCAGTAATACGCCGCCCTCATAAGTACACAGATCGAAATGCCCCAATCGGCTGCTGTTCGGCAGCATGAAACCATAGAGATAATCCTGATACTTGCCGAATTGGTACATGTGTACGATCGAGAAACGTCGATACTGGAACAGGCGCAGCCGAGCATTCAGCCCCATCTGTCTGGCCTTCTCCATGGCGTCTGGCAGGTCCATGAGCATCTGCGTGATCGGCTGCGGATGTTCTACCAGCTCCCACATCCGCTCCTTGATTTTCCCGACCGACTCCTCCGGATTTTTCTCGTATTCCGGAGAATTCTCGATCTCACAGTACAACCCGTTGCCAATGGAATGTTTCACGTAGATCTTGGTCTCCATTCCCAGCACATCCATGGCGCTTCGCAGAAATAACATGATCAGACTTCTTTGAAAGATCCGATACCCGTCCATGTGACCGAGTGTCAGAAAGACCACATTGGCATTCTCCATCAGCGGCACGGACAACTCCGTAATCTTATCATTGACCATAGCCGCCATGACCGGGGAAGGACTGTCCATCACACCGTCCAGCTGACTGATTTCTTCCAGTGTTGTCCCTGCGGGTACCTCCTTCATCCGGCCTCCCGGCAGCGTAACCATGACTCCACTCATCCTGCGCCCTCCTTTCCTTTTCCTTATATCGTGCGAAAAGGATCTTCCGCCTCGGTATAAGCATATACCTTAAGTTCCTCGTCCTGCTGCTGTAAGTATCCTGCCATCGCCTCTGCGATGGGCAGTTCTGTGGCAAAATGGCCCGCGTCCACAATCCCGGTTCGTCCGCTCACGGCCGCCTCCGCTTCATGATATGTGACATCGCCTGTCAAATAGACATCGGCTCCCTGTTTCACCGCTTCTTCAAAGAAACTCATACCGCGTCCGGTACATAACGCAACCTGATGCACCAAATCGCTCGGATCCTGACACACCAGCCGGACATGCTCCACTTCAAACGCCTGCTTGACATACTCCGCAAACTCCTGCATCGTCATGATCGTGGGCAGCATGCCGATCCGTCCCATGCCGACGCCCTCTTCCTCCTGTATAGGACGCAGAGGCCGTACAGCCAGAAGGCCCAAGCGTTCTGCCGCGATGTCATTCGTGCCTCCCATGGCTGCATCCATACTGGTATGCGCCGCACACACCGCCAGGTTCCCTTCGATGATCTTCAGGAGCCTGGCGCCATCCCGATCTGCATCCACGATCCGTTTGAAAGGATGGAAGATGACCGGATGATGCGAGATGATCATCTGCGCACCGACGCTGAGCGCGTAGTCCACGACGCCCTCGGTGACATCCAGCGCCGTTACCACCGTATCCACCTCCTGATCTTCATGGCCGATCAGAAGCCCACAGTTATCATAGGACTCGGCCCAGGATGGGTCCGCCCATTCTTCTATCCAATCCGCGATCTCTCTTACTGTGTATCCCATTGTTCCAGCATCCTTTCTGCCTGTTGGCGCTGTATTTCAAATGCTCGAATCCTCTCGGCATTTCTGGGCGAAACCGGCTTCGTCTGAAGGTTTTCAATGAATCTGCCCAGCTTGCTCAGGTCCTCTTGAAGCACCTTCTGAAACACGGTGTCCCGCGCCTGCCATAGCCTTCTTCCATACAGATATTCCTCCGGCTCGTAATGTTCTCTCCCCGGCTCTGACTTCAGGATCACGTAGCGTTTTCCCCGATCTTCCACCATGCGCTCCGCCTGTATCGCGAACCCAATCGTATGCAGCATTCTGCGCACTCGATCCACTTCCGACTGTGGCTGCAGGATCAACGCACTGCATAGCGTCAGCTTTTGCTGCCTATGCGCTCTCTCCAGAATTTCCGCCATCAGATACCCGCCCATACCGGCCATCACGATACAAGACAGCTCCTCTGACGCAAACGCATCCAATCCATCAGACCTGCGTGTCTCCACATATTCTGCGAGCCCCGCCTCCTGAATATGGCGCTCGGCTGATGATAACGGGCCCTCTCCCACATCAGCCGCGATCGCCCGGGGACATTGTCCGCTTTCTACAACAGAAACCGGCAGATACCCATGATCGGTTCCAATATCGACAACACAGGTCCCTGCCGGAATATACTCTGCCACAGCCAAGAGTCGCGGGGGCAATTCTATCCGTCCCTGCATCGAATTACTCCAGATAATCCCTCAGCTTCTTACTGCGGCTGGGGTGACGGAGCTTACGCAGCGCCTTCGCTTCGATCTGACGGATCCGTTCTCTGGTCACCTGAAATTCCTTACCGACTTCTTCCAGGGTCCTGGCACGGCCATCATCCAGTCCGAAACGCAGACGAAGCACCTTCTGCTCCCGATCCGTCAGCGTTCCCAATACCTCCAGGAGCTGCTCCTTTAAGAGCGTAAACGCTGCCGCATCCGCTGGAATCATCATCTCTGTATCCGGGATAAAATCTCCCAAATGACTGTCCTCTTCCTCTCCAATCGGTGTCTCCAAGGAGACCGGCTCCTGAACCACCTTCAAAATCTCCCGTACCTTACCTACGGGCATGTCCAACTCTTCGGCAATCTCCTCCGGTGTGGGATCCCGTCCCAGATCCTGCAGGAGCTGCCTGGATACTCGAATCAATTTATTGATTGTTTCTACCATATGCACCGGAATTCGAATCGTCCGGGCCTGATCCGCGATCGCGCGAGTAATCGCCTGACGAATCCACCAGGTCGCATAGGTGCTGAACTTATATCCTTTACGGTAATCGAATTTCTCTACGGCTTTGATCAGACCCATGTTTCCTTCCTGAATCAAGTCCAGGAAGAGCATCCCACGGCCCACATAACGTTTCGCGATGCTGACCACCAGACGCAGATTGGCTTCCGCCAGCCTCTGTTTCGCCGCTTCATCGCCCTTCTCCATCTTCTTGGCCAACTCTATCTCTTCGTCCGCAGACAAAAGAGGAACCTTACCAATCTCCTTCAGATACATCCGTACCGGATCATCGATGCTGATTCCCTCCGGAAGGGACAGATCCAGATCCTCCTCTTCGGGGATTTCCTCCATGGAGCCAATCACATCGATATTGTTCTTTTCAAGATAGTCATACACCTTCTCCATCATCTCCGCCGGAATGTTCAAATCTTGAAACATATCGGCGACTTCGCTGGTTTCCAGTACATTCTTTTTCTTCTTCGCAAGCTCCAGCAAAAGCTTTAGCTTTTCCCGGAATTTCTGAGCGTCACTGGGCTGCATGTTCTCATCCTTTCCCCTCATGAACTATAAATGTATCTCCAATTTTTCCAATTGTTTCTTCTGCTGAATGATTTGCTGCAATTCTTCTGCCTGCCGGGCTCCTCTGAGCTGTTCATCCAGCGCCACCTGGCGAAGACGGCGTATCGTCTCCACCGCCAATTTCTCCAACTCCTCCCGCGTCTTGGGGAGTTCCTCTGTTACGATCCGAGTGAGCTTTTTCTGCTCCTCCTCATCACGAGCCAAACTGATCAGGTCCGCCGATACAATCCTCTCCTGCCGCTTATCGAAGATATATTGCGCGGCGCGGCGAAAAATATTCTCTTCGGATTCTTTACCTTCTTTTTCCGGCGTTTTTTCTGGAAAATCTGTTGGGCTCACCTGAGAAAAAAGCTGTGTCCTGCTGTCCGGATATTGAAGGAGCAGTGCTAATAACTGCACCTGCGTCTGTTCTAAGCCATCCGTGTGAGTATTCCGGTTTCCGCGAATCATCACCTGTCGCGCCTGCCGATACTCCTGCGTGCCGAAATTACGGCGTTCTTCTTCTACCTGCTTTGCCAGCGTCTCCTGCGAGATCCCCAGACGAGCCGCCACATCCCGGATATGGAGTTCCCTTTCTCCATCATCCTGGATTCTCATTAGACGATCGCGCATCTTCTTCATGGTCTCGATCTGGCCTTCCAGCGTATGGGTATCGCTGATTGCCAGTTCAAAATCCACCGGATCCATCGCCTTCTCGATCAATTCCTCGAAAGCCTGGGCTCCATTCGCTTTGATAAACTCATCCGGATCTTTCGCGCCCGGAACCCGCATCACGCGTACTCTGAGCCCTGCATCCTCCAGTATGGGAATCGCGCGTCTCGCCGCGTTCGTCCCTGCCGTATCGCTGTCATACACCAGACAGACCTCTTCAAAATACCGTTTGAGAAGCAAAGCCTGTTCCGGTGTGAGCGCTGTCCCCAGGGACGCCACCGCATTGTCAAATCCAGCCTGATGCAGCGAAAACACATCCATGTAGCCTTCTACCATCAATGCCTGTTTGCGCCGGCTCTTCTTCGCTAAGTTCATGGCATACAGATTCTTTCGTTTGTTGAACAGCTCCGTATCCGACGAATTTAAGTATTTGGGTTCTCCTTTACCGATCACCCGGCCTCCGAAGGCAATCACACGCCCCCGTATGTCAAAAATCGGAAACATGACCCGGTTGAAAAAACGATCATATACCCGGCTCGCGTCTCCTCCCATCAGACAGGCTGCTCGCAGAAGCTCTGGCTCATAGCCCTTACTCATCAGATAGCGGCTCAGCGCATCCCGACTGATCGGCGCGTACCCTAGACCAAACTTCTTCAAATACGCCTCCGACACCTGGCGGCCTGCCAAATACTCTCTGGCTGCCGCCCCATAAGGGCTCTTTACCAACTGGACGTAGAAAAACCGAGCGGCATCCCGGTTTGCCTCGTACATCCTCTCCCGGCGGGCAATTCTGGCCTTCTCCTTAGGAGACAGTTCCATCTCCGGCAGCGGAATATGCGCTTCTTCGGCTAGCTGCTGTACTGCCTCTACAAAAGATATGTTCTCCATATTCTGCAGGAACGTAAAAACATTGCCGCCAACACCGCAGCCAAAACAATGGTAGAACTGCTCCGCAGGATTAACCGAAAAGGAAGGCGTCTTCTCCCCATGAAACGGACAGAGGCCGAAGTAATTTCTCCCTTTACGAGTTAGTGAGACATAGCGAGAGATGACATTGACAATATCGCTCTTCTCTCGAATTTGCCGGATCAGTTCCTCCGGATAATACACACCTGCCTCACTCCCTTCCCAAGCTTATGAAAAGTACGTATCATAAAACACAGGGGCCCTGATGAGAGCCCCTGCCTCGGTTTCATCCGGACACTACAATTATTCGACAAACTGTGTCCAAATCCTTTTTCATTTGAAAAAATTCTATCTAAATTGTGAACTTCGGGATTTTGCCCGGAAAGAGCAGAGAAGCTCCCTCGATCTTTCGGCAGATTTTCAGTGATTTTCCACTTCTATCGGACTATAATACCGATAGCTTCCCGGCTCCACCTCGTATTTCCGAGTTCCAATATAGACTTCCGCACACACCGGCGTAGTCACCTCATAACACCATCCGGCCGGTGTTTTATGCCACTTCGAATGAACGAGACCTGCCTCTGTCTGAAGATACGCTTCCAGCTCTTCGAGGCGCGCATCTGGCTGCGGCGCAATCTTTACCTTCTGATATCCGGGAGCGAGCGGCGTAATGCCGGCGGCTACCTGATAGACCCAGTCCGCCACCGCGCCATAGGCATAATGGTTAAACGAGTTCATATCATCACTCCAGAACGATCCATCCTGATGTATGCCGTCCCAGTGCTCCCAGATCGTTGTGGCGCCCCGCGTCACGGGATACAGCCAGGAAGGATACTCTTCTCTTAATAACAGATCATAGGCCAGCTTCGTCTCCCCATGGCTGCTCAATACATGCAGCAGATACGGAGTCCCTACGAATCCCGTCTCCAGATGATGTCCGCATGCTCGGATTTTCTCTGCCAGCTGCTGAACCGTCTTCTCCGGATCCTCGCAAAGGCGGAAATACAGCGCCAGCACGCATTCCGTCTGCGTATAATACTCTGGATATGTCGCCCGGAAAGTCTTTAGAATGTTCTGATACAACGCCTGATATGCGGACACCTCTTCTCCCAGCGCTTCTCCTGCACGTATCACCAGCTCGGTAGAATACGCATAGAATGCGGAAGCGATGAAATCCTCCCGACTGGATCCCTTATAGCTTCCAGACGGCGCATCCAGCCCCAGCCAGTCTCCATAATGCTCGCCGCCGGTCCATAGATACGGCGTAGTCGTATGAATCCCAATAGAGTCCACCCATTTCTTCATCATAGGAAACTGTTGCCGCAGCAATTCCAGGTCTCCATAGGCCTGGTACAGTTCCCAAGGACAGATCGCCGCCGCATCGCCCCAAGCCGCGCTGCTCGGCTTCCATTTCCAGATATCCGGGATGATATGTCCAATCTGACCGTCCTCATTCTGATCCGCTGCCATGTCTGCCAGCCACTTGGTAAAGAACCTTTTGACATTAAAATTGAGGCAGGCCGTACGAATAAAGACCTGCGCATCCCCGGTCCAGCCCAGCCGCTCATTTCGCTGCGGGCAATCGGTCGGAACATCTAAGAAATTGCCCTTCTGGCCCCAGATGACATTCTCAAACAGCTGATTCAGCAGCGGATGGGAACTATGCAGGTATCCGGTGCGCTTCATCGCAGAATGAACCACAATAGCGGTAAATTTCTCCTCTTTTGCGTTCATGGGCCCGCCCGGAAACTGATCGAGCCGAATATAACGGAATCCAAAGAACGTCATCTTTGGCTTATACGTCTGCGCCCCCTCTTTACAGATGTACCGCAGTTTCGCCTTGGCCTCCCGGTAATTCGCGGTGTAGAAATTTCCTTCCTGATCCATGACTTCCGCATGGGACAGTTCCACCACCTCTCCCGAATGCGCCGTCAGCGAGAGCTCCACATATCCTGTAATCTCCTGGCCAAAATCCACCACCCTCTCGCCTGCTGGCGTCGTGAAGATTCGCGCGGGGTGAATCTGTTCCTGTTCCCGGATCTCCTCTCCCTGCTGCGGCAACAGCGCATTCTCCTCCATATCCAGCACTCGTACGGGCATATTCGCACGCGGCATCATCGAAGCATCATAGGTTTCGCCATCATAGATCTCTGAGAAACGGATGCCGCTTTCTCCCCAAGTCCAGCTGCTGTCCGTGGCAAACGTATCCATGCTCCCATCCTGATAGACGACCTCGAGCTGTGCCAAGAGGCCTGCGGGTTTCTTCATCTGATTCTGTTGTACCCAGGAATTTTCCCACCCCAACATAGGACTTCGATACCAGCCTTTTCCGACTGTCACCTCCAGTCTGTTTTCGGCTGCCAGAAGTTCCTTCACATCATAGGCCTGATACTGCAGGCGTGTCTCATAGGACGTCCACCCTGGTGCCAGGACAAATTCCCCGACGCGGTGCCCATTCAACATCGCCTCATATACGCCCCAGGCCGTCACATACAGTGTGGCCTGCTTTACGTCCTTTTCCAGTGTGAATTGTTTCTGATACAGCGGGCATACATCAGATGCCTCCCGGGATTCACAAATCCACCTTGCCTTCCATTCCATTCTTCTTCCCCCCTGAAATGACAATAGGAGACCCCCCACATCCTTTCGATGAGGGTCTCCCATGATTTTTACTTTGTATAGTTATCGAAATATCCCTGTACGAGGATAATCGGTGTTCCCTTGTCCCCACTGCCGGATGTCAGATCCGCCAGGGATCCGATCAGGTCTGTCAGCCTTCTGGGCGTAGTTCCCTGGGAAACCATGTTGCCGGTCAGGCTCTCCGCCTTCGCGTCTTTCTCACGAATATAACCCGTGATCGCTTCCTGCAGCTCCTCTCCGGACAGCTTCGCAAAGTCATTATCCGCCAGATACTTCAGCTTCACCTCATTCGGCGTGCCTTCCAGCCCGCTGGTATACGCGGGCGAAACCACAGGATCCGCCAGTTCCCAGATCTTACCCACAGGATCCTTAAAGGCGCCATCGCCGTAGACCATGACTTCGATCTGCTTTCCTGTCCGCTCCACCAGCTTCTTCTGGATACTGTCTACCACTTCCTGACAATGGATGGGGAACAGCTTCACCTTCTCCTCCGTTGCTTTGTTGGAACCCAGCAGACCATACCGATCATTATATCCGCTGCCGTCTACACTCTGCGTCATCAGATCGTCAAGTCCCAACACCTTCTCGGCACCCGCTTGCTCAAGAATCCTCTTGGTCCGTTTGCGAGTATGAATATCACAGGTCAGAACATGCTTCGCATAGGGCAGAATCGCTGCCGGATGATTTGCAAAAATGATTTCCACCTCGGTTCCGCAGGACTGGATCAGCTCTTTATAATACTCCACATAATCCACACCCGTAAAAGTATGTTTGCGATAGCCGAATAATTCGCGGTATCTCTCCTCGCTCAGCACATCCGTCCACGGATTCACACCGCTCTGATCCAGCACATCCATGTCGATCAGGTGATTGCCCACTTCATCAGAAGGATAACTCAGCATCAGAACGATCTTTTTGCACCCCATCGCAATTCCCTTCAAGCAGATCGCAAACCGATTGCGGCTCAGAATGGGGAACAGCACGCCGATAGTGTCGGATTCCATACGCGCCTTCACATCCTGTGCAATCTGTTCCACCGTCGCGTAATTGCCCTGGGCTCTGGCCACTACCGCCTCGGTCACCGCGACCACATCCCGATCTCGCAGTGAAAAGCCCTCTGACGCAGCAGCCTGCATCACAGAATCCACCACGATCTCCGTGATATCATCGCCTTCTCGTATAATCGGCGCCCGAACACCTCTCGACACCGTACCTACCCATCTATCCATTACGACTCCCCCTGTAATTTTCTTGTTCACTCCATATTCGTCCCCAGGCCTTCGATTCTGGCAGCAACCTCGCGGCACAACACAAAATCTGCCGGGCACAAATATGTCATGCTGCGCCTATTGTACCATATTTCTTTTCCGCTGTCACTCTTTTTCTTATTAATGTTCGTTATGCCTTCCCTCTAAAAAGACTGGCGCCGACTGCGATTTCTACCGCAGCGCATTTCTCTCTGCTATGGGAGAATTTTATACGCATCCCAAAAATTTCTCTGCCGCCGATCTCGCAGCTGCGTATAATTCGCGAGAGTCTCCGTCCCTGAAGCGCCAAAAATGGTAATATCTTACAGATTTGTACGCAATCCCAAAAAATCCTCTGCCGCCGATCTCGCATCTGCGTATAATTTGAGAGTGTCCCCGTCCCTATAGCGCAAGAAATGGTAATATCTTACAGATTTGTACGCAATCTCAAAAATTCATCTGCCGCTGATCTCGCAGCTGCGTATAATTCGCAAGAGTCTCCGTCCCTGCGGTGCAAGAAATGGAAATATCTTACAGATTTATACGCATCTGAAATATTTCTTTGCTGCTGATCTCGCATCTGCGTATAATTCGCAAAAGTCTCCGTCCCTGCGGCGCAAGAAATGGAAATATCTTACAGATTTGTACGCATCTCAAAAATTCCTCTGCCGCCGATCTCGCAGCTGCGTATAATTCGCGAGAGTCTCCGTCCCTGAAGCGCCAAAATGGTAATATCTTACAGATTTGTACGCAA
>DBQQ01000048.1:23462-42796 GCA_002305315.1 Clostridiales bacterium UBA1390
TTTGAGAGTGTCTCCGTCCCTATGGCGCAGGAAATGGTAATATCTTACAGATTTGTACGCAATCCCGAAAATTTCTCTGCCGCCGATCTCGCATCTGCGTATAATTTGAGAGTGTCTCCGTCCCTATGGCGCAGCAAATGGTAATATCTTACAGATTTGTACGCAATCCCAAAAAATCCTCTGCCGCTGATCTCGCATCTGCGTATAATTCGCAAAAGTCTCCGTCCCTGCGGCGCAAGAAATGGTAATATCTTACAGATTTGTACGCAATCCCACGAAAGCACGCCTTAAAATCGCAAGGTTGCGTATAATCTCATAGCCATCCCCGTCCCTGCGCCTTATTTTCAGGCACGACAAGAAAACGTCCGATACGGCGTCTTTTTAAATTTTCGGAATGGGTTTGTCAGGAAAGAGAAGGTGGAATGCCTTCTGCGGTGCGATCTTCCCGAAGGAGGTGAGTCGCAGCACGATCTCGCGCAGGTCGATGCAGGCTCGCTTCTTTTCAGGATCGTGGGGATCCGCCACGAAATGCTCCTTTGTGATGAGAAGATTTTTCTTCACTTGAATGCCCACTGCTGCGTAGTCCTCCAGCTTGCGTTTCTGATGCTGCACATACTGCTCATCGTCCAGCATTCCCATGTGCTCGTGATAATCCTGCGAATCCGGGAAATAGAAGTCAGCCATGTAGAAGCCCCCTTGCGTACAAAGAGGGTAATTATGCGTATATTTTATGCCAAACAAATCGAACAGGAGGGAAAGGATGATTTCGCTCTTCGAGTCACGGGATGTGCCGTCAAGATAGGTGTTTTTCTCGATGACTTTGCCGATGCCGAGTTCCTGTGCATGGTGAAAACAGGCGAGGCTATAGCGGACGTTGCGACGATCCTGGAAGGAAAGCTTTTTATATTGCGATTTGAGTTCTTTCAGGCGTGCCTTCAACTTCTGACGTGTTTCATACAGAGAAAGATAGTACGCCTCTTGGGCAGCCTTGATTTTGGTTTGCTTTCGGCCCTTCGCCGCGGGATACTGTATATATAAATACACTTTTCCCGTCTTCTTGTTTTTCTTGCGGGACAGGCAGAAGTCGGGGATAGCGTGGAGATTCCGGAGAGTGTGGTAGAACGCAGAAATGATATGTGCAATGTTGGATGATTGTTTGGCCATAGGATCGCCCCTTTCGTATACCTATAATAGCACAATAAATGCGAAGTGTAAAGATAGAATACGCGAGGGACGGATATTGCAAAAAGAAGCTGTCGCATCAATGCTAATCATTGACACAACAGCCCCATCTTCCGTATTAACGATACACTTTTTTCTACGCCCGTACGGTACCATTCCTGCTAATCCTATTCCAGACACCAGCAACAACGCTAACTACAGGAAACAATTTCCAGTGCCTCCTGTACTGGGAGATTCGTTCTTGTCATCATCCGGTCCAGTCGTTGTCCCTGTTGGCAGGATCTCCACTGTCTTCTTTTGATACCCACAAATCTTGCATTCCTCATACTTGCATCCTACTTTTGTTTTGCCGGCTCCACGCATCAGGCGTATGGAACTGAAGAAGAAAAAATAACATAAAATCTCCTGAGAATCTTGACTTTCTTCCCTCTTCCGAGTAAAATAAGGGAAACGCATTGAGGAAAACTACGGTACGGTCTGCGTTTCAGAGAATCGGCGGTGGGTGCGAGCCGGTACAGAGGGCTGTTCCTTTCCACTTTCCCAGCGGCGGCGAGGAGCCGCAGGGCTGGCAGCCCGTATCCTGCCGATGAGTGGCCGGTATTTCGGCAATTTGGGTGGCAACACGGATCTTCCGTCCCATATCGGGGGCGGATTTTTTATTTTCTGTCACCCCCAGTTTCAGATGAGAAAGGATGTTTTTTCATGTTGGACTTAAAGTTTCTTCGGGAGAACCCCGAAATCGTCAAGCAGAATATTCGCAATAAGTTTCAGGATCAGAAGCTTCCTCTGGTCGATGAAGTCATCGCTCTTGATGCGAAAAGCCGCAGCGCCAAAATGGAAGCTGACCGCCTGCGTTCAGAGAGAAATCGGCTGTCTAAGCAGATCGGTGCGCTGATGGGACAGAAGAGAGTGGATGAGGCCAATGCCCTGAAGGCGCAGGTCCCCGCGGAATCCGAGCATCTGGCCGAGCTGGAAAAGCAGGAGGAAGAGCTGTCTCGGCGCATCACCGAGATCATGATGACGATTCCCAATATCATAGATCCCAGTGTTCCCATCGGCAAGGATGACAGTGAGAATGTGGAGATCGAGCGTTTCGGCGAGCCCGCAGTGCCCGATTTCGAAGTGCCCTATCATACCGATATCATGGAGCGCTTCCATGGAATCGACCTGGACAGCGCCCGCAGAGTCGCCGGCAATGGTTTCTATTACCTGATGGGAGATATTGCCCGACTGCATTCGGCAGTCATTTCCTACGCTCGGGATTTCATGATTGATCGTGGCTTCACCTACTGTGTCCCGCCCTTCATGATTCGCAGCAACGTAGTCACAGGCGTCATGAGTTTTGCCGAGATGGATGCGATGATGTACAAGATCGAAGGAGAAGACCTGTATCTCATCGGTACCAGTGAACATTCTATGATCGGAAAGTTTATCGACACGATTCTGCCGGAAGAGACGTTGCCGCAGACCCTCACCAGCTACTCTCCCTGCTTCCGTAAGGAAAAGGGCGCTCATGGACTGGAAGAACGCGGCGTATACCGGATTCATCAGTTTGAGAAGCAGGAGATGATCGTCGTCTGCAAGCCGGAGGAGAGCAGGGTCTGGTTTGACCGCCTGTGGCAGAATACCGTCGACTTGTTCCGCAGCCTGGATATTCCAGTTCGTACGCTGGAGTGCTGCTCTGGCGACCTGGCAGATCTGAAGGTCAAGTCCATCGACGTGGAGGCCTGGAGCCCGCGCCAGAAGAAATATTTTGAGGTGGGCAGCTGCTCCAATCTGGGAGACGCGCAGGCCCGTCGGCTGAAGATCCGCGTGCGTGGGGAACACGGCAACTATCTGCCGCACACCCTCAATAACACGGTGGTGGCACCGCCTCGTATGCTGATCGCCTTCTTGGAGAATAATCTGAATGCGGATGGATCGGTTCGTGTTCCCGAAGCCCTGCGTCCTTACATGGGCGGCAAGGCGTTATTGACGCCTTGATTAAAAAGGGAGCTGCAAAAGCTCCTTTTTTATTTCCTCTGATATATCATGACTAACCATAAATTTATCGTACGTTTCCTCATCCTTCTTCTGTTTTTCTGCGGCATTTCCTGTCACCAAACCATGTACGCCTCTGAGTCCGCCGAGGCCAAAAAACCGGCGCTGCACCCATTGACCGGCCGTCCCCTGTCTTCCGACTTTCTTTGGGATCCGATGTCCGCCAGCTTTGATACTCTTGATCCCGTCCTGACACATGCGGATCTGTTGTTCCAGATTCCTGGACAAAATGGCTTTCACTACTATGCCGTCTGGGGGGAATCCCCTTCTCTTCCCTCAGATTCTCGTCTCGCAGAGGCCAACAGCGCGGCCGCCACATTCGCCCTTTCTCTGCATGTCCCCTATGCGCAGGATGTGGACCAAAACCTTTCCTACTCCCTCTTGCCTCGATTTTCTTTTGATCTCACAGCGGGCTATCTCAAGGAAGAAGGCGCTCTCCTCCCTATGGAAGAGAACGCCCCTATCTTTATCTACGATTCAAAATCCATGACGTATCGCCAGGAGAATATGCCCGGTTTTTCCTGGACCAATGTGTTTCTGCTGGAAGTAGACATCACATGCTCCATGGATGGTACGATCCAATTTCCCGTAGATGGCGGCACCGGATTCTACCTGAGTCACGGTGCCTATGAAGAGATCCGCTGGCAAACCTACCCCGACGAGAACCGTTTTGCACTGCGCGATGAAAACAGCGAGCCACTTATGCTCTTTCCGGGCAACAGTTTCTTCATGCTGATCCCCTATAGTCTATACGGATAAATCAGGCCATGTACGGCGCGATGGCTGCGCGCAGCTTCTCATCAATAACGGGATCTTCCAGAGAAAACGGCGACTTCGCCGGTCCTACCGGATACCCTAACAGATTCGTAGCTCGTTTGACAATCGAGTTCGGATTGCCCAGCTTAAAACAGTCTCGAAGCGGACGAATACTATCCTGTACCTCTCTGGCCTTCTCCCACTCTCCTGCGGCGAAATGCTCATAGATACTGACCATGACCTCGGGACACACATTGGCGCATCCGGAAATTCCCCCATTGCCGCCGGCAGCCAGCGTCCACAGAATCAAGGAATCGTTGCCGCATAGAACGATAAAATCATCCGGTGTCTCCTCGATATACCTCAGCGTATTGTCAAAATTGCCGCTGGAATCCTTGATACCGATGATATAGGGATGTTCCGCCAGCTTGGCTACGGTCTGCCAGGTCATATTGATGCCGGTACGAGCCGGAATATTGTACAGAATGATCGGCATCTGACAGGCATCGGCTACTTCCGTATAGTGATGCAGAAGGGTTCCCTGAGAACACTCTGCGAAATACGGCGCAATCACGGAGACTGCGTCATACCCCAGCTCCTTAGCGTACTTCGTCAACTCGATCGTCTCTTTCGTGGTAATGCAGCCTGTACCCGCCAAGATAGGCAGACGGCCGCAGTTCTCTTCCGCCACCGTACGCATGACCAGACGCTTCTCCTCCTGGGACAACGCGTAGAACTCCCCATTGGTTCCCAGGCAGAACAGCGCTGCCGCTCCGGCTTCGATCTGTCTGTTGACTTGATTGCGTAATTCTTCTATATTGACCGATTCATCTTCTCGCAGCGGTGTCACCATCGCCGGTATAATTCCTCGCAACTCCATACTATCATCCTTCCTTAAAATATTTCACCCATCGGCGCCGGGCTTTCCAGACGCAGATCCGTATGCTCCACGATCTTGCCCCGACGAAACGTCACCTGCGAGATCACGTTTCCCGCTTCGTCAAACATCTGGGCAATGCCATCTGCCATTCGATTCACGTAGGGACAGACCGTCTTGATCTTATTGCTATGGCTATAATACGTACGATACAGGGCACGTCCATCCTCCTTGTACTCCCACTCCCAGGCAAGAGACCCTTTCTGGTCATAACAAGTATAGGAGCGAACCCGCTTCCCCAGGTGAAAGAAGCCCTGGCTCATCAGACGGCCATCCGGATAATACTGCTTCTCCTCGCCTTCCAACAGAAAACGCCCGTCATCCGCCATAGCACCCGCGTATTCCACGCGCAGTGTTCCATCCGGCCAATACTCCCGAAATGTTCGGATTTCCTCCACATAGGCGGTCGCCTGGCTCTTCATCAGCTCTTCCTCGGAAGGCGCCTCCGTATCCTCACTTAAGAGCCATGCCTCATTAAACTCAAAATGCAGCAGCGGATTCACGTTGGAAGCCACCAGATGGATCATGCCATCCGGGCTCTGGCGCACCACACAGTACCCCAGCACATGGCCCCCGCCAAAGAGGTAGGGGGTTCTTTTGCGTGGCTGTGTGCCCCAGAGCTTTTTGAAATGCCAGGTAGCCCCCTCATCATCCGACCAGGCCGCATAGCATCCCTTCTCAGTCACGCCTTCAGGCTGACGCCCCTGTTTATCCTGATAGTCTCCGCACATGATGAGTCGGCCGGACTGCAACCGCTCGACACAAGGACGCTGTCCCGAATTCAGGGCCGGGAAAGGTGTCTTAGAAACCGTATACGTATCGCCTCCGTCCCTCGTGATGGCTTGCGGCATGTACCCATCTATGTCCGAGTTTTTGCCGCCCAGCGCCAGGATCGATCCATCTTTTAGCTCCACGGCCGTGGTGTGGCGTCCCGCGGTGCGTCCCTTCGGGTTCTCCCAGCTCTGCATCCCGTCATGTGTCCTCCACAATACGGAACAGGCGCCGTCCGATGCATCACTGACCATATAAAAGGTGCCGTCCTTGGCATGAATGCAGGTATTGACCGGCTGTCGCACCACACGCTCTGCCTTTTCTTTGAAATATGGGAATTTCACCCCACTCCAGGTGGCTCCGTTATCCTTCGAGACCATATACTGGAAGGGATAGGAATCGGAAAGCTGCTGCCAACCCCAGAAATGATAGATGGTCCCATCGGTATCGGTGAACAGCAACGGCGCGTGATCGTTGACCCCTACCGGATTGATGAACATATCCGGCATTTCCCATTCATCACAGCCCTTACGCAGCCTCGCACCGGCCAGCCCAGCCTCCGCATCATACTCATGATAAGTGGAATATACGGAGAAGAGCAGATCTCCATTGGGCGCCACGGTAAATCCCGGAGAATGATGATGATGTCGGAAACTGGGGGAAAAACCGCTGATCCGGATCTCTTCATTCGTCGCGTTGTCCGGTGGAATCGGGAACAGATATCTCTTGCGAAAATATGGCTTCTCCGGATTCGGCGCGGCATGGACGTAACTGGCCGTTTCCTGATGTACCCCCATACAGACGCGATTGGTCGGATCCTCCGCAGATACCTGCGGTAGTTCTCCGCAAACCACACGAAATCCAATGAAATGCCGACCGAAGGAGTTGGCATGATCTCTGCGGTCATGACGGTAAGACGGCGGCATGGCGCAGCGCATCCAGAGTTCCAGCGGTTCTTCATTATAACGCGCCGGATTGTCGAGATAGCCGCCTCGCACGCACTTAAAGGCGCCGGAATGCGGACCTGCAGGATCCGTCTGCTCTTCCTCCGTATACGGCGCGTACCAGTCGAAACACCACTCCCGAATATGACTGTCGCACATGCGATCCACGTCGAGTTCCCGACTGTGCCGGGCCGTATATTCCCACTCCGCTTCCGTCGGCAGCCGATACTGTACGCCTTCCCGTTTGGACAGCCATACGCAGAACTGGGCTGCCTCGTAATAACTCACACCCAGGACATAGCCGCGGTACTGCTCCGTA
This sequence comes from Clostridiales bacterium UBA1390, assembly GCA_002305315.1. GTDB lineage: Bacteria > Bacillota > Clostridia > Lachnospirales > Bianqueaceae > Faecimorpha > Faecimorpha stercoravium. Next base: position 30,412 of record DBQQ01000048.1, read on the forward strand.
TCCGCGTTCCCTTCGCCCTCTTCCTCCCAGAATGTCTGGAAGAGCGCCTGCGTGACCGGCACATCGGCAATCCAGAACGGCTTTGTGATGTGTACCGGATGCACGGGAAGCCCATCCGGGCACTTCTCCCAGTCTCCGCCGCCCATCTTAAATTCTGCCTGCGGCACATAAACCATCCGCATGCCGCTGCGATTCGTAAATGTCTCCGTTCCCTCATACACCGGGAACTGTCCCCACTCTGCGTCGGCTTCCCGCCAGGCGCCCGCAAATCCTGTTTTTATTTCTGTTTTCATGTGACCCTCCATATTTCTCCCTATTACGACCGGTTCTGAATCTTCACCGCATAATCGTAAGCTGCTACGAGACTTCCCGTCTTGGCCTTCCCCTGATAGGCGATATCATAGGCAGTACCGTGATCTACCGAGGTTCGTACCACCTTAAGTCCCAGACTGACGTTGACGCCGCCTTCAAAATCCAGCAGCTTCATGGGGATATGTCCCTGATCGTGATACATGCAGACCACCGCACCAAACTCTCCTCGATAAGCCCGCAAAAACACAGTATCTGGCGGAAGTGGTCCTACCACATCCATTCCCTCTTCCCGAGCAGCCTGCACCGCAGGGGCGATGTCCGTCAGTTCCTGATCCCCAAAAGCGCCATTCTCTCCCGCATGCGGGTTGAGACCCGCCACGGCGATGACCGGATGCTCCTGGAACCTTGTCAGCGCATCCCAGGTCAGCCGAATGACTTCCAGAATCCGTTCTTTCTTACAATTGCGGATGGACTGCTCCATGGACACATGTGTGCTGACATGCGTCACTGTCAATGCCTTCGATGCCAACATCATCGTATAATGCGTCTGGCCGCAGATGCCCGCGATGAGTTCTGTATGGCCTGTAAAGTCAGGATCCGTCAACCGGATGGCCTCCTTATTGACCGGCAGTGTGACGATGGCTGTGAACTTTCCCTGGAGCGCCATCTCCGAAGCTTTTACCACATATTCCCGAGAGGCCGCCGCTACCTTGGCATTCACCTGTCCCGGCGTCAGATCGTCCTCGGTCAGCCAGCCCAGATCCAGCACGTTCAGCCGGTCCGGACAGTAATCCGTCTCGTCCTTGGCAAAATGGAAGGGAATTTCATATCCCAACTTCCTACTGCAATACTCCAGGACACCCCTATCTCCCCAGACCATATATTCTCCCTGCAGTTCGCCCTGCACATATGCCTTTAATAAGATCTCGGGACCCACTCCATTGCCGTCCCCCATGGTGATCGCAATCATTCTCCCTCTCTCCCTTCATAATAATCCATGATATGAGAAACCACTGTTCGGCTCCCCAATCCGCCCGACTTCGTCACCAGACAGAGACGCCCCAGGCTCGTCTCTCCTTCGCATACTGGCACGCCTTCTTCCAAATACCCACATATCCGTACTCGCGAACAGGATAATCGCTTCAAGATGGCCTGTAGGGTATCTCCACCAAATATGGCCAGATTCCGCACACCGCTGCCACGAAGAAGCTCCTCCGTCAGACGTGCCAGCGTCTGTCCCAGCTCGATGTGGTAGGACTCCGATGGATTCTGCACCAGATCCTCCGGTCCACAGGCCGCAGCCAGTATCAGCGTCTCTCCCTGCCGTAGACATGAGACACAGTTTTTCATCTGAATCGTCTCCCTCGCCAGGTTCACGATCCGACCGCCCCGCCGTCTTTCCAACTGCGCAAAGGTATAGGCATTGGCGCTGCCGCTCACAATCAATAGTCCCTCTCCCACAGGCGGTTTCAGACGCACACGGCCTTTAGAAAGCTTCTGTGCCAGTACGCCGGCCAACCCCGCACATCCGCCGACAAGACGCATCCTGTTTCTCTCGATCAGCTCTTCTCCGATCTGCCAGATCCTCTCCACACTGGAACAGTCATAGAGATATACCTGTGTCCCGGGTACGTCCTGAAAATCCGTGCTCTCCCGCACCGATGTACAGGATAGCGGATAATCCATCCGCAGGATATCGGCTGCGCGGCTGATCTGCATAGGGCTGCGCGGGTCTCTGGCAAAGGGAGAATTTTCCAATAGCTGCTCCCCAATATAGATCATCCCTCTGTCCAGTCTGCGTCCCACCTGCGGATAGGAGGGAACAAAGTGGATCGGAATCCCCAAAGTATCGACCGCCGCGGCAAGAACCGCAGACAGGTTGCCCCGAAAGGCTGAATCTGTCTTGATATAAATGCTATCATACTGCGGCGCCAGGCGCCGTAGAAGCCCCTGTGTGATCTGATAGGCTTCCCCGGGCATCTTATGCCGAGTCTGCGTATCCACCACCAGCACTTCGTCCGACGAACGCGTCTCCTCAGGGGATTCCATATACACGCTGGTGGATAACCCTTCCTGCGCAAAAGGACACCCCGTATCCATCGCCCCGGTGAAGTCATCCGCCAGAATCAACATTTTCATCGCAGCAAACCCTCATAGATTCCTCGAATCTCTTGCCTCGTCAGCTTTCTGGGATTCTTCAGCAGAAGCCGCTTGACCTCCATCGCGTTGTCGGTCAGCTCATCCAGCGCATCCGGTTCGATGCCGAAAGTCCTGAGAGAATCCGGAATCTGCAGCCGTCTACATAAACTTCCCATATAATCAACGACCGCTTCCGGCCATGTTTCTTTCGGGATATTCTCACAATCCGGCAGCATCAGCGGCGCCAATTCTGTAAAAGCTTCCCGACAATCCGGCAGGTTGACTCTCATGACCGCTTCCAGCAGAATCGCGTTGGATACGCCATGTGGAATATGATATTTTCCTCCCAATGGGTAAGAAAGGGCATGTACAGCTACCGTAGAAGAGGAGGTCAGGCACACACCCGCCAGAAAAGCACCCTCTAACAGATTCTGCCGCGCTTCCAGATCCGAACCGTCCTTCCACGCCTTTTCCAGATTTGCACATATCTTCTTGGTTGCCGCTCTGGAGAATACCCGACTCAGAGGATTGGCCAAAATCGAAATATAAGACTCTACCGCATGGCAGAGGGCATCAATACCCGTGGAAGCCGTGAGAGACGCCGGCAGGCTCTCGGTCATCTTCCCATCCAGAATAACATAGGAGGCCACAAAAGCCGGGGAAACAATTCCAATCTTCAGATTCTGCTCCGGAAACAAGAAGATCGCATTCGGCGTAGCCTCCGCTCCGGTTCCTGCCGTGGTCGGGATCATAAACGTCTTAGCCGGCGGATTTTGGATTCGCCCTGTATCCTGTACATCTTCCACATATTCGGGATTCGTCAGACAATCAGCCACCATTTTTGTCATATCCATAACACTACCGCCGCCCACCGCGACGATCGCCTCAATCTCTGCCTTCCGCGCTTCCTCATAGACCCTGGCAATATCATATACCGAAGGTTCCGGCGGAATATCGTGAATGCACATCGGATCATACGCTTCCAGTAAAGATAACACTTTCTGAAACGCTGCCTGCGGATATACGCCCTGATCCGTCATCACCAGCACCTTCCGCACTTTCTGCTCGTCCAAAAGTTCCGGCAGCTTCTCTACACTGTCAAGACCGCTATATACTTTTTTAGGAAATCCAATCTCATACATTTGCAAAACTCCTTTCCTCTTTCAGAAACCTCTTTTTTTATACCGTATATCCTCCAGAGGAACCAGTAAAAAATCGCCCCGATTTATGGAATATTATGCATACTCTCTTCTGTTCTCAAAATTCCCGACTCCCTCGCAATCTGCATCGCCTTAGGAAGATACTGATACTGCTCGGGGCCATGCGCGTCGGATCCAAACACAAAAGAACAGCCTTCCTTCCATGCTATTCGATAAAATCGAATATACTGACTGCTTTGAAGTTCTTCCTCTGTTTTATCTTTCCACGTCAGCGAATTCACCTCTAATGCGATTCCCTGTTTCTTGGCTGCACGAGCACAACGCCGAAAACTCTCGTCTGAAATGTAGGAGAGAATCTGATCCTGCTGATCATCTAATCCTACTGGAGCAAAGGGATGTGCCAGAATCGTGATGTACCGAGCCAGCGGGTGCTTCATCACACCCATAAAACTCTCTTCCATATAACGAGCGCAGCCCTCCGGATCATATGTAAAATCCTGCTCTGTCACCACGTCGATCATATTGATGTGAGAGTGCGGGACAATGACATAGTCCATTTGCCGGATGTCTTCCTCTGTCATAGGAATCGTTCCGTTTTTGTCAAATTCTGTCTCGCAGCCAATGAGTCCGTGCATACCCGCTGGCAGTTTCGCCTTCGTCAATGCAGCCCGAAGCACCGTCATCCTTTTTACATCTGCAGGAATATACCATTTCCCATGTCCCGGAAACTTTCGATTCCAAAAATGTTCGACAAAACCAATGCCTGTTATTCCCCATTTGTCTGCTTCTCGAGCATATTCTTCCATTTTTTCGACGAGATCCTTCTCTGGATTCCAGTCTATATGAACATGATAATCGGTTTTAAACATAAATTCGACTCCTTTTTACTATTATTGATCTTGACTTGCACTCATATCCATCATAAAATTGAAAAGATGAATACAAATAAAGGAGGAAGTCCTATGGGATTTATAAAGGAATTTAAGACCTTTGCGCTGAAGGGCAATATGATGGATCTGGCTGTCGGTGTTATCATCGGCGGTGCGTTCAATGGCATCGTAACTTCGCTGGTCAATGATGTAATCATGCCTTTCGTCAGCCTATTTATCGGCAAAATTGATTTCAATAATCTTTTTGTCGCCTTAGATGGAAACACCTATACCACATTGGCCGCCGCGCAGGCCGCTGGAGCGTCCGTGATCTGCTACGGAAGTTTCATCACCGCGCTGATCAATTTTCTCATTCTGGCCTTTGTGGTATTTCTGATGGTGAAGGGACTGAATAAGCTTAATAGCGTGACGTTGCAGCGAAATGCTGTTCCAGCAGCTCCTACGACCAAAAAATGCCCCTTCTGCCAGTCCGAAATCGATATTCACGCTGTTCGCTGTCCGCACTGTACGTCAGAGATTCCGACAGAAGAAGCTGCGGAAGCGTGATATGATCTGTTATTGAAATGAAAAAACTCCCTTCAGAACTATAAGCACAAATCATGGATGCTTACCGTTCTGATGGGGAGTTTTTTTGTATCTTTTCCTAGGAGGACAACGGGGTCAAAACGGCGTGCAGAGCCTGACGCCCCTTTCTCCAAACCTCTTCATAATTACAGGTGGACAGCGTCAATACCTGGACGCCTTCATGAAGTTCCACCGTGGGAAATGCATAGGCAGATCGTTCCTTCCAATTTTCCAGCGCATGTAGCCATTCCTCCTCATCCTGAAAATGAGTCCGAGTATAATCCTCATCTTCTGCCGTGGTCAGATACACAGAAAAGATATCACACTGGTAAACACCCAGGGGGGTAATATACCAAAACCGGGGATGGGATGCACCAAAATCTGATTCCATATACTGTTTGAGGGGAGCAAATATGGATCCATCCGTCATATTGTGCCCATAGAGAATCGTATGCTCACTTTCTCCCCAAATACAGCGATAGTCCATGAACACAGTCCCCGAAAACTCATATTCCTGATATATATTGCGATGTAGATAGTAATCATTATCTCCGCCCTGCACTACAATCTGACTGACATTCACATCCGGCATATAGAGCCACCCCTGGACATCTTCGTTCAACTCCAATAAGGCCGTGAAATCATATGCCGGCAAATCAGGGGCTTCCGGCTCGCTCTGCGAGTCTTCCGAAATGCTCCTCTCTTGTTCTGAAGATTCTTGAAAAAACATCATTTCCAACTCCTGCTGCACCGCTTGGCTATGCCTGTTCTCTCTGATAATACGAAAAATCTGTACTGCCGAGATCAGAAAAACCAGCAGCAAACACAGAAAAACCAGCATAAAAAGACCATGTTTTTTCTTTTTGATGACCTCCCCCTCCTTATCCTACCTTTCGAGCCGTATGCACAAACTGTACGTACAACCCCAGGATCATCAGAACCACGGCTGCCGCATACAGCAGCCAGTCCGGTGTCTGAAACCGGAATATGAAATGCTGCAATATTTCTTCCGCCACCATCCAACCGCCACTGGCTGCGGTAACGATAATAATCATCGGACGTGTGAATATCAGCGCAAGAATCCCGATGCCAATTCCCCCCACAACGGCGAGTCCACAAATCAGTACGAAATTCGTCATGAACGTCCCGAGCAAAGTTCCCAAAACCAGAAAGCCCGCGATGCTTGCCAGCAGGAATAACCCTAGTTGATACAATGCGTTCGATAACGCTCCCACCACCGCACCGATCAGAATCGATACCAGAAGCAGCGGCCACCCTGCCAGTTCTGTAGTTTGACTGAAGATCAGCAGCGAAGCCATACATCCAATCAGAAATCCCTGAAATGCAATCAGGAAACGAAGCAGACGATATCCAAAAAAAGTACATAAAACTCCAAAAATCACCAGAATCACAGCCATCGTTGTCCAGGCCGAAAACGTGATATTCGTCCATGCAAACAGCCATTGCAGCATCTATTTGTCCTCCTCTTCGTAAAAGGTTACCTCTTTATTTATTATATCTGCCCATCCTTTCCTCGTCAAGCTTTGACTGAACATTTCTGACTTCTTTTAGGAAAATCCATAACAATAGAGCTTGAAAACTTGTTATTTTTCACCCAATCCTATATACTATTGCTATACTATAAGGAAAGAGGGACATCCATGTTATGAAAACAATTACCGGTTATTTGAAGCCATATATCGGTCGGATGATTTTGGGGTTCATTGTAAAAGTCTTAGGCACTTTTATGGACCTGGGATTGCCCTGGGTATTGGCTTACATGATTGACGAAGTGATTCCTCAAAACAGTTATTCATTGATTGCGCTATGGGGCGTAGTCATGCTGGTTCTTGCGGTCGGCGCCCGAGTCTTCAATGTCAAAGCCAACCAAATGGCTTCCAAAGTGGGGCGGGATACGATTGTCACGATTCGCCACGATCTGTTTGTGCGCATCCAGAACCTTTCTGGCCGTCAACTGGACTATTTTGGGATTCCTTCTCTAATTTCCCGTATGTCCACTGATACATACAATATTCATAGTACCATTGGCCGGCTGCAGCGCTTGGGCGTACGAGCCCCCATTATTCTGATCGGCGGTATCGTCATCACCTTCACCATGGAACCTGTGCTGACACTGATTCTCCTGGCCTGTTTGCCCATCATCGGCTGCGGCATCTGGTTGATCTCTCGTAAAGGGTTGCCCATGTACCAAGTGCTGCAGAAAAAAATCGACTCCATGGTCCGCGTTGTTCGAGAGAATATCACAGGAGTCCGAGTGATCAAGGCATTATCCAAAAACGATTATGAACGCCGACGCTTCCAAGGTGTCAATGAAGCGGTATGCGATCAGGAATTTCGCGCGGGCCGCACCATGGGTGCGATGAATCCCATGATGAATATGGTATTAAATGGCGCTCTGACGGTCATGATCGTCCTAGGTGCTTACCGCGTCAATGCCGGACACACAGAAGTAGGTACCATCATGGCTTTCCTATCCTATTTCACGATGATTCTGAACGCGGTCATGTCAATCAACCGTATTTTCATCGATTTATCGAAATCAACTGCTTCCGCATCTCGTATTCGTGAAGTACTGAATACCCCATTTGACCAGCCCGTGCGGGAAATTCCCCAGGAAGATTCTCCCTACCATATCGAGTTTCGGGATGTTTCTTTCTCCTATAATCCGCACGATGAGGCCGAAGAGGTACTGGACTGCCTGTCTCATATCTCCTTCACACTCAAAAAAGGAGAAAGTCTGGGCATCATCGGTTCCACTGGCTGTGGCAAAACAACCATTATCAATCTGCTCATGCGCTTCTACGATGTGGACCAGGGAGATGTACTGATCGAAGGTCGCAACGTACAAACATTTGAACTGGCAGAACTGCGCAAACATTTCGGCGTCGTCTTCCAAAACGATGTATTATTTGCGGATACGATCTTTGAAAACATTAACTTTGGCCGTGGGCTGACTCGTGAAGAAGTAACCACTGCTGCTGAATATGCACAGGCTCTTCCCTTCATTGAAAATCTATCAAAGGGATTTGACTCTGAAGTGGCCGCCATGGGAACCAATTTCAGCGGTGGCCAAAAGCAGCGCATGCTAATATCCAGAGCCCTGGCGGCCCACCCTGAAATCTTGATACTGGATGACTCTTCCAGCGCATTAGACTATAAGACCGATGCTTCTCTGCGAAAAGCCCTGCGAGAGCACTTCACAGGGACAACCAGTATCATTGTGGCACAACGCATCAGTTCCATCTACCAGTGCGATCACGTCATGGTCTTAGAAGATGGACAGTGTGTAGGCTATGGAACCCACGAAGAACTGATGGAAAACTGTGAGATCTATCGTGAAATCCATGAGTCTCAAATGCGGGCAGAGGCCTGACGGAAGAAAGAAAAGGAGTGATGATATATGCCACCGAGAGCTGGCGGACCTAAGACCTTTGGAGCCGGGGGCGGAAAGCCCAAAGATGCAAAATATACGCTGCTTCGCTTAGGCCGATATTTGTTAGATTATAAATGGCTGTTATTGGCTGCTATTCTCATCAGTATGACCAGTAATGTATTGGCGCTGATCGGTCCTATGCTCAGCGGATATGCGATTGACGCGATTGAGCTGGGCGGTGTTGGCGGAGTTGATTTTCCGACCGTGTTTTACTACGCCGCTTGGATGATCGTGTTCTATATCGGTTCCGCTCTGCTTTCCTATCTGTTATCGGTTCTGATGATGTATACGACACAGAAAATCGTCGGAAAAATGCGTAAAGACGTATTTGAAAAGCTGATGAGGCTGCCGGTTGGGTATTATGACAGACATCTGGCTGGAGATATCTTGAGCCGAATCTCCTATGATATTGATACGATTAACGTATCTCTATCGACTGATTTAGTACAGATCTTTTCCAGTGTCATTACTGTGGTAGGTTCATTTGTCATGATGGTCGTCATTTCCCCTTATCTGGTGATCGTCATGCTGATAACCATTCCGCTGTCCATCTTATATACAAAACACAATGCTCGCAAGCTGCGTCCCTTATATGTAATTCGTTCGGAAAAGCTGGGCGCTATGAACAGTTATGTAGAAGAGATGATCACGGGACAGAAAACAATTCGCGCCTATGCACAGGAACGCGTCATCTCTGATAAATTTGACACCATCAATGTGGCAGGTGCGGATGCATATTATACGGCAGAATATAATGCGGCCTTCATGGGACCCACTGTCAACTTCATCAACAATCTGTCTCTGGCACTCGTCACTGTATTTGGCGCGGTTTTCTATCTGCTGAATATGCTGAGTCTGGGGAATATCGCATCCTTTGTCCAATATTCCCGTAAATTCAGCGGTCCGATCAATGAAGCCGCCAATATTATTGGTGAACTGCAGTCGGCCTGTGCGGCGGCAGAACGTGTCTTCCGTCTGCTGGATGAAGAAGAGGAGCCCGCCGATGTACAGGGAGCGATTGAGCCGGAAGACGTGAAGGGCGATGTGGTCTTGGACAAGGTTGCCTTCGGATATCTGCCCGATGTGCAGATCATTCATTCTTTCAGCATGCATGCGAAACCAGGTTCCATCATCGCTATCGTCGGTCCCACCGGCGCCGGAAAAACCACAATCATCAATCTTCTCATGCGCTTCTACGATATTGATGGCGGCAGCATTCGTCTGGACGGCGATGAGATCAGTCTTTTGACCCGCAGCGGTCTGCGCAAAAGCTTCGCCATGGTCTTGCAGGATACCTGGCTCTTTGACGGTACGATCTATGAGAATATCGCCTATGGCCGAGAAGGAGCTACACGAGATGAAGTGATCGCGGCCGCCAAGGCTGCCCGTATTCATTCGTTTATACAGCGGCTCCCCAACGGGTATGATCCCATGATCAATGGAGACGGTGTCAATATTTCCAAAGGGCAGAAACAGCTTCTGACCATAGCCCGTGCCTTCCTTCTCGATGCGAAGATCCTGATCTTGGATGAGGCCACTTCCAATGTGGATACTCGAACCGAGATTCAGATTCAATCGGCGATGCAACGGCTCATGAAAGGAAAGACCTGCTTTGTCATCGCACATCGTCTATCCACCGTCCGAAACGCAGATCTGATCCTTGTCATGCGCGATGGCGATGTGATCGAACAGGGTACGCACAACGAACTGATCAAGCAAAAAGGCTTCTACTATCAACTGTATAATTCTCAATTTGAATAAACACTCTCTTAGGAGACTAGGAAAACGCATTTCATAGTCTCCTTTTCTTTATCTCAAAATGCCGGCAGTCTCTCTGCGTAAATTGTACGCTCATGCTCATTTTTACTGCAATAATCTCTCATCAGCGTATACAGTAGACATCTCGGTGATGTGAAGAATTGCGTACAAATTTTACTTGACATTCTTCGCTTTTCGAGTACAATAGTTTCTTGTGGGAACAGTTACTAAAAGAACTGTTGTTAAAGTATTTTTCAATATGAAAGGAAAAGAGGAGTTTATATGAACGAAGAGAAAGATTTTCTAGGGAAGGAGCCGGTAGGAAAGCTTCTTTTGCGGTTAGCCCTTCCCACCGTGACTGCACAGATTATCAATATGCTGTACAATATAGTGGACCGAATGTATATAGGACACATTCCCAATATTGGCGATACGGCACTGACCGGCGTCGGAGTGTGCATGCCTCTGATTATGATTGTATCTGCTTTCTCTGCTTTTGCTGCTTATGGAGGTGCTCCTCGTGCTTCCATTTTTATGGGACAGGGAAATCACGATGCGGCAGAAAACACATTGGGAAACTGTTTTGTCATACAGCTTATCATCTCTGTTTTATTGACTGCAACCCTTCTGATCTGGAACCGAGACTTTCTCATGGCATTTGGCGCCAGTGAAAATACGATTCAGTATGGCGTAGACTATATGAATATCTATGCTATCGGTACCATTTTTGTACAGATGACCCTAGGCATGAACGCATTTATCACGGCACAGGGGTTTGCCAAGACGGGTATGCTTTCTGTGTTAATCGGTGCGATATCCAATATCGTTCTCGACCCGATCTTCATTTTTGTCTTCGATATGGGCGTAGCAGGCGCAGCCTGGGCCACCATTATCTCTCAGGCGCTGTCCTGTGCCTGGGTTCTTTTGTTCCTTATGGGCAAGAAGACACAGCTTCGACTTCGTTTCAAAACCATGGGCTTAAACAAGAAGATCGTCTCCCTCTGCCTTTCTCTCGGTCTTTCTAACTTTATCATGCAGGCCAGTGAAAGTATCATCTCAGTATGTTTCAATTCTTCTTTGCAGAATTACGGCGGTGATATCGCCGTGGGCGCCATGACAATTCTGACCAGTGTGATGCAGTTTGCCATGCTGCCGCTTCAGGGCCTGGGACAAGGCGCTCAGCCTATCATCAGTTATAACTATGGTGCTCACAAGGCGGATCGTGTGAAGGCAGCCTTTAAACTGCTTCTGAAAGTCAGCCTGATTTATTCCACCCTGTTGTGGGCCTGTGTCATGCTCTTCCCCGGTGGATTTGCGGCCATGTTCACAAACTCCCAGCAGCTCATGGATTACACGCAGACGGCGCTGCGTATCTATATGGCCTGTATGTTGCTATTTGGTATCCAGATGGCCTGCCAGATGACCTTCACTTCCTTAGGAAAAGCGAAAGCCTCTATTCTGGTGGCCGTCATGCGTAAGTTTATTCTTCTAATCCCTCTCATCTATCTTCTGCCGGCCATTCTTCCCATCGACAAGACGCTGGCCGTCTATATGGCAGAACCCGTTGCAGATTTCATTGCCGTCACCTTTACCGCCATCTTCTTCACATTCCAGTTTAAGAAAGTTTTGAAGGAAATGGCCTGATGGCTCGATATAAGAAGAGGCTCCGAAAAAAGCCGCACACCCATAAGGAAGTAATCGTATCTTGCAGGGTAGCATGGCAAATGGCTATGCTGTCCTGCTTTTTCTTTCTCGTTCAATGGTCTACTTGTCCTCGTCCTGCTTCAATTCCCCGACGAAGTTCCAGATAATGGCGTATCATCTCATTCCAGCCGGGTCTGTCGAACGTTACCCCCGATACGCCGTCGTCAATGAAAAAAGTTGGATTTGGAAAGCCATTGTCCTCTGCATACTTCAAAAGGATTTTCTTCTGAGACGAGATTTGTCAAGGTATGTTTTTGCAAAGGAGTGTGCAATTCGCATTGACAAGCAGCAAAAAGAGTGCTACAATAATGCTGTTATCGATAATGGCATTATTATTTAGGGGCAGAGGGGGGAAAACATGGCCAATAGGGATCATTCCATGGATGATGGGATCATTCAGGCTG
>DBQQ01000014.1 GCA_002305315.1 Clostridiales bacterium UBA1390
CCAGTTTTAGTTTACCACTTCAGATGTAACAATTTCCCGGTCAGACTAATGAGAAAATCCCTGGATTTCTCATTAGTCTTGGAGCGGATGTAACAATTTCTCGGGGGCGACTAATGAGAAAAAACCCGGATTTCTCATTAGTCCTGAAGCGATGTAACAATTTCCTGGGGAGAGTAATGAGAAAACTCCGGGATTTCTCAGTTTATGGAATGTCCAGGAAACGAAAAAGGAGTCCGGGCATTCACGGAACTCCTTAAGAGATCATACTCTTTCATTCTGTATCAATGGTGAGACAGCGTAGGCATTTTGCAACGGCCCCCATTATAGAGTGCTCTCTATTTCCAGAATGCATTGCACAGGTTCTGCGGGATCTAGCGGAACTCTTACGATCCGAGAGGACTGCTTGGTAGCGGGATCGGGATTGATGTCATTGCATAGGATCCAGACCTGATCTTCGGCCAGCATTTTGGTTTCAAAGGTCCAGTTGCCGGTGGCAGGAAGATCTTCGAATAGGAGACCTTCGCGGATCAGGTTTCCGTCAAAGTCTTTGATGCAATAGGAGGGAGAGACGTGTCAGCTTCTTCTGGAATGCCGCAGGAACAGAACAGGCAGAGAGCGAGAAGGAGTAAAAACGCTTTTTTCAATGGAACCACCTCCTCATGATGGGAAAAAATTATAGCAATTTTTCGAGTGTTAATAAAGACTGAATAGGTTCAGAAGGATCTAGCGGTATTTCATAGAATAGAGTCGGGAGACCTTCTGGATCGACATCGGTCAAAAAAAGAAGCATTTTGTCTGTGAGCAGAATGGGTGTGACACCCCAAACATCAATAGATAGAGAAGCATCGGTAATGAGGGGTTCTTCTCGAAGGAGATTGCCCTGATAATCTTGAAAGCAGATGGGAACATTGTAACGTCCATCTATTCCTCCGATGTAGGTATCTCCTAAGTAAAATATCAAAGAGGAATCAAGCTCCGAAAACAATGCAATCTCTTTGGTATCGGTACAATATTGATAGAGAAGACTGGGTTGGGAGTCATCACCATAAGCCGAAAAGAAAAGATTTCCATTGGTAAAACGCATATCACAAATCAGATGGTTTTGTGCAAGGGTGTTCTCCGCCAGCTTGTCCAAGGAACCGGAAGCACTGTCATAGGCGTACAAAGAAATAGAGGAGGAGGCAATGGAAGAATCCTCAGCCAATGTGTAGGCTTCGATGCCTATATATACGGTGTTTCCAACAACTTGGTAGAAGTAGTCGTTTCCGACGACTTCTAAGACTGTTTTCGCTTCCTGCTCGGCATCTCCCAACACTTCCTGAGTGAGTTGGATCAGATTCTGACTCACGCCGTCAACGACGCTAGAAGTCGTTTGTATGGAGTAGATATAGCCGCGATGAAGCCAGACGGAATTCGCAATGCCGCCCTGAAGATATTGAACGGTTTCACGCTCCGTGCCATCTGGTTTTATACGCATTAGCGTATTTCCTTGCTGAACCCAGTAGATATAGCCGTCATAATACATTAGACTGCTGCCTCCTGCCAGATAGGCATTGCAAGAGGTATCCGAGTGATTGCATTCCGGTTTACCACAGAGAATGCCGGAAATACCGCTTTCTTTATCATAATAATGTAAGAATGGATTGGTATCAGAGAAAAGATAATAGGCCGCTTCCGATTCATATAATTGCCGCCACTTCCCAAACTCATTAAGAAAATCGTACTCTGGCAGGAACTCCGCTGTATCAAACTGGTCATCTAGCAGGAGAGACGTGTCAGCTTCTTCTGGGGTGCCGCAGGAACAGAACAGGCAGAGAGCGAGAAGGAGTAAAAACGCCTTTTTCAATGAAACCACCTCCTCATGAGTTGTGTTTTAAGTCAATTTATGTTCAATGGCAGCTAGGACTCGGATAGGTTTAGAGGGATCCAAAGGAACTTCATAGAGCGTATCGGGACTTCCTTCGGGGCGCAAATCGACAAGGAGAACAAGAACCTTATTGGATGTGAGGCATTTGGGAATCACGCCCCAAACGTCAATGGAAAGAGTTGGATCTGTAATGATCTGACCTTCACGAAGGACATTTCCGTCAAAATCCTGGATGGAGAAAAGGACGTCATTTTGTCCTGTAACACCAAAGGCATAATTTTCGCCAAGATGAAGGGCCATGGCCAGACCTGTTTCGCGAACCAGATCAATGGAATGTGTATTTGCGTTATACTGGTATAGGGCACTGTTTGTTTCGTTATACGCAGAAAAATATATTTTGTTTTCGAGACATCGCATATCTCGGAAATTAAAAGGAAAGGAATCAGATCTTTCCACAAGTGTATCTAGTTTGCCAGTAGCACTATCATAGGCATAGAGAGAAAGCGTGGATATCGTGCCGGTAGTGTCTTCGACAGTGCTATATTGTTCTAAGCCAAGATAGATTGTGTTGCCAAGAACTTGATAGAAATAATCAACAGCTTCTTGTTCGAGTATAACAACGAGTTCTCGGTCGGGATCTCCCAATACTTCTTGAGAAAGCCGAATAGAGGTGGTGCTTTTGCCATCAACTACGCTGGAGATTTCCTGTATGGAGTAGATATAGCCGCGATGAAGCCAGACGGAACTGGATAAACCTCCCTGAAGAGACTGGAACGTTTCACGTTCAGTACCATCGAGCTTCATACGAAACAGTGTACTGGGCGCTTGTGTCCAATAAAGATACCCATCGTAGAGAGCCAGACCGCTGCCTCCCGCCAGATAAGCATTACAGGAGACATTGGAGTGATCACAATCCGGTTTACCGCACAGAACCCCGGAAATGCCGCTTTCCTTATCATAGTAATATAGATAGGGATTATCAATCAGAGAGAAGTAATACGCCTGTTCCGATTCGCACATTTCACGCCACTTCCCAAACTCATTACGAAAATCGTACTCCGGCAGGAACTCCACTGTATCAAACTTGTCATCTAGCAGGAGAGACGTGTCAGCTTCTGCTGGGGTGCCGCAGGAGCTGAGTAGGCAAGAAAGAAGAATTATAAGAAAAGCTAAAAATGGTTTTTTATACATAGTTAGATACCTCGATAAAAGAAAGGGGGCAAAATATTGCCCCCTTCAAATAAGATAAGGAACGTCATACATAAGGATGCGCAGTACCAACGACTTTACTCATACTTCCATAAAATGTAATCGTACCATGATTTGCACCACTGAGCTGGCTATTGTTATAATAAAAACCACCAGTTCCACCAGCGTTAAGGTTCAGCACAACATCCCCTGTTGCATTAAGAATGGTGCCACGAGCATATGTATACACCGTTGAGTCATCAGTGTCCATGAAAGCCATAACACGAGAAGAGCTTACAATCTGAACACCACCAGAGTAGTAGACGCCATTGATGGTATTGGTAACTTTGGCCAGAGAGCCAGCAGAGACAGCCAAAGTAGAGCCAGCGATCATCATCACGGACAATACCAACGCCAAGAGACGTTTGGAACGTTTTTTCATAAACATACCTCCTTGAATTAAATTGAAAAGAAACGATCTCCTTTACTGTCTCTTATTATATATGGAATGGTGCGCCTTGTCAACAGGGTTAGTAAAATTAATCAAAAAGATGACGCTGTGTATTGCCAAATATACAATTTAGACATGGTAGATTTGATGTAAGGAATATACCCATTGTGAAAAAAGAACATCCTTCTTCTTCCAAGAATGATAGGGAAAAAGAAGGATGTTGTTCTGTTACAGCTGAAACTTCGTCTTAGGCGATAAAAATTCCTGCATACGCGCGTCGTAGGCGGCCTGGATTTCTGCCTCATAGGCGACTGGTGCCTCGGTGGCGCCCATGGTATCGAGCAGCCAACGGGTGAGCCGCGGATTGTTGACCAGAATGGGGCCCAACTGCGTCGTCGCGATCAGATGATGATACAGGATCCCTTCGCGCTGGGAATCTTTATTGAGACCGATCCCCTTCTTACAGGGGACAAAAGGACAGGTGGAATTATCACCGTACCAGAAGCTGAACTGGCTCTGGAAGCCCATGGTGTCAAACTGATCCTGAAAGCGACCCAGCACCAGGCCGTTGAAGCGGTCATAGTGGGAACGTTTGGCGGTGAAGGGCAGGAGCTTCAGCCCCTCGATCTTACGGCCGTCCCAGTTTTCAATCGACTCGAAGAGGATTTCTGCCGCGTTTCCGGTAAAGAGCATGGGAACATCCTGCTGGATCAGCTCCTGCAAGCGCACGCGATACGGCCGCAGAAACGCGATCAGCTTCTCCTGATACCGTTCCGTGGTAGGACCCATGTAGATCAGATCCGGACGCTCGGAGGCAAACAGAGGTTCCGAGCCGTAGCGAGTGACGACCCATTCCGCCTCCGGCAGGCAGCACTCGAGATACTGCATATTGCCCAGATCGCCAAAGAGATTACAGATCTCCGGAAAAAGAATCTCAATCTTCATTTCACTCGCCCTCCTTTGTTTCGAGACGTGCGCGCAGCACGGCCTCGGCGGTTTTCGCGTGAGATACGGTATACACATCATACAGGAAGAAGATGGTGTCTGCCTGGGTTAGATCCACGGCAGAAGCCGCGTCGGCTTCCTGACGCACACAGGTGATGCGGTCGGGGGAGATGCCGGCAATGAGGAGACGTACCCGGTAGTCCAGGTTGCGCACACCGCTGCAGACGATCTGCGTGATAGAGTCGTCCCGGAGAAACTCGAAATCCGCGTCGTACAGCCAGGAGATATTCTCGCTGGTGGTCTTGGCGTCGCCCAGATCGTCCACCATCAGGACCACGGCCTTGCGGCCCTCGTAGCGCCGGATAAAATCAAAGACGCGGGAGCAGGCCACCGGGTTCTGGCCCTTCGCGACAGAAAGGATCACATGCTTGCCGCCGATGTCGATCTCCTGGTAACGGCTCTTGACGATCTCGAGTTTTTCGATGGAGCGCTGCAGTTCAAGATCGGTCAGGCCAAATTCGGAGAGAAGAGCCACCGCCGCGGCCAGATTATAGGTATCGGTCACCGAGGGGCCGACCATCTTCAGATCCGTTTCTTTTCCCTTCAGGCTCATATCCAGGCGGAGCGTATCCGGATGCACTTTTGTGACCGCATAATCCAGCTGGGGCGAGGCAAAGTCGCACCGGGTACAGGCAGCGCGGCCGATATGATGATACCGGCGGAACTCAAAGCGAAGCGGCGCGCCGCAATAGGGGCAGAGAGGCATATCCTGAATGCGGTTGTCCTCCGTCATCTCCTCGCCCTCCTGGGGCAGTACGCCGAAATAGACGCGGTCATTCTTGGGCGCCAGACGGGCGCTGATCAGATCGTCTCCATTGAGTACCAGTTTGGTGGAGGAAGGAATGTTCTGATCCAGAATGTCAAAAATAAACTCCGAGTGTGCGTTTCGCTTGAAAGAATCTCGGAACAGATTCGTACAAAGCAGAAGATCCGGACGCACATGGGGAAATACCAGGCGGGAGCTGCGCTCGTCCAGCTCCAGCACCGCCAGATCCTTGGTGGTGCGGCCGCGCCAGTCGATCGCGGAGATCATGGTCGTCACGATGCCGCCCAGAATATTGCTGCCGGCCCGGTTGCTCACGGGTTCGTATCCATTATCAGAAAGGATATCGAGGACCATATTGACGGTGGTCGTCTTTCCGTTTGTGCCGGTAATGCCCAGAATCTGTTTCGGCATGTCCATGCGCGAGAGAAAATCCGGACAGATCTTCAGGGCCAGCACCCCCGGGTTATGAGTGCCATTTCGGTGCAGCACCCGAAGCACCTTAGTAAAGAGCTTGGCGCCATATAGCGCCAGATAAAAACGAATGCCTTTCATAAGCAGGATCCTTTCTGCGATCTATAGAAATTCTTGGCATATCCTAAAATAGAGAAAAAAGCCACGCCTATTATATCAAATCCCACAGGGTTATGCAAGGTTTCGGGAACTGCAAAATATTCATAAAAATTTGTTGGAAAGCAGAAGAAGAAATGCTATAATACGAGATAGAAGCCGTACCAAAAAATATAGGGGGTAAAGACGTATGGAACGAGTACAGCAGGTATTGGAAAATCGAGGTGAAAATTATATACTGCCTTTTTACTGGCAGCATGGAGAAGACGAAGAGACCCTGCGGGAAGGGATGAAGCGCATTCATGAGGCCGGCATTGGGGCTGTGTGCGTGGAATCCAGACCGCACCCGGACTTTGTGGGACCCAAGTGGTGGGAGGATATGGACATCATCCTGGACGAGGCGCATAAGCGCGGCATGAAAGTGTGGATCCTGGATGACGCGCATTTCCCGACGGGTTATATCAATGGGCGTTTAGCAGAGTTTCCCCAGGCGCGAAAACTCCTGGTAGATCATTACTGTATCGACGTGGTGGGGCCGACGAAGGGCACCTCCTTCGTGATCCGCCTGGAGGAGAGCGATGCGCTTCTGGGCGTCGTGGCTGCCAGACGGGATCGCAAAGATCCGGACGCGATGAGCGACCTGGTGGATATCTCGGACTGCGTGCATGGACAAAAGGTATACTGGGACGCGCCAGAGGGATTGTGGAGCGTCATCGTGATCAGGAAAACATACAACGGAAAAGACAGACAGACGCATATCAACGTGATCGACCGGGAGGCGGTGCGCCTTCTGCTGGATATCTGTTATAAGCCGCATTGGGAGCATTACCAGCAGGAATTTGGAAAAACCATCGCCGGGTTCTTCTCGGATGAGCCGCAGCTGGGCAATGCGGGCGGCGCTTCCACACCGGGGATCGCGCAGGTGGGCAACAAGACCATGATGCTGAGCTGGTGCGCGGAACTGGAAGAAGCGATGCGCGCGGAATGGGGACCACAGTTCCTGCCCGTGCTGGTATCCTGCTGGTATGACGTGAAACATTACAGCCCGGCGGGACGTCTGTCCTATATGGATCATCTGAGCCGGCTATTCGAAGAGAATTTCAGCAATCAATTAGGCGACTGGTGCCGGATGCATGGCGTGGAATACATCGGCCATATCATCGAGGACAATGGATCCCATGCCCGGCTGGGACATGGACCGTCGCATTTCTTCCGGGCCCTGTGGGGACAGGACATGTCCGGTGTGGACGTGGTACTGCAGCAGATTCGCCCCGGGCTGGAGGATACGCTGTTTTATCGGATCGGAGGCACGGCCTTCTACGATGGGCGTCTGTTCCATAACATCCTGGCGAAGATGGGCAGCTCCCTGGGACACATGGATCCCAAGAAGAAAGGCCGTACGATGTGCGAGATCTTCGGGGCCTATGGATGGTCCGAAGGGCTGAAGCTGATGAAATGGCTGACGGATCATATGCTGGTGCGCGGCATCAATACCTTCGTGCCGCACGCGTTTACGATGAAGGAGTTTCCGGATCCGGACTGCCCGCCGCATTTCTATGCCCGGGGCAATAATCCGCAGTATCCGTATTTCCGGTATCTGATGAATTATATGAACCGCGTGAGCCACGTCATAAGCGGCGGACGGCATGTCCCCTGCGTGGCGCTTCTATACTCCGCGGAGGGCGAATGGATGGATTATAAGGACAGTCAGCCGCTGGAGGATGTGGCGTTGGAGCTCAACCGGGCGCAGATCGATTTCGAGATCGTGCCGGAGGATGTGCTGTGCCAGTGTCGTCCGGAGGAGGGCGAGTTTGTGGTAGGGCAGGAGCCGATGCGCGCGTTGATCGTGAGCCGACGGGCGTATATGAGCCAGCGGGCCTATCAGTGGTGCGAGGAGGCTGAGGCCGCCGGTGTGCCGATCTTCTTTGTCGACGAGCAGCCCAAGCTGGTGCATCCGTTAAGCATTGGGAAATCCCGCGTGCCGGAGAGCGCCGTAGGACAGATCATCGCCATGACGGACTTGGTACCGCAGCTTCGCCAGAAGGGACTGTATGAGATTCAGACGAACACCTGGGAGCCATATTTGCGGTATTATCACTATGCCCATGATGACGGAGAAGTGATCCTGTTCTTCAATGAGGATCCGCATGAGTCTGTGAATACCTGGGTGACCGTGCCGATGACGGAGAAGTTGTGCTGGTACGATGCGTTTGATAATGTACTTCGGCCGGTGGAGCAGATGGGAAATCGGGTGCATCTGACGCTGACGCCGTATCAGGCGCTGATTCTTTGCGCAGGCCAGGATGGGGCCTGTCAGGACAGCGTGAGTGAAAGGGCGCAGCAGATCCCGGTGGATACGCCCTGGCGCCTGCAGATGGTGCGTGCGGGGGAAGAAGAAGTTTACCGGGAGATGACCACCGGCCTCCGGAACCTGGCGGCCGCGGATCAGTATCCGGATTTCTCCGGTACGATGACCTACGAGACGGAGGTAGAACTGCCGGAGGGTGTGAGGCGTGTGGAGATAGACCTGGGAGAAGTCTATGAGACAGCCGAGGTGCTGGTGAACGGGCAGAGCGCAGGCGTTCGGATCGCGCCGCCCTATGTACTGACGGTGGAGAGTCTGTTCCAGCCGGGAGAAAATCATATCACCGTTCGGGTGGTCAATACATTGGGACATCAGCAGAGTCAGCAGGATCGGTTCGGCATGACGCTGCCGCAGGAGCCTGTGGGTCTTCTGGGGCCAGTGGTTCTGCGGGTTGAGTAAGAGGAGGAAGATGAGATGAGCGATCTATTGATAACCAAATCCCCAGCAGCCTGGCATCGAGATCTGTGGCGGGAGGCTTCGCCCTCCGGCAATGGACAGGTGGGGATACTGGTATATGGACATGTGGCAGAAGAGACGGTGGTTCTCAATCATTCGGCGCTATGGCATCATAGCCGGAAGGGGGAGGTGCCGGCGCTTCCCGGCGCTCTCGAG
This sequence comes from Clostridiales bacterium UBA1390, assembly GCA_002305315.1. Lineage (GTDB taxonomy): Bacteria > Bacillota > Clostridia > Lachnospirales > Bianqueaceae > Faecimorpha > Faecimorpha stercoravium. The sequence goes on from DBQQ01000014.1 coordinate 8,822, forward strand.
CGCACGCGGCAGATGATAGATGAAGGGGATTTCTGGAATGCGAATTGGATCATCACCAACGCGCTGAAGGAGAAGGGCTTTGAGGCAGCGTTGGGAGCCCCCTTCCCGGTCTGTGCGCTGCATTTTCGGATGCATGATTCCGGCGACTTTCATCATTACAGACGCATCCTGCACATGGAGAGCGGCGAGGTACAGGTGCGGTGGCAGGAGGGAGAAGATACCTTCCTGCGCCAGGGCTTTGTCTCCCGGGCGGATGATGTGGTCGTGTTTCGGATTCACTCGTCCAGGCCGTTGGATGTGACGGTGGGGCTGGCGCTGCATGAGACCGGGGAACCGGATACCGAGCAAAAAAGAGAAGAATTGGGGGATTCGCTGCGTGTGGCGGCACAGCCCCCCTTCATAGAATATGCGGGGACGAATGATGATGGGACGGATTTCGGCGCGGTGGCCCGCGTGATCGGGCCGCAGGCGCAGGCGGAGGAATCGGGCATTCGTCTGCGCGGCGAAGGCGATATTCTCGTGCTGGTGAAGCTTTTTGTCGAGAGCGCAGACAGAGAAGAGAGCTTTCGACAGGCAGAGGAGGCTCTCCTGGCACTTTCGACGGAGTATGATGTGCTTTTGGCGCGTCATCAGGCCTTGCACGAACCGCTGTACCGCAGCGCGGAGTTGGAGATCGAAGAGGAGCCCTGCGGGGAGGCAGAGATCACCAACGAACACTTGCTGGAAGAGGCCTATGACGAAGGGGCGCCGAACGCACTGCTCAATCGGCTGTGGAAGTTTGGCCGTTACCTTCTGATCTGCGGAACCCGGCCCGGCGCGCTGCCATTCCCGATGTATGGAATCTTCCACGGGCGTTACAGCATGGCCTGGCCTCATAACATGGCCAATGAAAACCTGCAGATGATCTACTGGCATGTTCTGGGCGGCGGATTAAAGGAGCTGTTTGAGCCCGTCATGGATTATTTCCTGGAGCAGATGCCGCAGTTTCGGGATAACGCACGGAAGCTGTTTGGGCTGCCGGGCATCTATATGCCGGCAGGTACGACACCGGGCAATGCGGTACCCAATCAGATTGTTCCCGTGATCATGAACTGGATCGGTTGTGCCGGATGGATTGCGGAGCATTTCTATAGTTACTATCAATATAGCGGAGATGAACAGTTATTAAAAGAAAAAATTCTGCCATTCATGAAAGAAGCCGCGGATTTTTATGAGGAGTATCTGGTGAAGGGAGAGGATGGATGGTATAAGATCTATCCATCGGTGTCACCGGAGAATACGCCGAAGAGTCTGATGCCGGGTGAGGAATGGGAGCATATGTCCCATCCTTGTCCGTCTGCGATCAATGCGACGATGGATATCGCGATCATCAAGGAGCTTCTGACGAATCTATGCGAAGCGGCTGAGCTGACAGGACAGTATCAGGAGAAGGTCGTGGCCTGGCAGGAGATCATCCAGCATCTGCCGGCCTATGAGGCTACCGAGGAGGGCGATGTGCGGGAATGGCAGTGGCCAGGACTGACGCAGCGGTACAATCACCGGCACCTGTCCCATATCTATCCGATGTTCCCGGGATGGGAGATCGTGAAGGGCGTGGCGCCGAAGGAGCTGGTGGACACCTTTGAGAAGGCGGTGGACAAGCGGCTCCTGGGCGCGCAGACGGGGTGGTCGCTGGCGCATATGGCCTGTATCAATGCGCGTTTTGAACGACCGGAGAAGGCGCTCGAGTGTCTGGATATCCTGTGCCGCGCCTGCTTGACGAAGAGTTTCCTGACCCTGCACAATGACTGGCGCAACATGGGACTTACGCTGTATCGGGATCATGGCGCGTTTGCTCCGATACAGCTGGATGCGTCCATGGGCATCGTGGGGGCGATGCAGGAGATGCTGCTGTTTGCGCAGCCTGCGTGTGTGAAGCTGCTGCCGGCCCTGCCGAAGCGGTGGAAGAAGGGACACGCCCGTCTGCGCTATATGCAGGGCGAGGTGGAGATCTTCTGGAATCAGGAGACAGGGGCGCTCGCAGTGCAGTTCCGCCCGGAACGGGGCGCAGACATACAGGTGCTTTTGCCGGATGTGTGGGCGGAAGGTCTGAAGCTTTCGGACGGCACGCCCTTCGTCAATGGGGATACCCTCCGCCTGGATCGTCCCGTGAGTCTTGGCCGATGATTACACCGATCCTGGATCCCGCCAGGCAGGAACCGCTCTATGAGCAGCTCTATGATTTTATCAAAGAAGAGATTCGCTCCGGTCGCCTGGAAGAAGGAGAGAAACTGCCGTCGAAGCGGACACTGGCCTCCTATCTCAAGGTGAGCCGGAGTACGGTGGAGATGGCCTATGCGCAGCTGGCGGATGAGGGCTATATTCGCGCGAAGGAACGCAGTGGCTTCTATGTCCGTCAGGCGGAGAGAAAGTTTCGGCGGAGACAGGATAGCGTGGAAGCGAAGACGCCTTCGGCGCCGGAGAGGTCCTATCGGTACGACCTGCGTACCTCCGGGGTGGATACGGCGCATTTTCCATTTACGGTATGGGCGCGTCTGAGTCGGGAGACCCTGAGTGAATACGGACAGGAGCTCCTGCGGGCAACCCATCCCCAGGGGATCGAGCGCCTCAGACAGTGTATCTGCCGATATCTCTATGATTTCAGGAGGGTGGAGGCGGAGCCGGATCAGATCGTCATCGGCGCCGGAACGGAGTATTTGTTGGGGCTTCTGATTCAGCTTCTGGGGACGGAGAAGAAATACGCGGTGGAAGAACCGGGGTACCCCAGAGTACACCGGATCCTGACGAACTATGGGATTCACCCCGCCTATGTGCCGGTGGATGAGGAAGGGATGGCGGTGGAGGCGCTGTGCCGGACAGACGCACAGATCGTTCATGTGACACCATCGCACCAGTTTCCTACGGGGGCGGTACTTTCTGCGGGCCGCAGAGAAGCGCTCCTGCAATGGGCGCAGGAAGAAGAGGGACGATATATTCTGGAAGATGATTACGACAGCGAGTTTCGCTTTCTGGGCAAGCCTGTGCCGGCCCTGCAGGGCATGGGCGCACCGGAAAAGGTGGTGTATTTCTACACCTTCGCCAAGAGCCTGGCGCCCTCGCTGCGAATCGGGTATATGGTGCTGCCGAAGAATCTGATGCGGGCCTGGCAGGAGAAGTTTCAGGGCTACTCCTGTTCGGTGCCCAGCTTTGAGCAGTATACGCTGTGCCGTTTCATGGAGCAGGGGTATTATGAGCGGCATCTGAATCGAATGAAGACGCTGTACCGCGGCCGACAGGATGCGCTGGTCAAAGCGCTGGCTGTCCCCGGGTTTCGCGTGATAGGCAGGGATGCGGGGCTGCATTTCATGCTGGAAGTCGCCAGTGGGTCTATGAAAGAAGCGGAGCTGGTGGAGAAGGCCGCGCGGGCCGGCATATATCTGCGCGGACTGGGCGATTACTACGCCGGGACAGGGGGACAGAATGGGCCGCCCCGATTGCTGATTGGGTATGGAGCGTATGAGGAGACGCAGCTGGTGGAGGCTGCGAAGATTTTATTGGACGCGTGGAAAGGAGAACAGGAAGGATGAAGAAAATACGACTGGGCAGGACGGAACTGATGGTGGGCGCCTCTTCTTTTGGTGCGCTGCCTATACAGAGACTATCGAAGCCGGAGGCGGTCAAACTGCTGCGGGAGGCCTATGAGCTGGGGATGAATTACTTCGATACGGCGCATGGCTATACGGATAGTGAAGAGAAGATCGGGATGGCCCTTTCTGACGTGCGTAAGGATATCATCATCTCGACGAAGAGTCCGGCCAAGGATAAGAAGACACTGCTGGAGGACATCGAGACCAGCCTGGAGCGGATGAAGACGGACTACATCGATCTGCTGCAGCTTCATAACCCGGATACACTGCCGGATCCGGAAGATCCGGATGGGCTGTATGGCGGCCTGCTCGAGGCGAAGCGCCAGGGCATGATCCGCCACATCGGCATCACCAACCACAGCCTGGAGCGGGCGGTGGCAGCGGTCAAGTCCGGCAAGTATGAGACCATTCAGTATCCGTTTTCTTCCCTGGCATCGGAGGAGGAGATCGCCCTGACGCAGCTCGCCAAGCAGGAAGATGTGGGATTCATTGCCATGAAGGGGCTGTCCGGCGGTCTGATTACGAATGCCGCGACTACGTTCTCCTTTATCAAGCAGTATGATAATGTTGTGCCCATCTGGGGCATCCAGCGCGAGAGCGAACTGCTGGAATTCATCGAAATGGAAAAGAATCCGCCGGCCTATGATGACGCCATGAAGGCGCTGATCGAGAAGGATCGCAGGGAGCTGGCGGGCAATTTCTGCCGCGGCTGCGGATACTGCAAGCCATGTCCCGCGGGAATCGATATTCCGACGATGGCGCGTATGTCTCTTTTGCTGCGCCGTTCTCCGTATCAGCGTTACATGACGGAGGAGTTTAAGGAACAGATGATGGTCATCGAGCAATGTCTGCATTGTAATGCCTGCATGTCCAGATGCCCGTATCATCTGAATACACCGGAACTGCTTCAGGAAAACCTGAAGGATTATCTACAGTTTTATGAGGAGCATCATGGGTAAAAAGTTCTTCAGCGTATGGCTGTGTTGTATGATTTTTGTACTGCCGGTACAGGCAGAAACGGTTTCCATCTCACTCGTGGGGGTGGGAGCCACCGTATCTTTGCCGGATGGCTGGGAGAAAGTCGCTTCTTCTCAGGAAGAAATCCTGCTGGAAGCGGAAGGACCCGGCGGTATTCTTATGACGTTGACCTGTCAGGAAGGAGAAGTGAGCCAGGGACAGTGGAATCTCTCATTATATGAAGATTCGGAGTGTGATGATCTGGGGGAATCCATAGCGGAAACGCTGGAAAATGGCGGCTATGAGAACGTGCAGTACAGTCTTTATCCCAAAGACCCGGTGACCTGGCTGCGCTTCAGCTGGGAACGCCAGGGCGAGGGGGAGGCGCGCAGCTATGGCGTTCAGTATTATACCGCCATGAATGGAAAGTCGATCACGGTGGCTTTTTCTTCGGATTCAGCGATCGAGGAGGATTCGATCGCGGAGATCGTGGACAGCGTGACCTTTGATCAGGTGCTGGATAGGCCGGAAGCAGAAGACCATTCCTGGGAGACGCGGATCATCTGGGTCGTACTTCTCATCGCGGCCGGGCTCCTGACCTACGCGATCACGAAAAAACGAGGGAAGAGGTGACAGGATGCAGTGTGAATATTGTGCGCATTATATGTACGATGAACAGGGACAGTATTATGTCTGCATGGTCAATCTGGACGAAGATGATATGGCCCGTTTCCTGGCGGGACGAAAAGAAGGATGCCCCTATTTCCAACTGGAAGATGAGTACGGCATCGTGAAACATCAGATGTGAATGACGCCCTTGGGAGTTTTCCCAGGGGTGTTTTCACATGACTTGATGGCGAAAACGGAAAGGGAATGGAAAAAATTTTGTGGAAGAAGATGCAACCATAGTGCGAAAAAGGGTACATAATGAGTGTAAGGCCATAGGAGAGGAGGAGAGGGCGTGGAGGATCGGGAGATCATCGATCTGTTCTGGCAAAGGTCTGAAGCTGCGTTAGAGGAGACGCAGCAGAAGTATGGCGCGTTCTGCAGCCGTGTCGCGGGCAATATCCTCAAGGATCCGGAGGATGTACGTGAGTGCCTGAATGATGCCTATCTGGCCTTATGGAGGAGGATTCCGCCGGAGAGGCCCCGCGTATTGGGAGCCTATATTCATCGTGTGGTACGGAATCTGTCGCTGAAGCGGTATCGTTATAATGAAGCAGCGAAGCGCAGTCCGCAGGTGGAGGAATCCTGGGAGGAGCTGGCTGGCACACTCTGTACTGCGGAAACGGTGGAATCTGCCTATTCGGCCAAGGAGCTGTCTGCGGTGCTAAATGCCTTCTTGCGAACGTTGGAGGAGGAGCCGCGCAGACTTTTTATTCGCCGATACTGGTATTTTGATTCTATTGCGCAGTTGGCGCAGGACTTTGGGATGAGTGAGAGTAAAGTCAAGTCCATGCTGTTTCGCCTGCGTAATCGTTTGAGGGATATTTTGCGAAAGGAGGGATACGACGTATGAATCGGAAGGACTTATGGGACGCATTGGATCAGATCGATGACGATCTGCTGGCGGAGGCTTCGCGGCCTCGCCGGAAGCGGCCTGCCTGGCGCAGATGGGGAGCGTTGGCAGCCTGCTTTGTCCTTGTCGTCACGGGAATATGGACCTGGGAACGCGGAAGGGGAGAGACGAACCAGGCCAGTGACAGCGCTCCATATGCCATCACGGCAGAAAATGTAGAGAGGGATATACCGGAGACTGCACCCGAGATCATGCCGGAGAAAACAGAAGAAGGTGAGAACGTGATGAATCAGTTTGCCTATCAGACAGGACAATACCTGTTGGAGGGGACGGAGAATGGGCTGTATAGCCCGATCAGCCTGTATTACGCCCTGGGGATGGCGGCTGCGGGAGCCGCGGGCGATACACAGGCGCAATTGTTGGAACTGCTGGGGATGGACTCTGTGGATACGCTGCTGCAGCAATGTCAGGTTACGCCTCAGGAGCAGGAACAGCTTCAGATTGCGAATTCCATTTGGGTGGATGACACGTTGGGAGCACTGTCAGAAACGTATACACAGCAGGTAGAGAGCTCCTTCGGGGCGACCGTCTTTTCTGTGGATTTCCGCTTGCCGGAGACGGCAGAGCAGATGCGCAGATGGGTGGCAGAACAGACAGCCGGACTCGTAGAGTATACGCCATCAGATCCATCAGGGCCATTAAACCTGCTCAATACGGTGTATTTTAAGAGCCAGTGGCAGGCTCCTTTTTCGGAGGCGAATACGCAGGAAGACGTATTCACGTTGTCAGACGGTCAGGAGATCCGTCACGAGTTCATGAATGGAGATCTGGAAGGGGTTCTGTACCAGGGGGATGGCTATAGGCGGGGAGAACTGCCCCTGGAGAATGGCAGTATGGTGTTCATCCTGCCGGAGGAGGGCGGTTCCTTGCAGAGCTTGTTAGCGGAAAAAGGGTGGCAGAGCCTTCTGTGTGAGGGCGAAGGCGAGACGGCCAGAATCCAGTGGCACATCCCAAAGTTTGGCTGGGAGGATTCCTGGCAGGGCACGGATCTGCTGCGGAAGCTGGGGGCGGATCTGGTGGTGACGTCAGGTGCGGACTTCTCGGGGATCACAGGAGAGGACAGCGGTCTCTATATATCGGATATCACGCAGAAGACCCATATCGAGGTGGATGAATACGGTGTGGAGGCGGCGGCTTATACGGAGATTGCGATGAAGATGAGCGCTTATGTTCCGGCAGAGGAAAGTATGGATCTGAACCGTCCCTTCCTGTACGCCATTTGCGATGAGGCAGGAAATATCCTGTTTATGGGGGTGTGCGCGAATCCGGAGGGATAGAAAGGAGGAAGAGCATGTATAAGAAGATAGCGGTCATCGGCGTGGTACTCAGTCTCATGCTGTCCGGGTGCAGTATGACAGGGCTGGTGGTACGGGCCGAGTATCCGTCTAGCAAGGAGCGGCCGCAGACTGTGGATGAATCGATGTTGCAGGCGGTGCAGGAGTTCAGCCTGGAAACATCCGCGGAGCTTTTAGGGAAGAATTCGGGAAACACGCTATATAGTCCGTTGAGTTTATACTATGCGCTGGCGATGACGGCAGAGGGCGCAGCAGGTACGACCCGGGAGGAGATGAATACACTGCTGGGTGTGGATAACGAGGAAAACTTCGCGCAAAATTGCGGAGACCTGTATCGGTATCTCTACCGGAATCAGGACGACCATGTGCTGCAGATCGCGAACTCGCTTTGGATGCAGGAAGGCGTGGAGTTCCGCGAGGAGTACCAGCAACAGATGAAAGATAACTTCTACGCGTCTCTCTATGCGGTGGATTTTGGAGCGCAGCAGACGGCGGAGCAGATGGGGAAATGGGTGTCAGAGCAGACGGGCGGCCTCCTGGAATATGAGTACATTCCAGATCCGTCCCGTATCCTGACGCTGCTGAATACGGTATGGCTGAAGGATGCCTGGCAGACGCAGTTTGTGGAGGCGGGCACACAGGACGATACCTTTTATCATCAGGATGGAACCGAGACGCAGCTTCCCTTCATGCATCTGACGGATGAGGGGATGGTCTATCAGGGCGAGGGCTGGACCCGAGCCTCCTTGCCGCTCAGAACCTGCGGTAGCATCGTATTTGTCCTGCCAGATGAGGATGTTTCTCTCACGGAGCTCTATGCCGATGCCAATGTACTGGCGGAGGCGCTCTACGGCGGAACGTCCACGAGCGCGGAGATCTCCTGGTCCGTCCCGAAGATTCGGATCGAATCCACGTTGGAACTGCGCGATTACCTGGAAGAAAAGATTCCCACGGCATTTTCAATGGAAGCGGACTTATCCGCCATGTTGAAGGAGACCAGTGGATATATCTCGGATGTGCGCCAGAAGGCCTATCTGGAATGGGATGAAGAGGGAGTTGCAGCGGCCGCGTATACCGAGGTATCGGTGAACGAATCCGCAGCGCGGATCGATGCTTCCATTCCGATGCAGCTGAATCGGCCGTTTCTCTTTGCTGTCATGACAGAGGACTTGACGGTTTTCATCGGATGTTATACCTAAACCGAAAACGAGCGGGTACACCCCTGGGAGGATGTACCCGCCTTATTTATGCGAACTGTGTCTTTCACTCGCTTTGAAATTGTATATGGGTCGGATGCGCGCATCAATGGTAACGGGATCATGAATCTGTCGTATGATTTCTTCCATGGGCTTATAGACCATGGGACATTCGTCAATCGTATCCTTGGCCACGGAGGTAGTGTAAATACCACTCATGGAGTCTTGGAATGCACTGAGGGTGTAAGTGCTGAACGCATCTTTACGGCTCAGCAGCCTGCCAGCGCCGTGCGGCGCGCTATAGTTCCATTCCGGGTTACCAAGTCCGGTGCAAAGAAGGGCTCCGTCCCGCATATTCATGGGAATCAGAAGACGTTCTCCCTTTTGCGCGGATACGGCTCCTTTACGCAGGATCCCCTGCTCTGTGTCGATATAATTGTGGATCGTATGGAAACTGTCGATCTCCGTCAAACCCATGCCCTCGAGAATGACTTCTTTGATAATCGTCCGATTCAGTTCCGCGAAACGCCGCATGAAATCCATATCATGAAGATAATCCTGCAGGGCGTCTCCGCTCAGGTAAGCCAGTTCATAGGGGATTTCCTGCTGCTGTTTTCCACCGCAGGCGGCATAGGCCGCCTTCTGGTAATAGTCTGCGACGCGCAGGCCCAGATTGCGGCTTCCGGTATGAATGACCAGATACAGGTTCTCACCATCGCTGTCGACCTCAATAAAGTGGTTGCCGCCGCCGAGCGTTCCCAGACTTTCCCGAGACCGACGGATGTCGATCTTCTTGATACAGCGCAGATCATAGATATTAAGACGCCCATGACTCCGATGAGTCCGCTTCCGAACATCGCGTCCATGGGGGATGTTCTGCCGAATGAAGTTATCCAGTTTCGGAAGATCGATACGCTTTTCCGCAAGCTTTACGGTCAACATGCCGCAGCCGATATCCACCCCTACTACATTGGGGACAATCTTGTCCGTGACAGTCATTGTGGTTCCGATCGTACAGCCCTTTCCAGCATGGACATCGGGCATGATCCGAATCCGACTCCCCGCAGAAAAGGGTTGATCACAGAAGGCCCTGATCTGTTCCGCCGCAGAGGTCTCCAGCGTATCGGTAAATATGATCGCCTCACCATAGGCTCCTTGTAATGTAATCATGTGTTTCCCTCCTATTCTTTTCTTTCTGTTCAGGAAGATTTTAGCACAGATCATGTACCTGAAATGGGACAATGGAGCGACTCATCTCATTAGTCCAGAAGAGATGTAACAATTTCTGGGGTCGAGTAATGAGAAAAAAGGTTCTGAATGCGAATCAGGACCGGGCTATGATGCGGAGATGTCCTTCCTTCACGCGATGGGACAGTGTGATTTCCAGCATGCCTGCTTCTCGCTGAGTACAGGGGTAGGGGGCATCATCCAAAAGGGCTTTATAGGAATGTTGATCGGAAAGACAGAGGAGGATGGCATAGGTATCCGCGTTGCCATCATATCGGAAACGAAGGTCGGCGGAAGTCGGAGTCGTTTCTTGATGATCCAGCCACAGATCAAACCCCGTCGTCACAGTACCGGGTTTATAGTAGGCATTGGCCCATACGCAGATGGGGGATGACAACCCGCCGAACTGATGGAACCAGCCGCCGCGTCCCGTTTCGATGCCAAAGCACTCATAGGTATTATAGGAGAAATCCGTCTCTGTCTTCCAGAGATCGAGAGCTCGCCGGGCTATCGCATAGGCGAAATCCGTCTCGCCCAGGTCCAGCATCGTCTTCCAGATAAACCACTGATGAGCCATCCAGACATTCCCATTCCAATATCCGTCATCGAAATAGTAGGAGGCGCTCATGTCCACGGCGGAGATACCGCTCGGACTCCACATCTCCTGCGGATTTTTCAGGTGGGATAGGAGTCTGGCAGTTCGATCCGGGGGAACTACGCCTGCGATCAGGGGATATATGCCGTCCATACCCTTGTTCATATTCTCACCGGTCTCGTTACGAAGAAAACGGGGAGGCTGATGATCCTCATCATAGACGGTATAGGAATAGTATCCGGCTTCCTCGTCCCAGGCCAGTGTGTTGAGCGCCTCGGAAGAACGTTCGATATCCAGGGTCAGTGAGCGCACATCGTCATCCAGTCCGAGGGCTATCGCCGCCATGCGCAGGATCTTCGCGGCACGGAGAATCTGCGCGGTGGAGATGCAGGGGCAGGTACAGTGCATCATCTGCCGCTCAATCATATACACCTGTGCGGGATAATCATCCATGCCCGAACAGGAATACCAGTAGTCATACGTCGAGAATAGACCGTTCTGAAACTTCGCGGTGGTAGATCCCGCTGCGCCTGTCAGAAAGCGGTAGTACCGCATCATCCGGGGATAGAGAGAAAGCAGAGAGGTCTTATCGTTTTCGCGCTGAAGCATTTCAAAATACTGCGCGAACTGGGTAGGAACCAGACTGCCGTGAAGCAGAAACGCAAAATCTGGATTATCTTCTTCACTGAGATAGGTTTCCAGAATATAGCGGGAGATGGCGGGGGAAAACTCCAGCATACCGATTCCGATGAGCCCGCTGTCCCAGGTATAGAAGCTATCCCAACGCTTGCCGGGGGTGAAATGAATGATCCACTTCCCGTGCCGGTAGACGGGATATACTACGTTGGTCAGCAAGGTGGCCTTCAGAATGCGCGTGGAAAGCGTATAGGGCTTTCCGGATTCGTTGTACCCCATGTCGTCAGAGGGGCGAGCATTGTGGTAGATTTCCTCGTAGGCCGCATCCGACCGAGGGGTTATGGGCGCAGTAGAGATGACCATATACTCGGTGTGGCGAGAATGAGGAGCCAGATAGATAGAACGAATCAGAACATTGTGGAAGAAGCCCTCGTCACTCTTCTTATCCTGAAAGCTGCCGGAGAAGGTGCGCTGCAGCGTGTCATAGGTGGGATCTCCGTTGGAGAGGCGGTTAGGCAGCGCATCTTCCAGGCATCCGGAATCGAGAACTCGTTCTCGCGTACGTTCATGATGGGTGAGTATATAATAGGTCGAATGCGTTTCCGGATAGTGGAGACGGACGCTTCGTCCGCGCTCCCAACTTTGCGAGGACACTTGGGGCACGAAACCATGGGGAACCAGGGAGGTTTCGATTTCGGCCTCCTGTCCCTTTTCGGTGATGGCCAGAAAATCCAGCTCCACACCGCCGCCGCCCAGACTCTGCAGTGTGAGACGCGATAGATCTTTCTGGACGACAAAGGAGACAAGACGCAGTTCCTGGCTCGCAGGCAGGAGAATTGCCTGCCCGGCGCAGGAGAATACAGCGTCATGATCGGAAACGGTTCGGTATCGCAGTGTGACGACAGGGTCTTGAAAGGAATCCAAACAGACATCATAGGATACCCGATCCCCCTTTTCTTCGCCGAAAGGCTTGAGATGGAGGGAGGGGACATGATCGTTTTGGCAGCGGTCTCCCAGACCAAAACCATTCAGAAAGCGAAAGTCCGCAAATTCCCCCTTGTGCATGCCATCTGGATTTTCCTGATCCCAGGGGCGAGGCGTCGCGTATTCGTAGCAAGAGTAGTCTCTCGCGTCGATCAGCAGTGTCCCGGACGGGACGGATACGTGGCAGTCATAGGCGTGGGGAAATTCCAGGGCCGAGTAGGCGTTTATGAGACAGTTCTGCCGCAGATCCGTATGGTTGATGAATTCACAGCGGACAAGATACGAATCAGAATCCATCCGGGAAAATGAAACATCGCAGTAGATCTGATCTTTCCACATCAATTCGCAGCGATAGGCATAGAACGAATAGTCTTCCCGGCAATGCCACAGATGATATCCGCTGGGGAAGGTGACATTGGGAGGCGGAAAAGCCGAATTCCAGAGGGTGGGATGGACGATGAAGTCAAACCGTGCGCCCATTTTTGATAAAGAATCTGCCACGTGGGAGATCCCCATATATTTTTTAGAATAGGGCCCCCAGAGGGGCATGATGTCTTTGGAGTGCCTCATAATGTTTCCCTTGTTTATAAATTATATTTTTTCAGCAGCGCATCCAGCTGATCCATGTGGCGGGTTGTTTTCGTCTGCAGATCGTCATGCAGCAGCGTGACGCGGATCTGGTCATAGTCCGCCTGCGCCTGGATCGCGGCCTTGCGGGCGAAGTCCGGATGGTTTAACTCGCCGGACAGGAAGGCGCGAAGGGTACGAAGCGTATCCCGGTATCCCAGCTCCATGCGAAAACGAGCGCCTTTGGCGGTGAAATCCAGCGTGCCATCCAGCAGGTGGCCGATATCCCGGCTGGGACGAATATGCAGAAACTCGGTACCTGGATAGACGGCGGGAATCAGCAGGTCTGGATCGGAGGCCACGTCGACTACGACCATATGGCGCAGCCCCATATCGTAAAGGGGTTTCACCGGTAGATTATCTAAGAGCCCGCCATCCTGGTTGGGCTTTCCATCCAGCATGACTGGCGGATAGGCCACTGGAAGCGCGGAAGAGGCCAGAAGAATCTGGAGGATCCGATCCGGAGACTGCGTGTTCAGCTCGAAATACCGGGCAATGGAACGTCCGTCTTCCTCCTGCTGCGTGGTATTCGCGAAGACGCGGCGGGGCGAAGAGCCGATCTTGGTAAGATCCAGATGCCCGCGGATGAGTTCGATCAGACCGTCCCGGGAGAAGATACCGCCGTTCGCAAAGGGCAGGTCGATATCCAGAAACTGCAGCGGCGGGATGCTTTTCCAGAGAGTTTCCGCCTGTGCATAATCGGTACAGCCGATCAGCGCGGCATTCAACGCACCGACAGACGCGCCGGATACCCCCGTGATCTGCGCGTCCCATCCCAGTTCCATGAGAGCCCGCCAGGCTCCGATCTGATAGGCGCCCTTGCCGCCGCCGCCGGACAGCACAAGGCCGAGAGAATGTGTTTGCATACAGTAAAGTACCTCCTACAGGTTTCTGATTTCATCTTACTATAGATCGATTCGATTGGCAACAATTTTTTCTTGCGTCCGGCAGCGTTTTAGAGTATGATAGACCGGAAGGAGGAGAGGAGCATGGAGACGAGGCAGGAAAGAGAACTGGCAGTGTATCAGATGTTGGATCGACTGGGGATCGGATGGCAGCGGTGGGACCATCCGGCGGTGGCAACGATCGAGGACTGCTATGAGATCGGCAGGCGGATGGGGGTTCCCATGTGTAAGAATCTGTTTTTGTGCAACCGGACGCATACGGAATTTTATCTGCTCATGATGCCGGGAGAAAAGCAGTTTAAGACTAAAGAAGTATCGAAGCAGATTCCCACATCCCGCCTTTCCTTCGCGGAGGCCGAGTATATGGAACAGTACCTGCATATCAGCCCGGGCGCGGTCAGCGTGATGGGACTGATGAATGATACCGGCCACCATGTGAAGCTTCTGATCGACGAACCGCTGCTTGCGGATGAATACCTGGGATGTCACCCCTGTGTGAATACCAGCAGCATCAAGGTGAAGATGCAGGATGTGATTCGTATCTTTCTGCCAGCGACAGGTCATGATTATCAGGTGGTGCATCTATAAACTATGCAATTTGACAGGAAGAAGTGCAAATCTTCCAGAATCTTTTTGCAATGCAGTCTTGATATTTTTTAGACGATGATGTACAATAAATCCGGTGTACATAAAGAACCAGCACAGAACATAGGAGTGAATGCATATGTATAAGATTGTTCGAAAAGAGTGTCTCAATCCTACGGTCACACTGATGGAAGTGGAAGCGCCGCTGATCGCTAAGAAGGCGGAGCCGGGGCAGTTTATCATCCTGCGTGTGGACGAGGATGGCGAGAGAATTCCGCTGACAGTAGCCGATTTTGACCGGGAAAGGGGAACGGTTACGATCATCTTCCAGATCGTAGGGGCAACGACCATGAAGCTCAATCATCTGGAAGAAGGAGATTCGATTCATGATTTTGTAGGACCGCTGGGCGTGGCTTCCCATACGGAAGGTCTGAAGAAGGTGGCCGTCATCGGCGGCGGCGTGGGCTGTGCGATTGCCTATCCGATCGCGAAGAAGCTGCATCAGCAGGGAGCGGAAGTACATTCCATCGTAGGTTTCCGTAATAAAGACCTGGTGATCTTGGAAGAGGAATTTAAAGCAGCCAGCAGCAAGTTTGTCATGATGACAGATGATGGTTCTTATGGGGAGAAGGGTCTGGTTACCGATGCCCTGAAAAAGCTTCTGGACAGCGGCGAGACGTATGATGAAGTCATTGCCATTGGACCTCTGATTATGATGAAGTTTGTATGTAAGCTGACTAAGGAGTATGGTGTGAAGACGGTGGTCAGCATGAATCCGATTATGATTGATGGTACGGGCATGTGCGGCGGATGTCGTCTGACCGTAGGGGGCAAGACGAGGTTTGCCTGCGTGGATGGTCCTGATTTTGACGGCCACGAGGTGGATTTTGACGAGGCCATGTCCCGATCCAGCATGTACAGGGAGTTTGAGCGGCATGCGTATGAAGAGACCTGCAACCTGTTTCAGAAGGAGGTAAAATAAGATGCCGAATATGTCTTTACAGAAGAATCCGATGCCTTCTCAGGACCCACAGGTCCGGAATAAGAACTTCCAGGAGGTGGCGCTGGGATATACTGAAAAAATGGCGCTGGATGAGGCGGAGCGCTGCCTGAATTGTAAAAATATGCCCTGTGTGAAGGGATGTCCTGTATCCATCGAGATTCCCCATTTCATCGAGAAGGTGAAGAAGGGCGATTTTGAGGGTGCGTATCAGGTGATCGCGAAATCGAGTTCTCTGCCTGCGGTCTGTGGACGTGTCTGTCCCCAGGAGACACAGTGCGAGAGCAAGTGCGTGCGCGGCATCAAGGGCGAGCCGGTGGGAATCGGCCGTCTGGAGCGTTTTGTAGCGGATTGGCATAACGAGCATGCCCAGGAAGACGCCGTGCGTCCGGAGCCCAATGGCCACAAGGTGGCGATCGTGGGCGCTGGCCCTGCAGGCCTGACTTGTGCCGGGGAACTGGCGAAGAAGGGATACGCGGTGACGATCTATGAGGCGCTGCACCTGGCAGGCGGTGTGCTGGTATACGGAATTCCTGAATTCCGTCTGCCCAAGTCCATCGTGCAGAAGGAAGTGGATGGACTGAAGGCCATGGGCGTCGATGTGGAGTGCAACAGCGTCATCGGTAAGGTGCTGACCATCGATGAGCTGATGGACGAGATGGGCTTTGAGGCTGTGTTCATTGGTTCTGGTGCGGGCCTGCCCCGGTTCATGGGGATTCCCGGCGAGGACCTGAACGGCGTATATTCGGCCAATGAGTTCCTGACTCGTGTCAACCTGATGAAGGCCTATCGAGAAGGCGCGGATACGCCGATCAAGAAGAACCGCAAGGTAGCGGTTGTCGGCGGCGGCAATGTGGCGATGGATGCGGCACGCTGCGCACTGCGTCTGGGCGCAGAAGAGGTGTATATCGTATATCGCCGCGGCATGGAGGAACTGCCGGCCCGTAAGGAAGAAGTGGAGCACGCGGAGGAAGAAGGAATCATCTTCAAGACGCTGTGCAATCCGGTAGAGGTCCTGGGCGACGAGAAGGGCTTTGTCAAAGGCGTGAAGTGTATCGAGATGGAGCTGGGTGAGCCAGATGCGTCTGGACGCCGCCGTCCGATCGAGAAGCCCGGTTCGGAGTTCGTGCTGGATGTGGACTGCATGATCATGTCTATTGGTACGTCTCCCAACCCGCTGATCAAGTCGACCACCAAGGGGCTGGACACGAATAAGCACGGCTGTATCGTGGCGGATGAGACGACGGGACAGACTTCTCGTCCCGGTGTGTTCGCCGGCGGAGATGCGGTCACAGGCGCGGCGACCGTTATCCTGGCTATGGGTGCGGGCAAGAACGCGGCCAAGGCGATCGACGAATATATTCAGAATCAGTAAAATCAGGATAGAAGGAGGGGGGAGCCGTTTGTGTTCCCCCTTCTGTTTTATAGGAGGTCACTATGAAAGTAAAAGGGACGTATTTCCAGAATGATCCGTCACATCCCATTGTGTACGGAGATGTCGAGATCGAGAATCCGCCGAGAAAAAGACTGCGGGGAGAGGCGGAGAAGGAAGGGATCCTGGCGAAGACTGTGATTGCCGGATTCTGTGGCACCGATTATACGCTGATGAAGATGGGACAGGAAGGAAGGCTTGCGGAGAAGTTCCCGGCGGGGCAGAAACGTCTGATCAACGGACACGAGGGTGTTGTCTATGTGCCGTCTCAGAAACGCTTTGCCATCGTGCTGATTCGCGGCGGCAATAGTTATGATCCGACACGCTATACGGAGGAAGAAAGCTATTTCGAGTATGGATGCGACCAGGCGGATGGACTCTTTTCGGATGAGAACTATTATCATCCCGACATGCTGCTGCCGCTGCCGGAGGGGATCGGAGCGGATGGAAAACTGCCCCTGTCCTACGCAAAACGGCTGATCTTCTCGGACCCCTACGCCTGCATGATTTTCCAACGGGAGCGGATGGAGGACCTGGGAGCGGCACACAATGTCCGCGTCGTCCGGGCGCGGGAAAAATGCTCCATGATCGATGCCTTTCAGATAGCGGCGAAGGAGATCTTCGATCGTGTGGTCCTCTTCGGGCTGGGCACGACGGGGTTATTCCTGGGCGATCAGATTCGCCGGCATGATCCGCAAGCCCGTATTGTCTTCGTGGCTCGCAGTGAAGAAGAGAGCGAGAAGGTGCGTCTTGCAAAACGATGGACGGGCGCGGAGTATGTGCGCAATCTCTATGATACGCCGAAAGAAACGGCGAGGGCGATTCAGAAAGTGCTGGGAGGACGCGCCACGGCCTTTGTCGGCGCCAGCGGTTCTGCGGTGGAGGCGGAGGTGGCGCTGGATGCGGGGCTTCTGGGCAATAACGGCATCTATAACAGTTTTTCTCTGGGGCCTCGTCTCGCGTTCGACACCATGCCCTTTGGGTTCCAGAACCATCTGATCTTCAGTTCTATCAACTTTCGGCAGGAACATATGGAAGAGGCCATACGGCTGCTCGTGGACAGCCCCTTCGACGAGATGGTGCATCTGATCGACAAGGAGGAGTTTGTGAAAGACCCCTATGACGCCTATGTGAACCGAATCTATGCCAAGGGCGCGCCCCTAAAGACTGCGGTGATCTGGAATCCGGATTACATTCAGTTTTAAGGAGACCGCGGATGTATAGGATATTGGTGGTGGAGGATGATCCTTCGATTGCGGAGCTCATGGAGATGAATTTCTCCGTCGCGGGATATCTATGCGATGTGGCCGCCGATGGGAAACAGGCGCTTGATCGTGTGAAGGAGAAGGCGTACGATCTGGCGATTCTCGATATCATGCTGCCGGAGATCGACGGTTTTTCGCTGCTGCCGTATATGAAGAAGGCGGAGATCCCGGTGATCTACGTATCCGCTAAGAATCAGGAGGCAGACCGCGTGAAGGGCCTGCGGCTGGGGGCGGAGGACTATCTGGTCAAACCCTTCAGCGTGCTGGAGCTTCTGGTGCGCATGGAAAAAGTGCTGGAACGCAGGCATCCGAAGCAGGAACGAATCGAGATCGGGAATGTCAGCATTCTCCCGGAAGAGAGAACCGTACTGCTGGCGGGAAATCCTGTCAGTCTGAAGCCGATGGAGTATGCACTCTTGTTGATGCTGGCCAAGCATCCGAATATCGTATTTTCCCGGGAGCAGCTGCTGCAGGAAGTGTGGGGCGATTCGTTTTTCGGAGAGACTCGTACGGTGGACAATCATATCGCGATGCTGCGGAAGAAGCTGGGATGGGCGGAACGCATCGTGACGGTGCATCGTGTGGGATATAAACTCGTGGTGGACTGAAAATGAAACTAGGAAAGAAAATCTCACTGATCGCGATCTCCGTCATCCTGGTGATGATGAGCCTCGTGATCTATCTGATGGTCCAGGCGCAGGCAAGTACGATGCGGAGCGCGGACGAGGAACAGACGAGGCAGGCGCTTCATGTGCTGGTTTCGAACATGGTATCGGCGGTAGACTTCCAGGGAGAAGGATACCGGGACACGACGATTCAGAGCCTGGTGCAATATTATTTTTCACAGTATGCGTCTCTGGTGCAGGAGAAAACGACCTATTATTCGCTGGCATCGGAGGGACGATATCTGTATAATCTGTGTCCCTATGACCCTATGGCGCAGATGCCTTTGGAAGAGGGCGAAGAAGGGACGCTGCGGATTACGGCGGAACAGGGGGAGCCGATTCTGATCTGCGGCGCCACATTTTCCATGGCGGGGAATCAATTTGCCGTCTATATCAGCCGCGATGTCAGCGGAACGCAGCAACAGATTGTCAGGCTGCAGCTGTTAGGCTTCGGGCTCTTAGCGGTGGCTTGCATCGTGGGCGCTGCCGTCCTGGTGATTCTGCTGAAAAGGGCGCTGCAACCGATCACCAGGCTGACGAAGACGGCGACGGCGATATCTGAGGGAAATTATCAGATGCGAACGGCGTATACGTCCGCGGATGAGATCGGGCAGCTTTCGAAGGCGTTCGACCAGATGGCCGATTCGATCGAGGCGAAGGTGGCTTCGCTGGACGCGGAGCTGGAACGAAAAGAACTGCTGTTGGGAGCGCTTTCCCATGAGATCCGGACGCCGATGACCGCGGTGGTAGGATATGCGGATACGCTGCTGCACATGCCGCTTGACGAGGGACAGCGGGAAAAGTGTGTGCAGCAGATCGCGGAGGCGGGGCGCAGGGCCGAGGGCCTGACCCAGAAGATGATGGACATGATCAGTCTGACAGGACAGGGAAGCGCGCGGAAACAGGAATTTTCGGCAGCACATTTGATAGAAAGTCTGGCGGATGTCTACGGCGGGCGTGTGGATTTCACGCGGCAGATTGAGACTGTATATGGGGACGAGACTCTGTTGTACAGTCTGCTGGAAAATCTGATCGTCAATGCGCTGCGTGCGTCGGAGGAGTCCGATCGGGTTCTGGTCTGCTTTCGGACAGAGGGCCCCGACTGCGTGATCACGGTGGAAGATCACGGCTGCGGCATACCCGCGGAACACATACCGATGCTGACGGAGCCGTTCTATCGTGTAGACAAAGCCAGATCCCGGAAAATGGGGGGCGCCGGATTGGGGCTTGCGATCTGCCAGCGGATTGTGGAATGGCATGGAGGAACGCTTGCCATTGCGAGTACGGTGGGCAGGGGAACGACGGTGACGGTGCGGATTCCAACGCATACAACTTGATGACATTTTCGGGACAATTTGCCGCAGACTTCTGCGGCATTTTTGTGTATACTGGGCATAGAGGTGATGAAGATGAAAAGAAGAGGCCTTTGCATATGGCTGATCGCTTGCATGGTACTGAGTCTGGCGGGATGTACGGATACCGGACCGGTGGAGAGTCAGGAACATTCTACGGTGGTATCTTCTGGAGAGCCGCTGGTGGAGGTGCTGGGGGTTCCGGAACATGTGAGCGGTGAATTTGTTTCGGATTCCGGCATCAGCCGTGTGCGCGTGGACGCGGAGATTGTCTTTCCGGAAGTGGATCATGTGGATGTGATAGAAGCACTGCCGCGAGTATTCACAGAAGAAGAGATCCAGTCGATGATCGCGCGCCATGAGGATGAGATCGGCTGGTACGATATGCAGACGGTAGAACCCTATTCGGGCTGGATGCCGGAGATCGAGGACACCAGCGGCGGGGTCGATATGTATAGTCTGTGGCTGTCCAACATTCCCTTTCACATGACGTATTCCCGCAATGAGAATGCCGTGGATAAGATCAAGGCAGGTCTGTCGGCGGAGCAGGCAGAGAACTATGTATGGATGAACTTG
Organism: Clostridiales bacterium UBA1390; assembly: GCA_002305315.1. GTDB lineage: Bacteria > Bacillota > Clostridia > Lachnospirales > Bianqueaceae > Faecimorpha > Faecimorpha stercoravium. The sequence goes on from DBQQ01000014.1 coordinate 29,324, forward strand.
CATGTGTCTTACGGGCTCTCTGCCAGGACTGGAAAGATCGGATTTCCGCCGAATCTGGAATGGATGCGGAGTAATGAGGGTGTGAATATGGATACATTGGAGCCGCTCTCGGAGGGCAAGGCGGCGGATTGTACGATCTCGTTGGAGGAAGCGATCGCATTGGCGGACGCGGAAGTGCATGCGATTTTGCCCGATTATGAAGTCAGCGCCTATGGACAGCTGCCACTACAGGAGCTGGGAAATCAGAAGCAGTTTTATGCTTTGCGGTATACAAGGCATCTAAATGGGATTCCGGTCAACAATACCTATGGCGGCGAGAGCATGGCGACGGGAGAATACGGCTATTTATCCGGATTGGGCGTCGTCAGCGTGATTGTCAATGATGAAGGTGTATGTTCTTTGGAGTATAACAATCCCTATGATGTGGGCAGGACTGTGCAGCAGGATGTCGAACTGCTGTCCTTCGAGGAGATCTGGGAAATCTTCTCCCAGGTAGCGCTGCTGTCGATTCAGCATCTGGAAATCGATGAGAATCTGCAGAAAAATGAGCTGAATGTGCATGAGATCCGTTTTGGGTATATGACGGTGCTCATGGCAGATGGCACTTACCAGTATACGCCGGTGTGGGATTTTTACGCGACCAGACATCTGGCTGGCACAGGCGGATATACGCATGCGGATGAACAGAGGGTTATGTATGACCGTTCGGAACTGACGATCAACGCGATCAATGGTACGGTGATTGATCGAACTCTGGGGTATTGAAATGAAAGCGTTATGGACGGAGATCTGGATTCGATGTAAAGGTCCCTGGTTTTGGCTGTCCAGCCTCTTGACCATCGCCACACTGTGGTTGGGGTTGGGAGCAGAGGGAGATTATTTGTTAGAAGGGATGGAGGCGGAAGGAGCTTGGCTCATGGAACTCGCATATACCGCCAGTTTGAATCTGATCGCGCTGCCATTATTGGCGACTTTGCCCGCGGCCTCCGCTTCCAGACGGGAATTGGCGAATGGAAGTCTGCGTGCCATTTTGTTTCGATGCGGAATGCCACGGTATCTGATGAGCCGCGCCGTGTCTCTGATCGTGGTTTCTGTTCTATCCCAACTAGTAGGCATGATGGGGTTTGCTATACTCTTGGCAGGGTTTACCGGACAGTTTTCTTTTTCGGTGGATCTGGTGATGGCGCGTCTTATCTGTACGACTTGGTTCGCCCTGATCGGAAGTATGGGAGCCCTACTGATGCGAGATACAGTCTGCGCATATGTAACGCCGATAGTTCTGTGTTTTTCGATGTCCATGCTGCGATCGCGATTCTGGATCGAGGCTGAGTATCTGGATCCCGCCTACTGGCTGTCCGGACAGAGCTATTTAGCGCTATGCGTCGTCGTATTGCTGACGTTATGCGGATATATCGCGTATTTATACCGGGAGGTGCGCCGCAATGTGTAGCCTGAGAAAAATCCTATCGTGTACGCTGTGGAACCTGCGGCTCCTATCCAAAAACCTGCGGTTTTACCTGGGATTGGCGCTGGGTTTTCTGATCTGTTTCTTCTTGACGGAGAAGACTGTCTCGCTGGCCCATCTCTTTGGAACCAATATCCAGGTCGTGGAACCCTTTGTATGGTGTTTCGCGGACAGCGACAGTGTCCTGTTTGCATCCCTGGCTCTGCTGCTTCCCCTGTCACAGATTCCGCGCCTGGATGCGCCAGCGTCCTACCTGGTATTCCGCGCCGGACGGAGAAACTGGATTCTGGGGCAAGCAGTTACAACGATCCTTGTCAGCATTTTCTATACGGTGTTTCTGCTGATTTCAACCTGCCTTCTCACGTTGGGCCGTGTTTCGTTGTCCAATGAGTGGAGCGATACCGCTACGGTCATGAGCTTTGCGCCGGCGCAGTTTGAGGTAGCGTTGACCGTGGTACGCCGTACCATCAAACAGACGACGCCCTATGCCTGTGCCGGTTCGATCTTTCTGCTGATGGCGCAGTACATGCTGCTGCTTTCACTCTTGAATCTTGCCGTATCACTGCGTTTTGGCAAGCGGGCAGGTATGAATGTGGTGATTGCGGTGAGTCTGCTTTCGTATCTGCTGACGCCGGAACGATTCATGGTATGGCTGGGGATTGAGCAAGAAGGGCTTCGTTATATTGCGAATCTCTGCGCGGCCTGGCTTTCTCCACTGCAGCAGGCCACGTACACGATGCATAGTTTCGGATACGACCAGCTTCCCACCATCACGCAGACGCATCTTCTCATGGGGTCTGCGAACGTGGGACTGCTGATTCTATGCATTGCGGCGGGAAAACGGATCCATTTTCTCTTTCGAAAGGGGGAAGCCAATGAATAATGTGGTAGAAGTACGGGGCGTGTATAAAAAATTTGGACAGGAGACGGTGCTTGAAGATGTGAATCTGGATCTGTCCGAGGGGGTGATTCATGGCATTGTGGGCCGTAATGGCTCCGGAAAAACTGTGCTGATGAAGTGTATCCTGGGCTTTCTGAAACCGACACGGGGCGAGATCACGGTGTTTGGAAAACAAATCGGCCGGGACTGTGACTTTGCGCCCCATACTGGGATGATTATCGAGACGCCCGGCTTTATGGACACAGAAAGCGGCCTGGCAAATCTGCGGTATTTGAGGCGCTTGACGGCGCAAAATGATGCAGCAATTTCTCCGCAAGAGGCCATGAAAGTGGTGGGGCTGGATCCGGGAAATAAGAAACCTGTGGGAAAATATTCGCTGGGGATGCGGCAGCGCCTGGGTCTTGCACAGGCCATCATGGAAGGCCCCAGGCTGCTCGTCCTTGACGAACCCATGAACGGGCTGGATAATCAGGGCGTCGAAGATATGCGCCGCCTTCTGCTGGATTTTCGAAGCCGGGGCGTCTCCATCCTGCTCGCCTCCCATAATCCGCTAGACGTATCGTTGCTCTGCGATCAGGTATTTACGATGGATGGCGGAATACTGAGAAGACAATAGAAGTGTAAACAATTTTGTCGTTTTTATCGAACATTTAGGGCTGCATTGGATAGATAGGGCATTAGGGTTCTGGCAAGTCAATCGTGCAAATAAAGTTCAATGTCCTGCCAGCAATCGCGCAGTTGCGTATAAATTCGTTTCCTTTAGAACTGATCATACGCAATCTTATGGAGATGTACTTCAGAATCGCAGGACTGCGTATAAATTAGTTCTGTTTAAAACTGAATTATATGCACTCTAATGAAAGCGTGTCCTAGAAACTCATTTTTGCGTATAATTGCGGAAGTGTCTCCGTCCCCGCGGCACATTTTATACGCAGTTTGAAGATTCGCCGCCCCTCAAATCCCGCATTTGCGTATAAATCTATTCCTTTTAGAACTGATTATACGCAGATCCTATGAAGATGCGCTGCAGAATCTCGTTTTTGCGTATAAAGTAGAGGACATCTCCGTCCCCGCGGCACATTTTATACGCAGTTTGGAGATTCGCCGCCCTTCAAATCCCGCATTTGCGTATAAATCTATTCCTTTTAGAACTGATTATACGCAATCCTGCGAAGACGCGCCACAAAACCACATTTT
>DBQQ01000005.1:0-18056 GCA_002305315.1 Clostridiales bacterium UBA1390
ACCGTAAGGCATGCCTGTTTCGCCGCGGCACAGCGGTGTCTAAACATATGTTATTCCTGCGCTGATGTAGATTTCCCATTACTTTCCGAGCCAATTGTTACATCGGGCCTCGGACTAATGAGAAAGGGGAAGGATCTTCGTTTGATTTCTTACTGAGCAGATGGAACGACTTCTTCCTCCCACAGCGCCTCTTCATAGACGACCACCATCTCCCCTGATTCCTGCCCCAAGACTTCCTGCTGCACGATGATACGTGACGACTCCTGCCATTAATGACCGCCGTATACACATATCCCCTATGAATCCTCATCATGGGGTTCCAGCCATTCATATCGCTTTGCAGTTCCTGTACGGCTCCAAATCGGTTCCATCTTCATTCATGGCATAAAGCACGGATCGCGTCTTATCCTGTTTCGTAAAATATATCTTCTGATTATAGCAACAGATTCCCAGTTGCTCATCCAGATACGCATTGCAGTCTGCCGTGTCATGCGAACACTCCAGACGTCCACATAATTTATCGATTACGCCGGTTTCTTTATCGTAAAACTATATGAAATGAGACTGTTCCGGCTTGAAATAATATGCGTTCTCAGACTCACAGGCAATTTTGAATCGCGCAGATGCGTTCTGCATGTCATATGATGACAGATATGTTTCCGTCTGGAACTTCTCGTCTAAAAGGTAATTGCCCCCCAGACGCGGACTCCGTACTTGTACACGCCATACACCCGATTGTTGCACAGATTATAATAATTATGCTTGCAAGTTTTTTCACAGTCACCCCTCTACCAATCTTATACAATATCAAATATAAAAAATAAGGGCAAAGAATAGCAAAAGCCTCCGCACAACCTGTACGGAGGCTTATATATCCACTATTATTTTACAACCTTATTGTTATCACGCAGGATGACGTCATGCGCGCCGCCTTCCACGATACTCGTCGCGGATACCAGCGTCAGTCTCGCCTTCTGCTGCAGCTCCGGAATCGTCAGCGCACCACAGTTGCACATGGTGGAACGAATCTTATTCAACGTCAGCGACACATTGTCCTTCAGGCTGCCCGCATAGGGAACATAGGAATCCACGCCTTCCTCAAAAGAGAGCTTCTGAGAACCGCCCATGTCGTACCGCTGCCAGTTCCGGGCACGGTTGGAGCCTTCGCCCCAATATTCCTTCACATAGTTACCATTGATCATCAGGCGATCTGTGGGGCTCTCATCAAAGCGGGAGAAATAGCGTCCCAGCATGACGAAATCCGCGCCCATGGCCAACGCCAGCGTGATATGATAATCATGAACGATACCACCATCAGAGCATACCGGCACGTAGATACCCGTCTCGTTGAAATACTCATCCCGGGCTGCACAGACGTCGATCAGCGCCGTCGCCTGTCCCCGGCCAATGCCCTTGGTCTCCCGTGTGATACAGATAGAACCGCCGCCGATACCGACCTTGACAAAGTCCGCGCCTGCTTCTGCCAGGAAACGGAAGCCATCGCGATCGACCACATTGCCGGCGCCGACCTTCACGCTATCTCCATACTTCTCACGAATGAAGCTCAGGGTATTCTTCTGCCAAGCCGTGAAGCCCTCGGAAGAATCGATACAGAGAACATCGGCCCCTGCCTCCACCAGTGCTGGCACACGCTCCGCGAAATCCCGCGTATTGATACCCGCGCCTACCACATACCGCTTATCCTTATCCAGCAGCTCCAGCGGATTTTCTTTGTGAGAAGAATAATCCTTACGGAATACGAAATATTTCAGGCGCTGATTCTTATCGATGATGGGCAGAGAATTCAGCTTATGCTCCCAGATCACGTCATTCGCAGCCTTAAGCGTGATTCCCTCTTCCGCATAAATCAATGAAGAGAAGGGGGTCATCAGCTCCGACACCTTAGTATCCAGTTCCATACGGCTGACACGATAATCCCGGCTGGTCAGAATTCCCAGCAGCTTCCCATCCGCCGTGCCATCTTCGGTGACAGCCATGGTGCTATGACCGGTCTGCTCCTTCAGGGCCAATACATCTGCCAAGGTCTGATCTGGGCGCAGATTTGAATCGCTGGGGACAAACCCCGCCTTATGGTTCTTCACCCGCGCTACCATCGCCGCCTCGTCTTCTATGGATTGAGAACCATATATAAAGGAAATGCCTCCTTCCGTTGCCAGCGCCACCGCCATACGCTCACCGGAAACGGACTGCATAATCGCCGAAACCATAGGAATATTCATGGAAAGGGCTGGTTCCTCTTCACCCTTTCTGTACTTCACCACCGGTGTACGAAGGCTCACCTTGGATGGAATGCACTCCTCCGACGAATACCCGGGTACCAGCAGATATTCGCTGAAAGTATGGGACGGTTCACTGAAGTAATAAGCCATGTTTGAATTCCTCCTATCAGTAAAATAAAGGTCCTTAAGAGCAGAAACTATTGTTCCATTGTAACTTCAAATTATAGCGCAGGGAAGAGCAATTGTCAATCTTTAAAAAAAGAAAATTATTGTATTCATCCCTCATCTGTATTATAATAAGTACACAAATCCAACTACATAGGAGGTACGTATGCGACACTTTTTGAATCCTCTTGATTTCAGTGTAGAGGAAATCGACCAGGTGCTGTCCCTGGCGGAGCAGATTCGTGAGAATCCCGAACACTATGCGCATGTGGCCGAGGGCAAGAAACTGGCTACGCTTTTCTACGAGCCCAGCACCCGCACCCGGCTCAGTTTTGAATCCGCCATGCTGAATCTGGGTGGTAAAGTACTTGGTTTTCATTCCGAAAATTCCAGCTCCGCCGCGAAGGGCGAGAGCGTTGCGGATACCATCCGCGTTATCTCGTGCTATGCAGATATCGCGGCCATCCGACATCCCAAGGAAGGCGCACCGCTGGTAGCGGCGCAATTCAGCCGCATTCCTGTCATCAACGCAGGCGATGGCGGTCATCAGCATCCGACGCAGACCCTGACCGACATGCTGACGATTCGCACCCTAAAGGGGCGTCTGGAGAATCTGACCATCGGTCTCTGCGGCGATCTGAAATTTGGCCGAACCGTTCATTCTCTCATCAATGCGCTGTCCCGTTATACGGGTATCCGCTTTGTTCTGATCTCCCCCGAGGTGCTGCGGCTGCCTACCTATGTGATTCAGGACGTTTTGGAAGCTAAGAAGATTCCCTACAGAGAAACCACCAATTTAGAAGAGGCTCTGCCCGAGCTGGATATCCTCTACATGACCCGCGTACAGCGCGAGCGTTTCTTCAGCGAGGATGAATATCTACGCCTAAAGGATAGCTATATTCTGGACAAGGCCAAGATGAAACTGGCTCCCAAGGACATGTACGTCCTGCATCCGCTACCCCGCGTCAATGAGATCTCCGTGGAAGTCGATGACGATCCCAGAGCCGCCTATTTCTTGCAGGTGCAGTGCGGTGTCTATGCTCGTATGGCGCTGATCATGACGCTTCTGGGTCTTACCCCAACAGCGTGATTATAGAAAGGAGAACTCCATGTTAAACGTTGGAAGAATGGAAGAAGGCATCGTACTCGATCATATCAAGGCCGGATACAGCATGTCCATCTATAATTATCTGAACCTGGACAAGCTGGATTGCAGCGTTGCCATCATCAAAAACGCGGTCAGTCAGAAGATGGGGCGCAAGGACATCATCAAGATTCAGGGCGGGCTCGACCTGGTGGATCTGGACGTACTGGGATATATCGATCACAACATCACGATCAACATCATCAGGGGCGGTGAGGTCGTGGAGAAGAAAACCCTGTCCCTGCCCAAGAAGATCACCAATGTCATCCGATGCCGCAATCCTCGCTGCATCACCTCTCTGGAACGCGGTCTGGATCATGTATTTGTTCTGACGGATCCGGAAAAAGAGACCTATCGCTGTCTCTACTGCGAAGAAAAATACGATCGTCGATAGGAGGCGCCCATGGGACTACTCACCTGGAAAGGCGGTACCCTGGAGGCGCCGCTGCCGCCAGTGCTGGTCAGCTGCGGCACATTGGATTCTCCCAATGTGCTGACAGTCGCCTGGACTGGAATCGTCAACACGGATCCACCCATGACTTACATATCCGTGCGTCCCGAGCGTTTTTCCTTCGAGATTCTGCGCAAAACCGGCGAATTTGTCATCAATCTGCCTACGGAATCGTTGGCGCGCGCCATCGACTTCTGCGGTGTGCGCAGCGGACGGGATATCGATAAAATCGACGCCTGCGGACTGACCTTACTGCCCGGAGAAACAGTACAGACCCCGCTTGTGGCCGAGAGTCCCGTTCATCTGGAATGCCAGATCACGCAGGAGCTTCCCCTGGGATCTCATCATATGTTTCTGGCCCGGATTTCTGCCGTACGCGTCGACGAGAAGTATATGGATGAAACAGGACGCCTCTGCATGGAAAAATGCCGATTGATTTCTTATATCCATGGTACCTACTATACCACGGGCCGAGCTCTTGGAAAGTTCGGGTTCTCCGTCCAGAAGAAGAAACGGCCTCGCTCCTAAGACGAAAAACGAAACCACAAGAACAGCCCACACCGAAGTTTAGCACTTGGTGTGGGCTGTTCCGATTTTATAACTCTGTTTTCAAGCCCGGATTACCTACTCAGTTCGATCAGCTGGCTCGTCTCCGCGATTCCCACGTCCACGCGCCCGCAGACCGTAGTCGTGAACGTGACATATCGATCGCCCACCACGAATCGGGGATGCGGATCGATATGATAAATCGATGGCTTCTCCGGCGTCCATCCCTCCACCACAGGATTATAGCTCACCACATCAATCAGCTTTCCGCTCTCCCGATTATAGAAACGAACCGTTGAGGGGCAACCTCTCCACCAGGTCTTCCCCGCATACGGATGTGAACCATCCACCACAAAGTATTTCTCGTCTTCTGTACAATGCGCATGCCATGTGCCATTGCCGCCCTCGATCGGAATATGACATACCACTTCCGCCTCGTGTTCTCCCAGACGATCCTGCACGATACTTTCACTCGAACAATAATAGATGGACTTGCCATCCGCCGCCCACCATTCATGGGTCGCAGCATTCTTATAGGGTTTTCTCATCTCCCGGGAACCATCACGGCCGATGAGCTGCAGTCTGGGATAAATACCCTCCTCTGTAAGTGCCGGTCTATCGTTCTTTCCTGTCGTCGGATTGTAGGAGATCTCATGAGCGCACATACACAGGTCCCCATTCGTGGGACACATCTGCGCATGGTTATAGGGTGTGCCCGGCTTCGTATGATACCATTCGGTAAAACTTCCATCTTTCACAGAGAACGTTCCCACTATGCTGCCAAAACATGTCTGCAAATCTGCCAGAATCTCCTTTCGATCCGGCGTAAAGGTCAAATGTGTCCCCGCTTCCTGTACTCTGGCACGTACGGCTTCTTCTGGCAGCTCCGCGATCTGGACGGCCCGATCCTGCGGATGCGGCGTCCGCATATAGATGCCCTGTCCGCACCCCCAATACAGATTGCCCGTCAGGGGATCCACCATCCATCCGGATCCCTGCGTCTCCGGGAACCATCGCACTTCATCGGTCAAAAAGTCCACGACGCCCGCGCAATGACCCGCTGCCGGGGGAAACGCGCAGTAAAACCAAAGATACCGTCCATCCTCTGAGAAGCCGGAATTCACGAAATAGAATCCCTGTTGAATAGGTGCTACCCGGGTGGACAGCACCCAGTACCGTACTCCATTTTCATTGACCCGTTCTGTAAAATGGCGAGAATTCATAGGACTAAACATAGCTACACCCTCCCTGTATACAGTATGATTTGTCTTTATTTTATTGAAAAAAACATGCCTTGTAAATGGCGCTCCTCACATTTTCAGAATCTTCCATGGAGTGAACATTTTTCTCCCAAAAAGCGTGGTTTTTATTTTGTTTTTTCTTTGTTTTTGTTGCTTTTTCTGCAACTTGACATTGACAAACCCTCTGTTCTGGTATACAATAAAACCACATAATTAGAAGAATCAATCCCGACAGGGAAGAAGGAGCAGCCTATGAATCACTACTATGCTGAAGACATTGCGAAGAGTCCTCGTATTGGACAGCTGATTGAGCACTTGTACGCGAAGATGCCTGTTATCGAGGCGGATCGTGCGGTTCTTCTTACCGAATCCTATAAAGAGACAGAAGGAGAGCCCATCATCATCCGTCGCGCAAAGGCTTTTGATCATATCTGTCGGAACATCCCGATCATCATCCGGCCTTTAGAGCTTATTGTGGGCAGCGCTTCCCAGGCCCCCAGAGGATGCCAGGTATTCCCCGAGTATTCTTTCGAGTGGTTGGAAGACGAGTTTGACACCGTAGCTCCTCGTACTGCGGATCCCTTCTATATCGCAGATGAGACTAAGAAAACGCTGCATGAGGTCTATAAATACTGGAAGGGCAAGACGACCAGCGATCTGGCCACCTCGTATATGGCACCTGAGGCGCTGCTTGCCATTGAACACAATATCTTCACACCTGGCAACTATTTCTACAATGGTGTGGGACATGTGACCGTCTGTTACGGCCGTATTGCGCAGGAAGGTCTGGAATCCATCCAGGCGCAGGCCGCCGAAGCCTTGAGTAAGGTCCAGTTCGGCGATGCTGATTACGCACGGCGTACACATTTCCTGCAGGCCGTTATCATTGCCTGTGAAGCAGCCTGTGTCTATGCGGAACGTTATGCGGATCTGGCCCGTAAGGAAGCGGAGGCCTGTTCGGATCCTACGCGGAAGGCTGAACTGCTTCAGATTGCCGAGAACTGTTCTCGTGTCCCTCGTCATGGTGCACGCAACTTCTATGAAGCCTGCCAGTCCTTCTGGTTCATCCAGATGCTTCTGCAGATGGAATCCAGCGGACACTCGATCTCCCCGGGACGTTTTGATCAATACATGTATCCCTTCTTCAAGGCGGACTTGGATAAGGGTCTCATTACCCGAGAGTTTGCTCAGGAGCTCATGGACTGTATCTGGGTCAAATTGAACGATCTGAACAAGGTGCGTGACGCCGCCTCCGCAGAAGGATTCGCAGGCTACAGCCTGTTCCAGAACCTGATTGCCGGTGGACAGACCCCTGAGGGCTTAGATGCGACCAACGATCTGTCCTTCATGTGTATTCAGGCTTCTATGCATGTGCTGCTGCCACAGCCTTCCTTCTCTGTTCGTGTATGGAACGGCTCTCCCCAGGAATTCCTGATGAAGGCCGCGGAGCTGACACGTACGGGTGTGGGACTGCCCGCATACTATAATGACGAAGTCATCATCCCCGCCCTTCTTTCCCGTGGACTCACCATGGAAGATTCCAGGGATTACAATATCATCGGTTGTGTAGAGCCGCAGAAGGCCGGCAAGACAGACGGTTGGCATGACGCCGCGTTCTTCAATATGTGTCGTCCGCTGGAGCTGGTATTCTCGAATGGCATGGACAAGGGTGTGCAGGTCGGTCTTCAGACCGGCGATGTGACGCAGATGAAGACCTTCGATGAGTTCTACGATGCCTATAAGGCACAGATGAATTATATGCTGAGTCTTTTGGTCAACGCGGATAACGCGATCGATGTCGCGCATGCCGAGCGTTGTCCTCTGCCCTTCCTGTCCGGTATGATCGAAGACTGTATCGGCCGTGGCATGAGTGTGCAGGAGGGCGGTGCCGTGTATAATTTCACAGGACCGCAGGGCTTTGGTATTGCCAACATGGCCGATTCTCTGTATGCCATCAAGACGCTGGTCTATGATGAACAGAAACTTTCGATGGCGGATCTGCGCGACGCGCTGGCCAATAATTTCGGAAAGCTTCACACTCCAGAAGAGGCGGAAGAGATCACAAAGAATCTGGCCAAGGCCTTTGCTGCCGACGGCGTTTCCCTGACGGAAGAACAGGTTCGCACGATGTACCAGACCGCCCTGACCGGCGGTGTGCCCGAGGACAAGCGTTTACAGTATGAGGCCATCCGCAATATGCTGGAAGAAGTACCCAAGTTTGGTAACGATCTGCCAGAAGTGGATGCTTTTGCAAGAGATGTGGCCTATACCTATACTCGTCCTCTGCAGGAGTTCCGTAATCCGCGGGGTGGTCAGTATCAGGCAGGTTTGTACCCTGTATCGGCCAATGTTCCTCTGGGTGCCCAGACTGGTGCAACGCCGGATGGCCGGTATGCCGGTACGCCGGTGGCAGATGGCGTGTCTCCCTCTGCGGGCCGCGATACCCATGGCCCCACTGCTTCTGCCAATTCTGTATCCCGTTTGGATCATTATATCGCTTCGAACGGAACCTTGTTCAACATGAAATTCCATCCCTCCGCACTGGCAGGACGCGAAGGACTGGCGAATTTTGTCGCGCTGATTCGTTCCTACTTCGACCAGAAGGGAAGTCATATGCAGTTCAATGTGGTCAGCCGGGAAACCCTGCTGGATGCCCAGAAGCATCCGGACAAGTATCGTTCTCTGGTCGTTCGCGTGGCTGGTTACAGCGCTCTCTTTACTACACTGTCCCGTTCGCTACAGGATGATATCATCAACCGTACGGAGCAGACTTCAATCTAAGTTAGGATTATACTATGGAAAATACATTCAACCAGGTTCGGGGCCGCATCTTTGATATTCAGCGGTATTCCATTCATGATGGCCCCGGCATTCGTACCATCGTTTTTCTGAAAGGATGTTTTCTTCGCTGCCGCTGGTGCTGCAACCCGGAGTCCCAAGAATACGATATACAATCCTTAACGATGAACGGTAAGACCAAGACTGTAGGGGAAGACACCACGGTAGAGGCTGTCATGAGTGAAGTTCTCAAGGATCTTCCTTATTATCGCCGTTCTGGCGGAGGCATGACACTCTCTGGCGGAGAGTGTCTCTTCCAGCCTGATTTTGCCGCGGCTCTTTTGGAAGCAGCGCATTACTGGCAGTTGAATACGGCGATTGAGTCCACGGCATTCGCCCCCTATGAGTCGATTCAGAAGCTGATGCCGCATCTGGATTTATTCCTGATGGATATCAAGCATATGGATTCCGACAAACACAAGGCTTTTACCGGCGTTCCCAATGAAAGGATTCTCGAAAATGCTCGCAAAGTCGCCACTTCACGCGATTGCGAGCTGATCATTCGTGTTCCGGTAGTGCCCACTTTCAATGACTCTCCCGCGGAGATTCGTGCCATCGCGGAGTTTGCCGCAACGCTGCCCGGTGTGCGCCGGCTTCATCTTCTGCCCTACCATCGGTTAGGACAGGACAAATATACCGGTCTAGGGCGCGACTACTCTTTGGCTCATCTGCTTCCGCCCCCTGCGGAACATATGCAGGAGCTGTTAGATGTCGCCGAAGAGGCTTCAGGCCTTGCCTGTCAGATTGGAGGATAAGCGTCTATGAACGAGAAGATGCGCATTATCCAGGAACAGGTTCCTGGTAAACAGATTACATTGGCTCATATCATTGCCAATCCGGATGAGATCCTGTATCAGAAACTGGGGTTGGATCCCGCTGTGGACTACGCCAGTTCCGCTATCGGCATTGTCACCATGACCCCTTCGGAAACGGCGATCATTGCCGGCGATATCGCCATCAAATCATCCAGTGTCGTACTCGGTTTTCTGGATCGATTCAGCGGTACGCTGATTGTGACGGGTAAATACTCTGATGTAGAGTCCGCTCTGAAAGCGCTGGTCGGATACTGCCAGGATACACTGGGTTTCACCGTGTGTTCTATCACGAAAACATGAAGAAGATCATCCTGATGGGCCGCAGCGGCTGCGGCAAGACGACACTGACCCAAGCCCTGCGTGGTGAGACAATCTGTTATCATAAGACCCAATATATTAACCACTATGATGTCATCATTGATACTCCCGGCGAATATGCCGAGAATCAGACACTCGGACGGGCTTTGGCTCTGTATTCTTACGAGGCTGACGTAGTCGGCCTCCTGTTAAGTGCTACAGAGCCTTATTCACTATATCCCCCGAATATCACCTGTATGGTCAACCGTGAGGTCATCGGTATCGTAACACATATCGACTGCCCCGGCGCCCGGCCGGATCGAGCCGCTGCCTGGCTCCGTCTTTCCGGCTGCAAAACCATCTTTTATGTCAATTCCACCACCTACGAGGGGGTCGGAGAGATTCTGAATCATTTACGCGAGGAAGGAGACGTGCTTCCCTGGGATGCGCCTGCTCCGAAGGAGAAACAACATGCTCACACTAGATAAAGTTTATCATGCCGCTTATGTCTTAAAAGAAGTCGTGCGCCGCACAGACCTGATTCCGGCGAACCATCTTCACCCCAACAGTGAAGTCTATCTGAAGCCGGAAAACCTGCAGGTAACCGGTTCCTTCAAGGTGCGCGGCGCCTACTACAAGATGTCCGTTCTCAGCGAAGAAGAGAGGGCGCGCGGTGTAATTGCCTGCAGTGCCGGAAACCACGCGCAAGGTGTGGCTCTGGCTGCGCAGCGCAAACATATTCATGCCACCATCTGTCTGCCCGACGGCGCTCCCATTTCCAAAGTGGAAGCCACGAAGCGTTATGGAGCGGAGATCTGTCTCGTTCCAGGCGTCTATGACGATGCCTATCAGAAGGCATTGCAGCTGCGTGATGAAAAGGGTTATACCTTTATTCATCCTTTCAACGATGAAGACGTGATTGCCGGCCAGGCTTCTATTGGTCTGGAACTTCTGAATCAGCTGGAAGATGTCGAGGCGGTCATTGTACCAGTCGGCGGCGGTGGACTGATCAGCGGCGTGGCATTTGCTATCAAATCCCTTCATCCATCCTGTAAAGTCTATGGCGTACAGGCTGCGGGAGCCGCTTCTATGTTCCAGAGCCTGCATGATGGACACGCTGAAGCGTTGCCTTCCGTTTCCACATTCGCAGATGGCATTGCTGTGAAGTGTCCGGGCGATCTGACATATGATCTGTGCCGTCAGTATGTGGATGATATCGTGACTGTGACCGATGACGAGATCTCCACCGCTATTCTGACCCTGATCGAACAGCATAAATTGATTGCCGAGGGCGCCGGCGCCGTTTCCGTGGCGGCAGCTATGTTCAACAAGGTGCCGATTCAAGGAAAGAAAACCATCTGTCTCGTATCCGGCGGCAATATTGATGTGACGATTCTCTCACGCGTCATTACGCGTGGTCTGCTGAAGACCGGCCGCAGCCTGGACATTACGTTGGCTCTGTCGGATCGTCCCGGTCAACTTTCCCTGGTATCCGACATTATTGCCAAGCATGGCGGCAATGTGGTTTCCGTGTATCACGACCGTTCGGATCTTAATATGCAGGTCACGGATTGCTTCCTGCGCCTCAGTCTGGAGACCCGGGACCATGCTCATGCCGAAGAAATCATTCAAGCCCTCTCCGATGCAGGGCTCCAAATTATAAAATCCTAAGGAGGAATGAATATGTCACAAACCGTTTATACGCCGAATGCACCCGCTGCCATTGGCCCTTATTCGCAGGCTGTTGTCTGCAACGGCCTTGTTTTCACCAGCGGACAGATCGCGATCAATCCCCTCTCGCAGAAAGTCGAAGCGACTACGATCGAAGAACAAACCAAACAGGTTCTGACCAATCTGACCGCCGTTCTCGAAGCAGCCGGTTCTTCTATGGAAAAAGTGGTGAAGACCACCTGTTTTCTAGCAAATATGGAAGATTTCGCTGCCTTCAATGCGATCTATGCGCAGTATTTCCCGGGGCGTCCCGCTCGTTCCTGTGTCGCGGTCAAGACGCTGCCCAATCAGGTACTGGTCGAGGTAGAAGCTATCGCAGAACAACAATAATGCACTTTCTTTCTAAAAGGGGCTGTTGTAAAATACCTACGCTGGTCTCACCATTGATACAGAATGAAAGAGTATGATCTCCTAAGGAGTTCCGTGAATGCACGGACTCCTTTTTCGTTTCCAGGACATTCCATAAAGCTGAGAAATCCGGGGTTTTTCTCATTAGTCCAGCTGAGAGATGATTTCTCATCTATTTTGCAACGACCCGTTTATTTATGTTTCCAAAAATGGGACATATTTCATCCCCTCCGCGCATATATATGATAGTATGGGGAGGTGTATGTATGAGTCGTATTCTATTTCTTTTAGACTCTTTAACGGATCCATCCGCTTGTCAGATTCTTGGGCAGTGGATTCTGAATTTACAGCAGAAAGGACATCTGGTACAGCTCTGCCTACATACGGATCGTGACGCCCAAGACGCCTATCTGCCCTTCTGTCCCTGTAAGGCATTACTGCACGAAGCCATCCTGCAGAATTCCTCTCTGGACGTCTCCTGGACTGTTTATTATCGACTGAGAAATAAAGTCTGGCAAGGCGCCTCTCTCCTCTGGCCCACGCTGTATTGGGGACGAGATACGGATGTTATCATCGCAGATCAGAGTCTTTTTTCCATGCATTGTCTCCCCCTCTTTCCCGGGACATGCCGGCGTATTGCCTGGATCAGCGGTCCCATACGTCATTTCACGCCGCGTCTGCTCTCCCTCTACCAGCGCTGCGACCAGATTCTCTGTTCCTCAGACTCTCTTCAGGCGGAATTTCAGCAGTATTTTTTTCGTTCCGGACGGGTACAACCCCTGTGTCTTCCCGCACAGCCGCTGCCGCCCCGCCGCATTTTTCTGTATAGCCATCTTATTTCTGAGTCCCTTCTTACGCTTCTCGCCGGTCTAAAGGATCCTCGCTGGGAGCTTTGGATCTGGGGAAAATACGATCTCCGCTGGCAAGACGCCCTAACGGCACTTCACGCTTCCGCATTGCCTGCTCTTCCCGGATACGCCCCATTTCCGCCTGCCGATCTCATCTTAGGTCCTGACCCCATAGAAGAGTCAGAACTGCCAGGTCGAATTCTCCAAATGCTTCATCATCCGCTGCTGCCTTCCACCTATATTCCCAATCTAGCAAAGGAGCCTCTACATGCAATATATCATCTATCCCCATAATGGCAGTGCCGATCATGGCACAGAAGCCAGACTGCGCAGTTTATTGAAACAGCTGTCCTCCTTGCCCATTACTTTATATTCCGAATCCCCCGAAGAAGATCTTCGTTATTGGCCTCATCCCTTTTTCACCTTCCATCGCGCTCCCATGCACGCTCCCCTGTTTCCGGTACAAGATACGATGGTCCTTTCCTTCCAAGGCGATCATCCACTCCTATTTCCTCGCAGAATTCAGCATCCTCTTCAGGTTCTGCTGGGCGCCTGCTTGCCCACTTCTCTTCCCATCAGCGAATGTGTGCCCCTATTCTCCCGGTACTCCCTATTGCTTTCTTACGATGTACAATCCTACCATGTATTACGCCGCATTCATCCCAATGTAGTATACTGTCCAGATCCTCTGTTTATGTCCAGTCCTTTACCCTTTCTCCTGCCCGCTCCCCTGGCCTCGCATCCCTTTGTTCTGCTCTCTCTGGATCCTTCACAAGCTACCTCTGGCTCCCCTCTTTTATTCGATAATGCTATTCAATTGATCCGCTATCTGCTCGATACCACATCTTTGTACATCGCTCTGGTTCCTTTTGTGTGCCAACCCCATCACCAGGATCAGGAGCTTCTGGATTCTCTATATCAAATCTTTCGTCATAGTGGCCGCATCCTTCTCCTGCCAGAGATGACATCCCGGCGTATCCACTATCTATGCGATAAAGCCCGTTTTGTAATCAGTGCCTATCCCGCGCAAACCATCCTCGCCTATCAGTCCAACACCCCAACGTTTCTTCTGCACGATTCTGTCAGAGCCTTTTCGATCGCTCATGAGTTATTCGGCGAAACGCGTTGTCATATACTTTCTCCCAGGTCACTCACAGATGATCAAGGATTGGTCCGCGCTGTACGCTCTCTGATATCCGATGAACGCAGAATACGTCGCCGATTACAAGAACAAATCCCCTATTACCAAGAACAAACTTCCTTCTTTCGCCAGTCTCTGCGCGCATTACAAGCTCCTAAGAAATATGGCTGAGCCCTTCTGGACTCAGCCATTTCCTGTCAGTTTATTCGATTAGGCCGCCGTGCTGCTCGCCGCAGCAGAACTATCTGCATCCGAAGCATCCTCTATAGCGGACTGCTCTGCGCTTCCAGAGGTCTCTTCGCCAGACTCATTCGCCGCAGAATCCTCTGCCGTGGAACTGTCTGCTACCGAGCTGTCTTCTGTTGCAGAAGACTCATCCGCTGTGGAGCTCTCTTCCTCAGAGCTTTCATCCACCGTAGAGCTCTCTTCCTTAGAGCTCTCCTCTCTGCTGCTGTTTGTGGTCGTCGTGCTGCTGTTGCTGCCAGCGCTTGAATCATCACTGGACGAGCATGCCATGAGTCCCATAGATAGGACGAAAACGCAACACAATACCATCAAAGCTTTTCCTTTCATTTTTCTTTTCCTCCCTTTCTTGTCCTGCATTGACAAGATTTTTTATCATCTCAACGATGATGGATCTATTATACCTAGATCCACTCGGGATTACAAGAAACAGTTCATGAGCGATTTGTAACCTTTCTATTAATCGGGACGTACTGAAACCTCCCCTGATTGCAGCCTGATTTCTCCCCCTTTATCCAGCGTAACCAGAAGGGCACCGTCTTCCAGAATCTCTTTTGCGATTCCCGTATAGACCTGCTCTTCCTTGTGAAAACGCACACTCTTTCCTAAAATAAAGCATCGTCTTCGGTACTCTTCCATATGCTGATGACTGCCCAACGTATCCACATGACCCAGCACTTCATTGAGGATTTCACCAGTCAACTCATTTTTGGAGATTTTCTGTTCTCCAGGCCCAAACAGCGATCCTGCTACTTTGCGCACTTCTTCTGGAAACGCCTCCGGTGGAGTCGTCACGTTCACGCCGATTCCCAGCACAAGGCTATCGATCATCCCCGTCTCCACATCGGACACGGCTTCTGTCAGAATGCCGCACACCTTCTTGCCATCCAGGAAGATATCATTGACCCATTTGATTTTGGGTTCCTTACGGGTTCTGTTCTCAATCGCGCGACAAACCGATACCGCTGCCAGCGTCGTCACATCCACCGCCATGGATGCTGTCATGCGGGGGCGCAGCAAGATCGACATATACAATCCGCCCGCCTGCGGAGAAGCGAACTGACGTCCCAGACGACCACGTCCTGCAGTCTGGGATCTGGCAATGATAACCGTACCATGCGGCGCCCCTTCTGCTGCTAGACGCTTGGCTTCCTGATTCGTAGAATCCAGCCGATCATGTACCCATATCGGGATCTCCTTCCATTTGTCATCCAGAAACGGCAAGATCCCCTCCCGACTCAGGATATCGCTATCAACTGCCAGACAATACCCTCTCCGAGGCATAGAATGGATCTCATATCCTTCTTCTTGAAGGCTTTGGACGGTTTTCCATATGGCCGCCCGAGATACCCCCATTCCCGCCGCCAGCTCTTCTCCCGAAACATACTCACCCTTATGCGCTTCTAATTGCTCTACTATATATTGCTTGACTGTCACTTCGCTTCTCCCCTAATGACAACATTTCCCTTGCCTCCGTATTCACAGTAGCAAGGGAAATGGTCGAAATGATTATATTCCTTTTTAGATTACACAACACCCTGTGCCATCATCGCATCGGCTACCTTCTTGAAACCGGCAATATTCGCGCCAACCACAAAGTTGTCCGCAACGCCGTACTCCTTAGCGGTACTGCTGATATTGTGATAAATGCCCTTCATGATCTGATGCAGTTTTGCATCTACCTCATCAAAGGTCCAAGACAAACGCTGAGAATTCTGGCTCATTTCCAGAGCAGATGTTGCAACACCACCCGCGTTCGCAGCCTTACCAGGCGCAAACAGGATGCCGCTTGACTGGAACAGCTCTACTGCCTCAGGTGTAGAAGGCATATTCGCTCCTTCTGCCACGGCAAAGCAGCCATTCGCCTTCAACATCTTCGCGTCTTCCAGATTCAGCTCATTCTGCGTCGCGCAGGGCAATGCCACATCACAGGGGATATCCCATACGCGCTTACCTGCCCGATATACTGCGCTCTTTTTCACATCCGCATACTCACTGATGCGACCGCGGCGTACTTCCTTGATTTCCTGCACAAGCGGCAGATCGATGCCTTCCTCGTCATAAATGGAACCCGAAGAATCCGACAACGCTACGACTTTTGCACCCATCTGCTGTGCCTTCTGCGTTGCATAAATAGCCACATTACCAGAACCGGAGATCACAACCTTCTTGCCTTCCAGGCTCTGACCCTTCTCCTTGAGCATCTCCTCGGTCAAGTATACAAGGCCATAGCCCGTTGCTTCAGTACGCACCAGAGAACCGCCATAGGTCAGACCCTTACCTGTCAGCACGCCTTCATACTTACCCGTCAGTCTCTTGTACTGGCCATACAGGAAGCCGATCTCACGAGCACCCACACCAATGTCTCCAGCAGGAACGTCCACGTCCGCGCCAATATGACGATACAACTCTGTCATAAAGCTCTGGCAGAACGCCATAACCTCACGATCGGACTTGCCCTTAGGATCAAAGTCGGAACCACCCTTGCCTCCGCCGATAGGAAGGCCTGTCAGAGAATTCTTAAAGATCTGCTCGAAACCTAAGAACTTGATCACGCTCAGAGAAACAGTCGGATGTAATCTCAAGCCGCCCTTATAGGGGCCGATTGCGCTGTTGAACTGTACACGGAAGCCACGGTTCACCTGCACATTGCCCTGATCATCTACCCAGGGTACACGGAACATGATGACGCGCTCCGGCTCCACCAGTCTCTCCAGAAGTCCCACCTTCTCATAAGCGGGATTCGCATCGACTGCCAAACGCAGGGACTCCAGAACCTCATGGGCTGCCTGCAGAAATTCATTCTCGCCGGCATTGCGGCGCTTTACGGTTTCTAATACCTTATCAACGTAACTCATAGCCACTATCCTCTCCATCTTTGTAGTTTAACAACAGATAATAGTATACAGGATAATTTGCAATTTTGCAAGAGGATTCTTTCAAAAACCAAAATCTTTTCTCTTCTTCTTTCCTGAAATAAAATCAGCTTCCTATTATAAGGCATTCACCTTAAATATTGATGTTCTTTCTTTTTGATACTAAAAGCTCTTTTGAATTATTTTTTTTACATCTTGCAAATTATAGCTCTACTTCTCCCGTAAACACCGTTTCGGCCGGTCCTGTCATCCACACCCTGTTTCCATCCCAACGAATCTTCAGATCTCCGCCTCGCAAATGCACGGTAATCTCTTCATTCATTTTACAGAAACCACAACGGATGGCTGCGACCGCACTGGCGCAAGCCCCTGTTCCGCAGGCCATCGTCTCTCCACTGCCTCTCTCCCATACTCGCATGGTCAGCGTATGAGAATCCTCTACACGGATAAACTCCGTATTGACCCCCTCCGGGAAGATCGGATTCTTCTCAAATCCCGGGCCAATCCTCGGCAAATCCAGGCTCTCCGGGTTCTGACAAAAGACCACGCAATGTGGGTTTCCCATGGAGACGCAGGTAATCTTCCACTCATCTTCTCCCATATGAATCGGATGCTCTATGACTTCCTCTTTCCCCAAGTTTACAGGAATTTCCTTAGCTGCAAAAATGGCCGGCCCCATATCCACCGTAATCCATGTTGCTTTCCCATTTTCTGTCTGTATCTGCAGCGTACGGATACCGCTTAGTGTCTCGATCTTCATGGTTTCTTTGCGTACCCTTCCACTGTCATATAAGTATTTGCCCACACAGCGGATTCCATTCCCGCACATCTTTCCTTCACTGCCATCTTGATTAAAAATACGCATTCTGCCATCTGCCTTTTCGGAGGGCTCAATCAAAATCACGCCATCGCCGCCTATGCCAAAATGATATCGGGATAATTTTCGGCTAACTTCCTCTGGATTCGGCAATGCTTCTTCAAAACAATCGAAGTAGATGTAATCATTTCCGCATCCATGCATTTTTACAAAATTTCTTTTCATGATGTCCTCCTTTTTTAATTCCGTTCGATCCTCTTCTGTGATCGATAAATTGAATGGGCGCACTTGCTTCGGAGTTTGACGCCCTTTGGC
>DBQQ01000005.1:18132-36374 GCA_002305315.1 Clostridiales bacterium UBA1390
TTGGCGGCAAACTCGGGGCGCGGCGCATTTGCTGTAGCATAGACAACCGTCATGCCGCGCCTATTATATCATGCTTTTTCCGAAAAGTAAATGTGCGGCCCAACTCCACTTACTGATACTCCTTTTCTCCATGCCGCATTCCCCGTTGAAATTTCCAGATGGAGACATAAAAAAAGCGCTGCCATACCAGCGCTTCATCGCTCTAATATGGCAACGCTCGTTTCGCTTTTGAGCTTACTCAATAGCAATATACTTCTTGGTTTCCACCTGTTGCTGATCCTTCTTCGGAATCGAAAGCTTCAGGATTCCATCCTCAAACTTCGCAGTGATATCCTGCTCCGTCACGTTGTCTCCTACATAGAAGCTACGGCTGCAAGCACCACTGAAACGTTCCTGACGAATATACTGTCCCTTCTTTTCATCCTCTTTCTTCTCCACACCCTTGGCCGCGGAAATCGTCAGATATCCATTCTCCACCTGTGCCTTAATATCTTCCTTCTTAAAGCCCGGCAGATCCACATCCAGCTCATAACTGGTATCTGTCTCTCGAATATCCGTACGCATCAGATTCTTTGCGTGCTTACCAAAGACCGGATTGTGACTTCCGAAAAAGTCCTTTTCTGACGGAAAATCAAACCAATCATCCAACAAATTCTCTCCAAAAATACTCGGTAACATATGTCATTCCTCCATTGAATTTACGTGTAAGGCCTTGATATCGGAGATGCTCTCCGGACTCCGGGACCTTCCCTTTCCCTTCATCTGCTACTATTATACACCCATTATTAGCACTGTCAAGGGGTGAGTGCTAATATTCACAATTGTTTAACAGTTTTAATAATCTGTTAAAATTTTCAGACGATTCCACAGCCAATCCATTCCTGCCATGACCCTGCCGGCCGGATCATTAAAATGTCCTCCGTCCTGCCAGACCAGTGTATTCTCTCGGATCAGCGGGTCTTCCTGCTGCCATTCCGCCATCTGTCGCGTACAATCCCCCACACGCTGCATGTAAGAATTCTTTGTCTTCTCTTCTTTCCTGCCCAGACTTAGATAAGAGATGCTCGGTCGCTTCGTTCTATGTGTTTTTGCATACTCCATCCAGCCGGCAAACCATAGAGATCCAGAACAGGAAGCACAACCATCGAACAGGCCACTTTCATAAAAAGACCATAAGGCGAATAGACCTGCCAGCGAATAGCCTGCGATCATCCTGGCCCGCACTGCATACGCCTGATCCGCCCAGGGAATCAGCTCCTCCGTCAGCCACTGCAATGTCCATCTTCCCTTTCCTCCGAAGCTGCTTCCGTCCCTATAGATTTTTTCCATAGGCCAAGGAGAATATGCATCATTCCAGTCCGATACTTGGAACGCGATGAGAAGACCCGGCGCTCCTTTTTTGTATCGTTTCTCCAATCGTTGAAACAGCACGTCCTCCTGTTCCCCGCCAGCCAGAATGAGCAGCGGAACCTCCTTTAAGGCGCCATCCGGTTCCCATACGCTGCATCGCATCCCTTTCCATGTAAAATCCTTCATGATCTTCTTCCTTTCTATCTGACAAATGGGCCATTGCAAAATAGATGAGAAATCATATGAAGCAATAGCTTTTTTTAAGTTAAAAGCAGAGTCTGGAACAAAGCGGATGATTTTGCGACATCCTCATTACTGTATGAGCGATGTAACATTTTCTCTGCCAGACTAATGAGAAAAACCCCAGATTTCTCATTGGTCTTGAAGTGATGTAACAATTCTCCAGCTAAACCAATGAAAAACTATGGACTGTGAAATCGCAATGCTCTTATGGAATGTCTTGGAAACGAAAAAGGAGTCCGTGTATTTACGGAACTCCTTAGGAGATCGTACTCTTTCATCCTGTGCAAATGATAAGACATCGTAGGCATTTTGCAACGGTCCCCGATCATTTTCGCGCTGCCAACATAAAACGATGAATCCTTCCCTCGATTTCTCCCTTTTTCTCCAATATCTCCTGAGCCCGATACAGCTCTTTTCTGCACCGCTCCACTGAAAAACCAGGGAACTCCCAGGAAATCACATGCGCAAACCAGACAAGCGCTCCCACATCAAAAAATCGTATCGGACGCATCGTTTCGCCCTGCTCCAAAATCTGAAACCCTGCCTTTTCAAACGCCTTCCGGCAGTTACGCAGATTCCATCCCGGATACGGCTTTTCCACACCGGGAAGCAGGAGTTCTACCAGCTCCCGATCATTATCTTCTCCCACCTGTTGGGTAAGAAAAATCCCGCCTGGCCGAAGTACTCTCTGGATTTCCCTGACTTCAAAACTTCCGTGACGATTCAAGATGATATCCATACTGCCATCTGCAAAGGGCAATGGTTCCCCCTCCTGCCATTCTCGCACATCGATTCCCAGTGGAGAAAGCGTCTTGCGGCATAGCTCCAGATTCGGCGCATAGCCCTCCGTTACGCTGGTAAGTTCGTACGGATGTCCTATGCTCCGCAAAAATTCTCCACCGCCAGTATCCATATCCAGCAATCGATCCTCCGGCCTTACATACTTCTGTACCAGCGTTTTATAATCCCAGGGCAAGTCATCCTCTTCCTGATATCGTTCTTCTATATGGGAGAAGTCCCATCCATGAATCTGCGCGATGGACTCCTCATACAACCATTGT
This sequence comes from Clostridiales bacterium UBA1390, assembly GCA_002305315.1. Taxonomy (GTDB): domain Bacteria; phylum Bacillota; class Clostridia; order Lachnospirales; family Bianqueaceae; genus Faecimorpha; species Faecimorpha stercoravium. The sequence continues at coordinate 20,787 of DBQQ01000005.1, forward strand.
GTTTCCAGATCCTTCATCCTATACTGCTCCTTTCTCGCTGTTTTCGTGAAAATGGCGCAGTACCTGTCGTAACCCTCATACTCGACGCAGTGGTTATCCGTGGTGCTGCGCCGAGCCTCTACCTCGATATCGCATGCTTCATGCCCCTCCTTTTTTGACCTGCCATCATTGTATCATCTTCCCATTCTGCTGTCAATCCTGCGTCAGGCAGGCCAGTATCGTCTGCGCATAGATCCTGACCAGAAAATCATTGGGGTGGTTGATTCCATTTCCTGTCATATCCTCGAATCGCTTTCTGGACAACAAATAGGCGCTCATCTCCGTCATATCTGCCACGCCTACCCCAGGATAACCACTTGCCAAATGCCGCAGGCTCCACACATACTCTGGCTGATACCGCGTCCATCCTGCACCGTCTGGATTCGGCAGCATCGTACTCACGAGCAGAAATTCTGTCCGCGGCAGATTCCTCCGTGTGGACGCGATGATCTGTTCAATCTGTTCTTCATATTTCCTGGGGTGTACGCCATCATTCATGCCAAACCCCAAAATGACTAAGTCCGGCTTATACGGCAGAATCCGCTCTTCTACCTGTCTTTCTCCCCATTCTGCTGTCTTGCCCCCAACAGCCCGGTTCACGCCTTCTATAGGACATCCATATTTGTGATGCAGCATTCGCGTAAGAATCTCCGAAAGAATCGGCATATACGGAGGAACCTTCCAATGACCGCTGGCATCGCACCCCTCCATAATACTATCCCCCAGATAGACAATCGTCACCGGTTCCTTCTGCTTCCATTTTTCCGAAAGACCTGGCAGCCGATATAACTGTCCTTCCGGTATCGGCCCCCGCCACCGATCCTGATGTGTATAGGTGACGCATACCTGGTGGGCTGCATAGATGTCCCCGCGGTCATAACGAATATACCGTCCCGCTTCTGCCAGACTGGCAATGGGGACTTCCGTTCCGTGTGGGGGATAAAATTCCTCGTACCCCCAGCACGGAATTCTCGATTCCTCCGTCCGAAACAGATATCCCCCGTTCAGGATATAATCTTTCCCTTCTTCATACGTCACCTTTTGATCCGAAGAACACACCTCCAGAATTTTTTCCGGTATATAGAGAAGAGGGGCCGCAGATACGACCCCATCCTGTCCCTGTATGTACATGATGCTTTCTTCATAAACGATATTTCCACTCCATATCGGCTGCATGTACTCCTCTGTTTTCATTCCTCCGGTTTCTCCTCCAACTGCAGCGGAAAATCTCCCAGATGCTCTACTTTAAATCCGTTTTTCTTATACGTCTCATAATCAAAGGCCTCCAGCTCGTCAATCGCCAGTTTATGAAACTCATAAAAGTTATGCCACCACTCGTATCCACTGCCCAGCTCTGCATTCAGGTAAGCATCCGCAATATCGCACCCCATCTGCGGCGCTACATAGAACGCTCCCATCGCCAGCACGTTCACTCCATTGCCCGTAATCGCCCGTAACGCTGCCGGTACGCTCTCTACGACGCCCGCATGTACATGGGGACACTTACTGGCCGCGATGTGAATCCCCATGCCCGTTCCGCAGAAGATCAGAGCCCGTTCAAATTCTCCCTCTGCAATCATACTGCCTACACGTAGTCCCACGCGATGAAACATCATCTCCGTGTCTTCCGTATCAGGATCTGTCACACCTACGTCAGTGATCTTCCAGCCCTTCCGTTTCAAATGAGCAACAACCGCCTCTTTTAACGGATACCCTGCAAAATCTGCTCCTACCAACAAATACTTCTCCTTGACTGTTTTCATAATTCTGCTCTCCTTTCAATTTATGCCTCTTCTAAGGGCTCACAATAATGATGAAATCCACTTCCGATTTCTTCTTCCTTTCCGGCAAACACCACCGATGCTTTCATTCCAAACGGGATCGTCACGTATAAATGTGCATTTCCATACCGTTTTACCCATCGTACCGTGATATCCCCCATGGGGGTCTCTACGGTGGCCTGAGCCGATGATAGATTTTTCGGCATATAGGGTCTGATCCGTGCTTTTCTCCACCCCGCTTCCACGGGTCTGATTCCTGCCAGATACGCGTAGAACCAGTAATCTACCGCTCCATACATGGGATGATTATGAGAATTCATCGTCGGGTTTTTCTTCAGCTCAAACCGTTCCCATATCGTGGTCGCTTCCTGTTGAATCATGTATCCAAAGGATGGATAATCCTCTTTCACCAACAGATGCCACGCCTCTTCCAGATATCCATACTGACTCAATACTTCCAGCATATAGCGTGTACACAGATTGCCCGTGGTGAACTGATAATTCCTCTCCACCAGATCATTCCGCAGACGTTCGGCAGCCTTCTGTCTTCCGTCCTCCGGCAGGATTCCCAGCCACAGCGCAAAGGCCTGACAGCCTTCGGAGCCCGTTCCTACACGAGCAGTTTCCTCGTCATACCAATGACATAAAAAGGCGTCTCGAATCGCATTCGCACGGCTCTGGAAGTTTTTCTGATCCTCTTCTTTGCCCAGCGCTTCTGCGAATTTTGCTAAAAGAACATTGTTCAGATAATGATACCCTGTGGACATGAGTTCCCCTGGCGTGACCTCCGACGCCGCCCATTCGCTGCCTTTACAGGCATATTCTGGAGCCGCCCAGTCTCCATAATAGCTGTACTGTACGATATGACCTTCCGAACGGCTTTCCAGGTAATCATCCCATGCCCGAAACGCTTCATATCCTTCTCGAAGGATCTCCGTGTTTCCGGTCTGCATCCAGGCCTCCTTGGCCGCAATCAGAAACGATGAACAGACAGGATCCGCTGGTCGGCCGCCAAATGCAAAGGGCGCCGTACATGTAATCTCGCCATCTTGTCCCTGTACATCCATCAAATCCCGCACTACTTTAGGAAATATTCTTCCGATCTCAAAGTTATAAGGCGTCGCCTCAAAGCGTACCGTGGCATCATTCATCCACCCCATACGCTCATCCCTCTGCGGGCAATCCGTCAAGATACTGTGCAGATTCGATTTTTCCGTCTGCACTGCATTATGGTGAATCGTATTGATCCATGGATTTCCACAGCGGAAACTACTTCTACTTCCGATATCCGTATAACGACTAACGGCCCATATATCTTCTTTTTTCAACGGTTCCGACAGGCCTGTAATCTGCGCGTATCGGAAGCCATGATATGTAAAACGAGGCTCCCATACCGTCAGATCTCTTTCGTCTCCTGATGCGATATACTGATCTACACAAGCAGCATTGCGCAGCGGATCCAAAAATAACGTTCCATCCTCATTCAGAAATTCCATGTGTGAAATCGTGATCTTCTGTCCTGCGGAAAGATGTGACGGCAAACGCAATCGACAGACCCCCGCAATATTCTGCCCGAAGTCCACACTCCATACGCCCGGCTGAATCATACTTACGGAGATGGCCGAATAGATTTCCTGATTCTTGACCGGCTCCAGCGTTTGCGGCATGAACTTCTGTCCCGGCGCCGGCAGGATTCTGACCGGTTTCTCCGCCGGTTTGCCTGCTACACATCCCCAATCCCGCAGCGTATAGGATGCATCGTAAATCTCTCCGTCGAAAATATTGCTGCGGCGAATGGGACCGTATTGATATCGCCAGCTCGGATCTGTATAGATCCAGCGAACATGTCCCCCTTCATATTCAAGCCGCAATACCGCGGACAGCTGCGTCTCTCCCACATAGGCCGGTATCATTCCCGTCAGCTTATAGCAGACATTTTCCGGAGCGCGCCATCCGGTGGCCGCCTGAATCGCCAAGCAGTTTTCTCCTTCCTGGAAATAATCGGCTAATTCCGGAAACACCGCGTAATACGCCCGTTTCTCGTATTCTGAAAAGGCAGGATCCATATAGCGGTCTTCCACTGCCTGTCCATTCACCACGATCTTCTGATACCCTAATCCGCTGGAAAACAGACAGGCCGAACGCACCTTTCCCTCTACGCGAAATCTCTTTTCAAAATAGACCACGCCATTCGGCTTAGGCCTCTCTTCTCCTATCCATTGTCCAGGCCACGGATCCAGTCTGCCGTAACAGAAACGAATGCTCGTACATTCACTCGGATTGCCATAGACATCCTGCACCTCCAGAGACAACGTACAGATCTCACCCGCCTCGAAGGCTTTTCCCTGATACCGGCAGCTTTGTTCCCGGCTTTCTACCCAACCGGTATCCCACAACTCTTTTTGTGTATTGGCCACACGGATCCGGTATGCTTTTTGATAATTATCATCTGCCATCCCGGCAACCGCCCAAGTAATGGACGGAGCGAGACTCTCGATCACACAGCAATCACTCTGCTCCGAAATTCTGCCATTCTCTAATCGGATTCTGTATGGAATATTCATCTGTTGTTCCCCCTCTTATCCTTTGACAGCCCCCAGCATGATGCCCTTCACAAAATATTTCTGAATGAACGGATATACCAGCATCAGAGGGACTGTGGAAATGATGATAATTGCATATTTCATCGTTCCTGCTTCTTTGAGCTTCTTCATGATAGATGCTGCGTCCAACCCATTGACACTCTGATCGATTTTACTGCTGATCAGGATCTCGCGCAGGATATACTGTAAGGGATACAGTCCTCGATCATTGATATACAGCAACGCTGAAAAGTAATCATTCCAGTGCCCCACCGCATAGTACAATACCAATACGGCCAACGTAGGCTTTACCAAGGGCAAATAGATTTTGAGCAGCATCTGCAGTAAATTCGCGCCATCCAGCATAGCTGCCTCTTCCAGGCTCTTAGGAACCCCATACAGGAAGAAGCTTCTGAGCAGCAGTACATTGTAGATGGAAATCGCTCCTGGAATGATCATCGCCCAGATCGTATTGGTTAAGCCCAGATCCCGTACCTGTAAAAAGGTAGGAACCATTCCGCCGCCAAAATACATGGTGATGACGAAGGCAATCGTCAAAAATTTTCTGGGCATGAAATCCATCCTGGATAAGGGATATGCTGTGATCACGGTCAGCACCATATTCACAGCAGTACCCAAAATAGTATAGAAAATGGAATTCAGATATCCCCGCCATATTTCGGTATTCTCAAAGGTCATAACATAACCGCCCGTATGGAAGGACACGGGCCACAGCCATACTTGCCCGCTGGTCACTGCGTTCGGATCGCTGAAAGAGGCTACCACGACAAACCATAATGGCCAGGCAAAAATGATAAAGATCAGGATCATGAAAACCATATTGATGCCATTAAAGATACGATCCTGTTTTGTCTCTCGTATTCCTTTTCTCATGGGATCCTCCTTACCATAGACTATAGCCCGCCAACTTCTTGGCCAGTATGTTCGACAGCAAAACCAGAATCAGACTGATGACCGAATTGAAAAGTCCTACCGCAGTGGAATAACCATAATCCTGCTGCAGGATACCTACTCGGTAGACATAGGTAGAAATCACATCGGATGCCGAGAAATTAAGCTGGTTCTGCATGAGCAACACTTTTTCAAACGCAACGCCCAGAATCCCTCCCAGGCTCATAACCAGAAGAACCATGATCGTGGAGCGAATCTCCACCAGATCAATATGCCAGATTCTGCGCCATTTAGAGGCTCCATCCATAATAGCCGCCTCATGAATCTGATAATCCACTCCAGACAATGCCGCTATATAAATAATAGAACTAAAGCCCAAACTCTGCCAGGATCCGCTCCAGGCATATACATGCTTAAACAACTTGGGGGATGTCAGGAAATTCACCGGATTCGCGCCGAATAACTGTAAGATGCCATTGACAACGCCATCCTCATCCAGGAACAGATTCAACATACCCACCAAAACAACGGTCGAGATAAAATACGGCAAATATGTGACCATCTGCAGGGTCTTCTTCCACCGTACTGATCGCACGTAATTCAGCATGATCGCAAATAGAATCGGTGTGATCAGGTTCAGAAGTATCGAATACACCGCCAGGACAATGGTATTCATTAGGAGCGCCGTAAAGTTGTAGGCAGAAAAAAAGCGTGAAAAATGCTCCCATCCTACCCACGGGCTCCCCCAGATTCCGCGTTTAATCGAATACTCTTTAAAGGCCAGCTGAATCCCCGCCATCGGTACATAGGCAAAGAGAATATAATAAATAACCGCCGGCAGGATCATGATATATAGAATGTAATTCTTCCGCAGATCCAACCCCAGCCGGCTCCAAAAAGACTGCTTATGCTTCATGGTATCCGCGCTCCTTTTGTAGACAAAGGGGGAGGAACGCCCAGCGTCCTTCTCCCCCTCCTCCTTTATTCCGCATAGAATCGGCTGACTGCCGCCTGATTAATCGAAATCAGATCCTGTAAGCCCATGTTATTGAGTGTGGCTACATATTCATCCCATGTGCTGTCCAGATCCACTTCTCCCGAGATCACCTGTGCTTCATACTGAGAAATATAGGGGTTGATATCCGCCTCGTAAGTGGCTTTCCTCTTCAATTCATCTTCTGTATAGGAAAGCTTCGGGAATCTCTCCGTGAAATGCTCTTTCACAATTTCTCTCTGTCCATACAGATACTTCTCTTCAGGGTTTGTCTGCCCTTCATCAAAGAATTTCGAGGATAATCCTGGCCAAGGCTTATCTCCAAACAGGGTTGCGTTGTCACGAATCTCCGCCATATCTGCGCCCCATGCTCCATCCGTCAGCCACGTATAGGTTCCATCGTCATTTCTCTGATAGCTCTCTCCGTCTACACCAAGCCATCCCAGATCCGAACCTTCCGTGGAATAGAAGTAATCTGCCCACTGCAGTATCAGTTCTGGGTGCTCGCATTTATCCGTCAGAACGAGACCTCCAAATTGGATTCCCAAATATGGTACCATCGTGTTCTCAAAAGGTACGACCGTCGGCCAGTCCTCGTCCTTCTCTGCTCCTACAGACAGGTATGCCCCCCATTGCAGCAAGCTGCCCAGTACATCCTGCGTTGTGCCCAGCGCTGCCTGTTCGTCCCAGGTACCCAGCACATAGTTATTGATCAGTCCTTCTTCGCTCAAGCCCCGCGCCATCTTCAAGAACTCTTTGTACTTTTCAGACGTCGGATAATACTCCATCTGCTCGCCGTTATAGGTCGCATTCGTATTGCCATCAAAACCAATTCCGTAATAAGGCAGGAGCTGACTTAATGCACCGTTGGCCAGGTACAAAGGAATTTCATCTGCCTCCCCATTGCCGTTTGGATCTTTTTCTTTGAACGCCCGCAGCACTTCGATATATTCATCGAATGTCTTCGGCATCTCCAGTCCCAGCTTATCCAGCCATACCTGGTTGATGAAAAGCATCATACCGCAACCATCATCATTGACCTGCGGTAGGGAATAGATGTTTCCATCAGAAGAAGTGATGTACTTCCATCCATCCCGTTCATCCATGAGCGCCTTAAAATTCGGCATATACTGATCAATCAGATCATTCAGCGGGATCACGATCTCATCCTTCGCGTACTTCATGGCGTCTGCCTCGGTGATGCCGGACTTATAAAACACCGACTTGTACTCTCCGCCGGCAAACTCCAACGAACGTTTCTCATCCAAGTCTCCATCGCTGGCCAACGTCAGATCCCAATGCATATTGGTGAGTTCTTCCATCGTAGTCCAGGCCAGATTCTTAGTCAGATCCGTTCCCGTTTTCTGATAAGCAAACATGTCTGTCGTCATAGACTCTTCCAGCGGAAAAACGGTCGACAGGCCATTCACAACCTCCACCGCTGCCCCCTGGGACGATTCCTCCGCCTGTGATCCCTGCGCGCTAGACTCTGTTCCCTGGGAACTCTCCTGTCCTTCACCGGCATCACTGCATCCCGCGAGACTTCCAATGATCATGATGCAGACCATCCACAACACCCAAAATCGTTTCTTCATTTCGAGCCCTCCTTCTCCTTGTGTATTCATCCATGGTTCTCACAAAAATGGCCAGTTTTTGCAAAACCTTTTTTCGTGAAAAGGTTTTCATGACGATCTAAAAAAATATGAAAACCTTTTTATGACTGAAATATACCACACCCTGCCGCTCATCGTCAAGGTTTTTTTGTATATTTCCTACAGTGATTCTCCACAAATTATTTCACTCTTTTTTGTGCATTTCGCCTATTTTCTACGTTTTGTACTATAATCGTACACTTTGTCTACAGATCAGCTCCGTTTCCAAAACAATATGCTGATCCTGTATATGTCCCTGTAAAACGCCGCGCAGCATCTGATAACAGGACTCTCCCATCTTCCGGCATTGCTGGCGGATTGTCGTGACCGGCGGATTATAATACTGTACCAGCCGAATATCATCAAACCCGACCACACTGATGTCCTCTGGTACTCGATACCCATTCTGTATCAGCGCATCCATGATGCCGATTGCGATCATATCACTGGATGTCAGAAAAATCTCCGGCATATTCTCTGCCTTTATCCGCCGTACCATCTGATTCATCAGACTCTTGGCGGCATCCACTTTTTCCAGCTTCAACCAACTGTCGTTCAAAATCCACTGTTCATCAATCGCCAACGAACACTGATGAAATCCCTCTCGCAGTCCATTATACCGATCCTGCAGGTTGGTCATGTCCAACGATTCACTCACGTAACCAATCTTACGGAATCCCAGCCCGTAAACCCATAAGACAAGATCGCGCATGGCCTTAAAATTATCACTTTCCACCGAACAATAATTCCGATACCTACGGTCTCCCAGTACCACTGCCACATTTTGTTTATGCGCCCAATCGATCAATTCCTCATCTTTACTGCCGCCCAGAAAAATCAGTCCATCCACCTGCCGCTTCACCAGGGACTCGACCTGCATTTTTTCTTTTTCTAGGCTGTATCCGCTATCCACCAGAAACACGGTGTCCTGTTCCAGATCGGCTCGTCTGAAAATGCCGGACGCCACATTCGCATAAAATTCATTCTCGATATCCGGCACAATCACACCGATGACATTCGAATATTTCTGCCGCAGATTCCGGGCCAGCATATTCGGTGTATAATCCAGATCCAGTATTGCCTGCTGCACACGCTTTCTCGTCTCCTCCGAAATCGGCGCTGTATGATTCAGCACATGAGAAACCGTAGAAATCGCCACTCCCGCCTTCTTGGCCACATCCACAATCGTTGCTTTATTCCTTCTCCTCTCCTGATTCTGTCCCGTTTCCATGTCTCATGCCTCCTTACATACCGTTTGCGTCCCCTTGTTACTATGTATCATAACACATCTTGTAGAATCGCTCAAGGCTTTTACATGGTTATTTTCTTATCTTTGTACTGTCTTTTTGAGATAATATAAGTACACGCCCTACCGTCTGATTGGAGACATGCGTCTAAGCGGCGCCATTTTCTCTCCGCTACACGCTCCTATCCTTCAAATTGACTTTACGGCATATCCCTTTGCAACTGCGCTTTCCCCTCCCGCATTTCATATACGTCCTGCGCATACTTCAAAAAGCTGAGCCGATGGCTGATGGAAATAATGGTGTATCCGTTCTGCACCAACTCCTGAAAATGATCCGCCAGCCGTTCTTCTAAAGAAAGATCCAGATTCGATGTGATCTCGTCCAGCAGCAGGATTTTGTTTCCCCGCAACAATCCCATGGCAATGCTTAACCGCTGCCGTTCTCCGCCGCTCATCAGTTTGCCGGCTTCGCCCACATCCGTCTTGATTCCCTGCGGCAGCTCTCTGACATAATCATCCAGGCAGGCAAACCGCAGCGCCTCCCAGATTTCCTCCTCCGTGATCCCCTCTCGCATGAGTTTCAGATTCTCCTCGATGGTTCCCGGAAACAAGAACACATCCTGCGCGATTTTCGTAATGTGATCGCGAATCGAAAAGGCGTTGATCCGATTGATATCCACATCGTCGATAAAGACCGAACCGTCTTCCACCGGATACAGTTTCAAGATGATATCTAGGACGGTACTCTTCCCCTGTCCCGAAGGCCCTACGATACCGGTCCAACTTCCCGCTTTGAAGCGCAGATTCATGTGCTGAAGTACCCAATCCTCCTGTGAGTCGTATCGAAAACAGCAATCCGTAAATCGGATTTCTTCCTGCAGGGAAAAAGGGGCTTTCTTCTCTTCTTCCTCCTTCTCTCCTGACAGCTCTAAAAACGAGAACAGTTTTTCATATTCCCCCGTCTTCTTCTGATCCATCACCTTCGTCATGATGACAGAGTTGACACTGGCATAGAAAATCCCCGCATAGGTTATGATCGAAACCAATTGTCCTACCTGCAGGTTCTGGCCAAACGAAATGATCAATAACGCCCCGATCCCAAATGTGATTCCTTTGAATAACACACTGGTAAATGCATTCGACCAGGCGCCTGTCAGACTGTCCAGCGCCGCGACTCTCCCCCAAATGGCGTTGACGGCTTCATTTTTCTCATTGACCTCGTCCAGTTTTTTCTCTTCCAGTCTCGCCAGTTTCACAAGCTCGATGGCCTGGAAAATGTCTCCCTTGATCTGATTCAACTCCGCGTTTAACGAGAGAATGCGTTGGATGATCTTATCAATATTCTTCATGATGAACCGGGTCGGCAGATAGGCTATCGGATAATAGAGAAGCTGCAGCAGCGCAATCTGCTGATTCATCCACAGCAACACCAGAAAGACTACAACTGCCACAAAGATATTCACGTAGAATTGGCTCATCTCCGAGACATAAAACTGCAGATATCCCGTGGCTTCCTTACTGCAATACGACAGCAATTCCATCGAGTTTTGCTGATCGAAAAAGTTCTTTTTCTGATACACCAGGTTCTTCATGACGCGCAGGGCTATTTCGTTTCCCTTTTTCCGCAGATACACAAATTTGAAATACTGATATATGGTTTGCAACAGAATCGTCATCATCGGAATCGCCACAAATAGGGCGATCCCCACGATAATATGAAATATGTCCTGGTTCGGTATGTAATCGTCTATAATCACTCCCATGAGATACGGCGTGATGAGCGAAGTCATCTGAATCAAAGCGTACACAATCATGGCCAGAATCTGCCTGGAACGAACCTCTTTTTGAATCTCTTTGATGGCCTCCATGTGGGGTCTCCTTTCCTTTCCCTGGTTACTTCTGCGAATGTTTCTACAAATCAACAATCCATAACCCTTGGCATATTGTAAATTATAATCCGGTGCTTGTCAATACAACGGTGCTTAGTGCGCATTTATGGCAAGGAGGAGGCTGCCGATAACAACCTCCCCCTTCACTATGTCTATATCGCAAGCTCATCCGTCCGACAGCCGCCAGGTCTCCCAGTTCAGGTCTCCCAAGGCTTCCTCCTTATGCAGCACCAGCAGGATTCCATGCTGTCTCCTTTGCAGTTCACGGATCAGCACCGCTTTTCCCTGTTCGTCCAGGTGGTTTAGCGGTTCGTCCAGTATCAGATACGGTGCCGAGCGCATCAGCGCCCGCACCAGGATGATCTTTTTCCGTTCCCCGGGCGACAGATTCTCACCGCCCGCCATCACCGCCGATGTGAGCTCTTTCTCGAACCCCATCTCTTGCAGCAGGCGCGCTGCGTCCGCCCGTCGCTCCGTAGAGACAAACAGATTCTCCTCTACCGTTCCGGAAAAGAGGCTTCCTGCCTGATCCTGCAGAGTCACAAGCCTCTGCAAGGCACGCGGCGTCAATGTGTCCCCCGTCCAAGTACGGATGGTTCCTTGGGTGGGACGATACAAGCCTGCCACCACCGAGAGCAACGTGCTTTTTCCGCTGCCGTTCGCTCCCCGAATCCACAGGTTTTTATCTGGCAAGATCTGTCCGGATATATCGCGCAATACCGGCGTCTCCTGCCCCGGATAACAATACCCGACGTGGTCGAGGCGGATCTCCTGCCCGCCCTTCTGCTCTTCCGCGCTCTCCGGTTCGATATCCGAGCTGTAAAACAACGCCATGCGGGATTCCAGCTCCTTCTCCGCCTTCCATTCCTTCAGCTGTTCCGCCAGGAAGGTATAGAACTGGGTAATCGAAGGCAGCAGCAGCACCCCCGCCGTCAGGTTGCCGATCGTCATCGCCCGGGTCTGCACCAGAAGGGCGCCGAATACGATGAGTACGACCTGTATCCCGTAGTTGCACACATAGTTCATCACCTGATCCACGGCCTCTTTCGCATACAGCTCCCGTCCTGTTCCTTTCAGAAACCGAGAAAACGACTGCCGCATCCGACCGATATAGAAATCTTCCAGCTGATAACCGGTTAAGAAGTCCCGCGCCGCGAAGAGCTGGTATTCTTCGGTTCTCCGCTCCTCCTCGTACTCATTCTTCGCTCTTTCCGCCCGCACAATCCGCTGGCTGATCACGCGGCTGCGGATCGCCAGCACCGCGCCGAGAAGCAGCGTGCTTACCATGTATATAATCGAGAAATCCACGCTTACCATCATACCGATCAAGAAAAGAATGTACACCAGGAACGTCGCCGGTCGCGTCCATTTCTGAATCTGGTTGAAATAGTAATTGACCGCGTCCACATCCAGACGATACACCAACGTAGCGCCCTCCACAGATTCCGTCGCCTCGAGGGGCCGGCGCAGGTAGCGTCCCAGTAGATATTCGTCATATTCCATGCCTTTTTGTGTCAATAAAAGATTCTCCTGCAGCGTGACTAACTGCAACACAATCACCTGCAGACATACCGCCAGCAAAAACAGAGGGATCCTCTCCCCTATGCTCTCCAGATCCATCGCCAATAGGGCATCCGTCATATCGCCGATCATCCAGGCGCACAGTGTCGGAACCACTAATGTCATGGCTTCTTTGATGAAATACAGGATCATGCAGGGATACATCAAGCGCAGACAATCTTTGCGAAGTCTCTTTTGTTCTTTTTTATCCATGCCTCTTCATCCTTTCTATCCGATCCCACTTCACCGGCCACGCCTCTTCGTGGCTGCAAACCAGGAGCCCGCCGGGATATTCCGCCAGGACGCTTTGCAGATATGCTACCGCTTCTTGGTCGAGATGGTTTGTCGGTTCATCCAGCACCAGCATCCTGCACGATCTCGCCAAGGCGGCCGCCAAATAAAACTTCTTGCACTCCCCCATGGACCAGGTGTCCATCGGTTGCGCCAGCAGCGCGTCTTCGATGGAAAACTGCCGTAGATGTTCCACAAACTGCGCCTGGTCCAGGATATGCTGCGCCTGCAATCCTTCCATGACTTCCTTTCCACTCAGGTGCAGCGATGGTTCCTCCTGCAGCGCATACGCAAACTGCGCCATATTCCCCTGTACTTCTCCCGCATCTGCCTCTTCCAGTCCCAGAATGATTCTCAGCAGCGTCGTCTTTCCCGAACCGTTGGGACCGCATAGCAAGACGCGCTCTCCCTCCCTTATGGAAAAGAAGACATCTTGCAAAACCACTTTCTCTCCATAACGCTTGGTCACGTTCTTAAGCATCACGCAGAGGTGCTTCGACGCGGGGCGCCTGTCCCTTCGCTGACGCGTCTTTAAATGCGTGCTGGCCATCTGATACTCATAGCGCTTCATGATCCATTCGAAAACCGATTTCATCGACTGATAAATGTATCCGGACAGGATGATCATCATCGGCGCGTCCGTCACTGACAGGGCACCGTTCATGATGAAAAATCCGATCCAAAGATAACTCCCGTAATACAGCACGCTGTGGATACCCTCATAGATGATGGATTCCCATGTACTGGTGCGTTCGGAACGCTTTCCCTCTCGAATGAGCCGCTCATTCAGCTGCCGATATCGATCCACGAACCACACCTCTCTCCCGTATGCCTTAAGCGTGCGCAGCCCTTCCGCGCCCTCTGCGATCCATCCCTCGTAATCGGCCTCGCTTCCCACGCTCTCCTCGTAGATCGACTTGGCCCATTTCTCATACACCAGCGTGGGAATCAGCTGCAGGAACCCCATCGCCAGCAGGAGCCCGCCCACCAGTGCGTGAATACTGCACAGGATCAGGGTCGATCCGACGATGATCGCGCATCCCTCCAGGACTTTTGGCAAAACATCCTGGATATACTCCGTTACGGTGCGCGCATCCATATGAAGCCGCACATCCAGCTCCCCGGTATGTTGTACCGGTAGCCGATTCTCCATGACTTCCCGGTATAATGCCTCCCGATACGCCTGCGCGTCCAGCTCCTTCTGCTTCTTAGTACCTCGCGCAAAGACATACAAGATGGGCAGTCCTATCAGCAAAATAACCCCCAGTACAGCCGCCCGCCCATACACGGCGCTCTCCTGCGACGCGATGGCCGCATCCAACGCGAGAGAAACGATATAGCCACACGCCAGAGTAAACGCAAACGTGAATAGGTGATACAGGCAACTGTATCGGCTGGATTTTCGGAAGTAAAGCTTTGTTTTCATTTTCCCTCTCCATTGTATTTTATTGATATCATTGGCTCTGTGCCACACACAAAGCCGTGTCGATAAAGCTGGCTTCTACCAAAATCCATAGTACATTGACCAGGCCGGTGATCAGCTTCTGAAGCACGACAATAGTAGTACAGACCGGTTGACATTCGAATGGAAGCTGAAGCAAATACATCCAGTTGTAGGTTTTAGGTTGTAATTGAAACATGGTTACTTTCCTCCATTTTCATGAAACGGCATGCACATATATCGCCGTTACCTTTCCATTGAACTTATTCGTATTTTTCTTGAGTCAGTTCAATAGATCTCAGTGTTAAAAACATCTTATATTCTCTTTGTTTTCTTGTCAACAGTTTTTTAAAAGCGTTCAAAATATGCAAATATATATTATTGTCACTAGGAACAGAGCATATCTTCATCGCGTGGTATCATCAAATTTTGGAGTTTGAGACTGTTCGGGCGTGGAATCCAGATTTTTGATGATACTATACGTTGCAGAGTATCATCAGTTTTGGGGCTTTCAGGCCCATCCGGGCACGAAATCCGAGGTTTTGATGATACTATGTGTCGCATAGTATCATCACTTCTGGCGATTTTAGGGCCGCACGGGTGCGAAATCCAGTTTTTTGATGATACTACGTGTCGCATAGTATCATCGTTTTGGGTCGTTTTGAGTTTGTCCGAGCACACATTCCGGGTTTCTGATGATACTATGTGTCGCATAGTATCATCAGTTTTGGGGGTTTCAGCGCTACACAGGCGTGAAATCCGGGTTTTTGATGATACTACGTGTCGCAGGGTATCATCAATTTTAGGTGGTCCATGGCCACACGGGCGTGGAATTCGGGTTTTTGATGATACTATACGTCGCAGAGTATCATCAGACTTGGGGGTTTCAAGGCCACACGGGCGTGGAATTCGGGTTTTTGATGATACTACGTGTCGCAGGGTATCATCAATTTTAGGTGGTTCATGGCCACACGGGCGTGGAATACGAGTTTTTGATGATACTATACGTCGCAGAGTATCATCAGTTTTGGGGGGTTCAAGGCCGCACGGGCGCGGAATCCGGGTTTTGATGATACTATTTGTCGCATGGTATCGTCGCCCGAAGCATTGATTGGCCACTGGCCACCAGTTACCCACCGCTAACCCACCCCATCAAAAAAGCCGCATCTCTGCGGCCTTTTCTGGACACTATAGGGCTCGA
>DBQQ01000060.1:0-10098 GCA_002305315.1 Clostridiales bacterium UBA1390
CTTCTTGTATTGCGCTTTGAGCTCACGCAGGCGTGCCTTCAGCTTCTGTCGTTCTGAGTACAACTCAAGATAGTGCGCTTCTTGGGCGGCCTTGATTTTCGTCTGTTTTCGGCCTTTGCTGGTAGACTCCTGCTTGTACAAGTACACTTTCCCCGTCTTCTTATTCTTCTTGCGGGAGAGACAGAATTCGGGGATGGCGTGAAGTTCGAGCAGCGTGTGGTAGAACGAAGAAATGATATGTGCAATGTGAGATGAGAGTTTGGCCATAGGATCGCCCCTTTCGTATGTCTTATGATATCACAAAGAATACAGATTGTAAAGATAGAATACGCGAGGGACGGATATTGCAAAAAGAAAAGAACCACCCTTTATCTAGTGGATAAAGGATGGTCCATCCTATATTTTACGGAAGCCAGAATGTAAAACGAAGAACCTTCTGTCCTGTCAGTTCTTCTGTCCTGTGGTCAGGTTGACCTCCGCCCACGGTGATCTCGTATTCGCCGGATTCCAGCACCTTCTCTCCGTCGTTATTGACCATCATAAGATCTTCTTGACCAAGAATGAATTCGACTTCCTGCGATGCACCGGGTTCTAGCGTGATACGCTGAAATCCTCGCAGTGAACAGTTGGGAGACTCCAACACCGGGCTCTTATGAATCATATAGAGCTGTACAACCTCGTCTCCTTTCATTGTCCCCTGGTTCGTCACTCGCACCCTGACATGCAGCTTGCTATCCTGCCAATAGGGGAATTCCACGGCATCGTATCGATAGGTATTGTATGACAATCCATATCCAAAAGGATACAGGGCATCATTCTTCATGTAACGATAGGTTCGACCCGTCATGCGATAATCCGTGAATTCCGGCAATTCCTCTATGGTTCTGTAAAACGTTACCGGCAATCGCCCCGCAGGACTGTACTCCCCAAAGAGCAGTTCAGCTATCGCCTGGCCACCGCGGGATCCGGGATACCAGGCCTGAATGATCGCCGCGCATCTCTCCTCCGCCAGATTCAAATCCATGGCGCTGCCAGTCATATTGACCAGAATCACCGGCTTATCTCCCGCCGCATCCAGCACTTCTCTCAGCAGTCTCTCCTGCTGCCCAGGGAACTTCAGATCTGGCTTGTCTCCGCTTCCATAGGTATTCGACTGATGTCGTTCTTCCCCCTCCAGCGTATCATCCAGTCCCAGGCAGACCACCACGACGTCCGAATGTCTGGCTAATCCTGTGGCTTCATAGATATACTGGTTCTCATCGGAATGATGCTTTTCGTGGAATAAAACACATCCCAGCGAATATGCCACTTCCACATCCGTTCCTACTAAATAGTTTTGAATTCCTTCCAACACGGTAGTATATCGATCTGCATCCCCGTAATAATTCCCCTTTAATGCCTCCCTGCTATCCGCATTCGGACCAATCACAGCGATTCGCCGAAGCTTGGATGGGCAAAGTGGCAGTACATGATCGTTCTTTAAAAGAACCAGAGATTTACGAGCTGCTCTCAGATTCTTTTCCTGATGGGCCTTCGTATTGTTGGCTGACACCGGGATCGCCGCATAAGGCACGTGCTCTGGCTGATCAAACATCCCCAGCTTCATCCGCGTGATCAGGAGTCGCAGCAGCGAACGATCCACATCTTCTTCTGTGATCCGTCCCTCATCCAGAGCCGCCTGCAGATGCAGATAGACAATGCCGCAGTTGACATCACAGCCCGCCTTAAGCGCCACCGCCGCAGACTCCGGTGCGGTGGCCGTCACATGATGATGCGTATGGAAATCCATGATCGCCCAGCAGTCTGAAACCACATGTCCCTGGAATCCCCATGTATCCCGCAGGATCTTCTGCAGAAGCGTCGGACTGCCACAGCAGGGTTCCCCATTCGTCCTATTATAGGCACCCATCACCGCCTCCACATGCCCTTCCTTCACACATGCCTCAAAAGCTGGCAAATAGGTTTCCCACAGATCTTTCTGACTGACCTGCGCGTCAAACTCATGACGAAGACCTTCTGGCCCGCTATGTACCGCATAATGTTTCGCGCAGGCTGCCGTCTTCAAATATTTAGGATCATCTCCCTGCAGTCCCTTCACAAAGGCCACACCCAATCGAGAAGTCAGGTAGGGATCTTCCCCATAGGTCTCGTGTCCTCTTCCCCAACGAGGATCCCGGAAGATATTTACATTGGGCGACCAAAATGTCAGCCCCTTATAAATGCCGCGGTCTCCTTCTTCCGAATACGCCTTATACTTGGCTCGTCCCTCCGTGGCTATGATATCGGCAATCTCATAGAGTTCCTGATCGTCAAACATGGCAGCCAACCCAATCGCCTGCGGAAACATCGTCGCCGTCCCTGCCCGGGCCACTCCATGCAACGCCTCATTCCACCAGTTATAGGCTGGAATCCCCAAACGTTCAATCGGCTGCGACTGATAGGTCATCTGACTCAGTTTCTCTTCCAGCGTCATACGGCTTAACAAGTCTTTTGCCCTTTCCTCAAAGGATAAGGATTCATCACGATATTTTTCCATTTTCATACCCCCATTGATCTTAAAAAAATCCCGAAAGGCAAAACCTTTCGGGATTCGTGGGAATAACTGGGCTCGAACCAGCGACCTCCACGATGTCAACGTGGCACTCTAACCAACTGAGCTATATTCCCAAAAGAAAACTGACCATATTATACACGATTTCTTCTGGTTTGTAAAGCCCTTTTTATAATAAATATTCCAACTGACAATCGTAGGGTTCCGCCAAAACATGCTTCTCCTGGACTTCTACTGCGTCCACACACCCAAGCCCTCGATAAAAAGCCTGTGTCTCTGCGGCAGAATGTGAGGAAATATAGAGTTTCTCTGCTCCCTGTTCTCTGGCCCAATCCGCCGCGATCTGAAAAAGAACTCTGCCGATCCCATTCCGCCGCATATCCTGGGATACGTGAATACTCGTAAGATCCCGATAATGGTTTCGACTCCCCATAGGCTCCTTCTCCACGGACACGAACCCCTTCAGCTTTCCCTCTTCTGTGAAGGCTCCGCATACCAGCCCTCCGGAATTTATGGTATTTTGGAGACATCGGACCAAAAACTGATAATCCTCCTCGCTCCAATCATCCACAAAAGGATCCGACCTCAACACCCATTCTCCCGCTTCTTTGCGCCAGCATATATTAACGTCCTGGCGCCTTTTAAAATCTCGGAATAAATCCCGTGACACTTTTTCAATCTTTTGATATCTCATACTATCCTTTTAAAATGTAATCTCCTGAAAAACTTCTCCAATGTTCTCATGCAGCACCAGATCGGCCTCCTGATCCCACGGCGTACGATCCCGATTCACCAACACCAGGTGCTTTCCCTGAAAATACGTTAAAAGTCCTGCCGCTGGATATACATTAAGCGATGTACCTCCTACGATCATCAGATCGGCTTTCCGAATGGCTTCCACGCTCTGAGTCAGCAGTGCCGAATCCAGCCCTTCTTCATATAAGACCACGTCTGGCTTAATCTGCCCGCCGCAGGCGGGACATCTCGGCACGCCCGTCGTCTCCGTTATGATGGACACATCATATTTTTTGCCGCACCGCATACAAGTATTTCTCAGGACGGAGCCATGTAACTCGTATACGGTTCTGCTCCCTGCCTTCTGATGCAATCCATCTATATTCTGCGTGATAACAGCCGCCAGATTGCCGCGCCGTTCCCATTCTGCCAGGGCTTTGTGCGCCGGATTGGGCTGTGCCTCGGGATATATCAGATTCTCCCGATAATACGCATAGAAAACCTCTGGACGCTCCAGGAAAAAGTGATGGGACAAGATCTCTTCCGGATCGGCCCCATACTGGTTCCGTGCTCTATAAATTCCATTCTCTGAGCGAAAATCCGGGATTCCGCTTTCCGTAGATACACCGGCTCCCCCGAAAAAGACTGCATTTCTGCTTTCCGACAACCATTCTTTCAGGCACTGTCTTGTCTCCATCATCTCATCTCCTATTCTGTCTTAGCACATGCAGGATCCGCGCAAAATAGTCCGGCAGCGGAATCTCAAAATGCTTGTACTCCCCCGTAATCGGATGCTCGAATCCCAGCACTTTAGCGACAAGGATCTGCCCTGCCAAGTCCTCTTGCGAGATTCCCCGCAGGAGCGACTTATCCTGACCGCTCAGTCCACCAGGCCCGTATAAAGGATCCCCCAGCAATGGATGTCCCATACTTTTCATATGTACTCGGATCTGATGCGTACGCCCGGTCTCCAGGCGCGCTTCTACATACGTAAAGGCGCCGAATCGTTCTAAGACTCGCCAATGCGTAACGGCCCGCCTGCCATCCGGACGAATCGCCATCTTTTTTCGATCCTGCTCTGAGCGTCCCAAAGGCGCACTGATCGTTCCCTCTTCTTCTTTTGGATTTCCATACACGATCGCATGATACACCCGTTCGATGTCGTGTACTTTCAGACGATCCGCCATCCCCTGATGCGCTCTGTCCGTCTTGCAAACGACCAGGAGCCCTGACGTATCTTTATCGATACGATGTACGATTCCGGGCCGCGCTACGCCATTGATCCCTGACAACGCTCCTTCAAAATGATACAGAAGCCCATTGACCAGCGTACCACTGTAATGTCCAGGAGCCGGATGCACCACCATACCCCGCGGCTTATTCACCACCAGAAGATCCTCGTCCTCATACACAATCTCCAGCGGTATATTTTCTGGCCGAATATCCAGCGGTTCCGGCGGGGGCAGCGTAATCATCAGATGATCTCCCTCCGCCACCTTTTCACTATTTTTCGCCGTCTGTCCGTTTCTTGTGATATTCCCCTGGGATAATAGTTTCTGAATTCTGGACCTAGACAATTCCGGCAGCTCTCCCGATAAAAACTTGTCTAGCCGACTGCCCGCCTCTTCTTTTTCTACCCGAATGTTGAGTATCTCATCCATTCTGCGAATCTTCTTTCTTCTGATTATGTCCCATCAACGAATCCAGCAGATGAGGCCGAAATGCCAATATAAGAAATACCAAAATCCCACCTACCACTACAAAGCAGTCCGCCAGATTAAAAACAGGGAATCGGAACCAATAAAATTCAAACATGTCCACCACAAAACCACGGAAAATCCGATCGATTTGATTTCCCACAGCTCCCGCCAGGATCAGCGTATAACAAACGTGAAGCAGCCAATATCGTTTTCCTCCCGGCACTTTACGATAAAGGTACAAAAGCGCCGCTGTGACCGCAATCAAAATCACGGTTAGAAATACCGTCTGTCCCTGTAGAATTCCAAAAGCGGCCCCTCGATTCTCCACATAAGTAAAGCGAAAGACCCCCGGAATCAGATTGATTACGGTTCCATCCGCCAGTGTCTCGAGAGCCCACCATTTTACAAGTTGATCTGCCCCTACCAAAATCAATGCCGCCAGAAGCAGCATGAAATATCGTTTCTTCATCTCTTATATCCTCTTCATGCCATTATCCAAAACGTTCTGCCCGAACCTGAATGCGCCCAGACTTCGATGTGCCAGTCATTCCCTTCAGCTTCAGCCGTCCTTTTCCGCGCACCGTCAATAATGCCTCTTCTCCCACCACCTGGTCTGTCTTACCGCACAGATGATGATCGATCTGCACTCTGCCTGCTCGAATCAAATCGGCCGCATCTCCCCGCCCCATACCAAAACCACGGCTCAAAACCGCATCCAAACGAAGGGAGGCCACACTGATTACAAGCTCTTTTCCATGTGGTATCACATCTTCCAAGCTCCCATCATACCTCTGAACATCCACCGGAACATGGCCTACCTCCCGTAGATTCTCCATAAGGAAAACCGCCATCTCCTCACAGACGAAGATCAGCGCCCCTTCTTCCCGCACCAAAATATCGCCTGTCTTTCTCCTGTCGATCCCACATCCGAGAATGGAGCCCAAGTAGTCTCGATGCTGCGGTGGTTTTCTGACAAACTGCGCACCCCGCGGACGAATTTCCAGACAACAAATCGGAAAGGTCGTCTGCTCTTCATAGAAAAACGGGGGACAGAAGGAGGCCATTCTTCGCTCGGCCCCCTCGTATCCTCCGTTATATTCTACCCTTACGGATACATGCTTTTCTAAATCATACAGCAACTCCTGCTGGGCCGTATCCAAAAAATCCGAATACATGGGAATACTGTACGTTTCCGCCTGTCTTGCCAGGTCCATCAAATGGCTCTTCAGCCATTTCTCTTCCCCCTGCGCCACCTCACTGCTCCGTTCCCCAAGGGAAGACCAGTCCGCCCTCGTTCTGCAGGGTTTTACGGAAATCAATGTTCGACGCAATGTCTACATTTCCTGGCGCAATCATATAGATCTTATCCGCGATCCGCTGAATGTTTCCATTTAATGCGTAACAGGAACCACACAGAAAATCCGTGATACGCTGTGCAATCGGCTGTTCTACAAATTCCAGATTAATCACAACCGGCTTATTGTTTCGAATATCATCAGAGATGTTTTTGGCTTCCTCAAAAGATTCTGGGCTGGCCACAACGACTTCCATCTGCACATTCGCATGCAGATTTACTACCTTTGGATTAGTGACGGCGGCTCGATCCGGCTGCCGGTAGGATTCCCGATAAGTGGAAGAGGTGCTCCGGCTCGTGACCCGATGCGGACGATAGGGCGCCTGCTGCACGGGCTCTTCTTCCTCTGGCTCCTCCTGTCTGAAATGGATCTCACCCCTGGGAGAGACTGCAGTTCGTTCCGCAGAGTACACAGCGCTTCTGGGCTCCTCGTAGGTCTCGTTGTCTTCCTCTTCCTCATGAGCCGGTGCCCAGCCAATCTTTTCTAATAAATGGTCAAACTTTCCCATAATCTCTTATCCTTTCTCTGTTCCAGCCTTATTTCAGGCTGTCGTATACTGACGGGCACCGAACAATGCGGTCCCGATTCGAACTAAGGTTGCGCCTTCCTCAATCGCCACCTGATAGTCATTGGTCATCCCCATGGATAACACATTCATTTCTATATTATGAAACGGATTGCTCTTGTTGTCAATAAAAAGTTGTCGCAGGGTACGAAAAACCGGGCGATTCTCTTCTGGATTCTCTACGAACGGCGCAATTGTCATGAGCCCTTCGACCCGCAAATGAGCGAGACTGCTCAACTGCTCCAGCATGTCCGGCAATTCCTCCACGGAAATCCCGTATTTACTCTCTTCTCCCGCCACATTGACCTCAATCAGTATCCTGGGACAAAGTCCAAGCTCTCCCCCAATCCGGTCAATATCCCGGGCCAGCCGCAGGCTGTCCATCGAATGAATCAATTCTACCTTATCCAACACCTGACGCACCTTGTTACGCTGCAAATGTCCAATCATATGGAAATGAACTCTGTCCCCAAAGTGCTGTTTCTTCTCCACGATTTCCTGTACATGATTTTCTCCCGCAATTCGCATTCCCAGCCGATATGCCTTTTCCAACACGTCAATCGGCTGTGTCTTAGTCACCGGGAGAAGTGTAATCTCCTCAGGGCGACGCCCTGCGCGTTTTGCGGCTTCTTCTATATTCCTTCTTACTTGCAGAAATCGCTGTTCGTACACCTCAAGCTGTTCCACTTTCTTCCTCTCCTTCCTGTAAAAGATCCTTCGCCGTCTTATAGTCTTCTAGCGCACCTTCTGGATCTCCCAGATTCTCTCTCGTCTCGCCCCGCAGCGTATACGCCGCAGCTAGACCCGGTTCTAATAGGATCGCCTGAGTAAAATCGGCCTCTGCCTCTTCATACTGACCCAACGCCATATAACAACTCCCTCGATTCAGATATCCCGCATAGTCTTCCTGTTCCAGGAGTGCCACCGAGTAGTTGGCAATGGCCTGTTCATATTCGCTCTGCGCATAATATAAATCTCCCAGCAGCGCATATCCGGCCAGGAACCCATCCTGCATCCCGATCGCCTGTACACAGTCTTCCTGTGCCTGATCATAGTCGCCTGCCAAAATGCAAATCTGTGCTCTTTGCAGATAGAATTGCGGATTCTCTGCCTCTATAGCAATCGCTTGATCGAGCGCGGTTCTTGCTCGCTCCAATTCCCCTACCGTCAAATACGCATTTCCTAGCAACGCGAGATATGCCGCATTGCTGCCCGGCTCTAAGTTCTCCGCTCGTTCCAAATCTGCCTCAGCCTTCTCATATTGTCCTAGACAGACATAGGCTGCGCTGCGCTGTCCATAGGCATCCGCATACTCAAGATTCAGCGAAATGGCCTGAGAAAACGCTTCTATACTTTCTTCATACTGGTTCAGACAGTATCTTGCCAGTCCCAGGTTATACCAATAGACCGCATTATCGCTGCTCTGCTCCACGGCTTTCTCCAGATCTTCCTGCGCCAGTTCATACTTCCCCTGCTCCAGCAGAATCGCGCCTCTGCCATTATATACTTCGCCATTATCTGGACTCAATTCCACCAGACGATCATACTTCTGCAAGGCCTGCTGCCAATCCCCCTCTTCTGCCGCCTGCCGTGCTTCCTGCAAGAGCTTATACGGATCCCCCGGCGAAGAGGTACACCCACTCAGAAATGCAACACATAACACCAGTCCTAACAAAAACTGCCTTATTCTCTTCATCGGCTCCTCTTTTCCCATCGGTTATGGAATCAGAATTTGATCATACAACTTCACACCTTCCACAATCGCGTACCGGTCTGTTTCATATAAGATCTCCACAATCTGAAGCTGCTGATATCCTCCATTTACCGTATATACATAGGACAAAGTTTCTTGCTCTCCCAATGACATGACCTGATCTGTGCCGCTCTGAATCATCAAAGCGCCCTCGGTTAAACCTTCCGGCATCTCAAAATAGACATATCCCGTCTTGTTTTCTTCTCCGGCACGAGTATATACAACGTCAATCGGGAACAGCACGTCTCCTTCTTCCTGTCGAATCATCAAACAATCTTGTCCTAAGCTATCATACACATAGTCCTCAGGAACACGGTAATATGACTGCTGCAGGATGCACTCCTTCGGAACCTGAATCCCTTCCTCTCCTGAGAAACGAAATTCCAGATGCGCAAGCCGCTGATTCGCATATCGGCTCAAGTACTCCGAGATTTCCAGGACAATCTTATACTGTTCTCCCTGCTGCTCCTTGGCAAGCACTTCTCCTGTGAGCGAATTTCCCTCGATATAGAAATGACAATCGCTTCCTTCCTCGAAGTATTCCGCCTGCGCCGCATCCACAAAAAAGGTGATTTGCCAGTCCTGTCCTGTGACCAGACGATACAGCGGGTCTCCTTCCTCGATCGTTTGCAGATTCAACGTAATGGCTTCATACTCATTCTGATAATTACTTATGAAATCCTGCGTCACCTGCTCCCAGGTCCATCCCTCATAATTATCATATGTATAGGAGATCATGCCTGCTTCTGGTATTGTGATATTCGCACTCTGTTCATTCAGCTGCTCTTCATAGATCCCCTGTTCTTCCAGCATCGCATTGATCTTCTCATTCTGCAATATTGCCAGAAGATTCTGCCGCTGATCCATCGTCGTCTGCACGTTATTTTTCATGGAATAGAGCGCATCGTAATGATTGGCCGTCTTTCCTCGCACATATGCTGCAATCTGTTCTCCAATCTGCGTATCTAACTGCTGGAAATCCTCCGCATATTCACTGGCTGCCGCTTCGTTGAGCAACTGCTCATACAGATCGTCCATCTTCTGTTCCAAAAGATCCCCATAATAATTATTCCGCAAGGAACAGATCATGGTTCCCTCTGAAAGATGCCGATTGCCCGGATAATAATACTCCACCACACCGCTCTGTGATGCTCGAATGAGCTGCTCCTCTCTTGTAATCACACCGGTAAAGGATGCCACTTCTTCCAGGTCTCCGCTCTGTGCCACTACATAATTCATCTTGCTGGTTTGCGCCAAAAAGAAAGACTGTACCACCACATACAAGAAAATGGCGACAATCACAATATACACCCAACGAAATCTTCTGCTGCTTCTTTTCTCTGTCTTCTTACTCACCTTTACACCTTCCTGTATCCTGGCATCTGTCCCCGTTATACAATGGCAATTTACAATGAACGCCCTCTGGCGGCAAACTCACA
>DBQQ01000060.1:10156-23035 GCA_002305315.1 Clostridiales bacterium UBA1390
TATAGAAAATTGCTATGCCACGCTTATTATATCATCTTTTTTCTGAAAAATCCAGTGGATAGCCTCTAAAAATGCAGTGACAAATCATGACATTTCCAGGGCTGCCTGCACTCTGCCAGACAGCCCCGAATAGCCTGCCTATATTACAATACAGATCAGATTGCCTCGTCCTTCGTTAATCACCTTCTCCAGCGCGATCTGAAGCTTATTTCTAGCAGCTTCCGGCATTCTGCCTACCTTTCCGCCTAGCCCTTCCTTCACCAGTTCCTGTACAGATCTGCCGAATATTTCTGTCTGCCAGATATCTCCAGACTGCGTGTTCAGATACGTGAGGAAATCCTGGCACTGTTCCTGCGTTCCCACATACGGATTGATTTCTGTCACAACCTGGGTTCTGATGAAATGTACCGAAGGCGCCGTCGCTCTAAGCTGTACACCGTATTTTCCTCCCTGACGAATCACCTGCGGTTCTTCCAGCTCCACATTTTCCATCATAGGCGGCACAATGCCATATCCTCTCTGCATGGCTTCTTTATATGCGGACTCCAGCTTCTCATACTCTTTCTTCGACTTCGCCAGATCTCGGATCGTCAGGATCATATCCCGTTCCCCGGCAATCTCGACATCCGTCATCTCGCTAAGCACATCATAAAAAAGATGTTCTTTGAGGACCACTTCTGCCTCAGCTGTCCCCTGGCACAGGTTCATTCCCTCCCACTGTACCTTTTTAATATACGGATTTTCTCGGATCATCTCCAAAACCGGCGGCAAATCCTTCATCTTGGAAACCTTTTCCGCACATCCGCGCAGCATCGTAATCATCGCCTGTTTCACACTATGTTCCGGGCTCAACGTCTCCAGCCAGCCCGGGAAAAACAGTGACAACTGTTTGGCGGGAAATTCCTGCAAAAGCGCCTGCAAAATCTCTTCAATATCCTCTTTTCTGAGCTCTTTGGCATTGATCGGCAATACCTGTACACCGTATTCTTCTGCCAGCTGTCCCGCCAGAAGCTTGACCGTTTCCCTCTCGGGATTCACCGAATTGAGCAGTACGATAAACGGTTTTCCCAATGTCTTAAGTTCTTCTATGACACGGCGTTCTGCCTCCTGATAATCCTCTCTGGGGATATCCGTCACCGTGCCATCCGTAGTAATCACCAATCCTACGGTAGAGTGTTCCGCAATGACCTTGCGCGTTCCGATCTCCGCTGCCTGTACAAAGGGGATCTCCTCTTCAAACCAGGGCGTCTTCACCATGCGGTTCTCATCATCTTCCATATGGCCGATGGCGCCAGGAACCATATATCCCACACAGTCGATCATCTTCGCCTTGAATCGTACCGGTTCTCCATTCTGATCGGCAAACGATACCTCCACCCCTTCATTCGGTATGAATTTCGGTTCCGTCGTCATGATCGTCTTTCCATTGCTGGACTGGGGGAGCTCGTCAATCGTACGATTCCTCTCATTAGGGTCCTGAATGCCCGGTAGGATCATCAATTCCATAAAATTCTTGATGAATGTGGACTTGCCCGTCCGCACCGGCCCCACGCAGCCTATGTATATGGATCCGCCGGTGCGCCCCGCAATATCCTGATACAGGTTAAACTCTTCTGCCATGTCAGCGTCCTCACTTTTTCACAGTATGGTACTGTTACTTTATGAGGATTTTTCGAAAATAGAACCCTTTTCTTTCAATTAAAAAAGGCCATTGCCATTTGGCAACAGCCTTACCACCGGGATCAGGTAATCGGCGCCGGATTGAAGAAGCAATGATAATTGTATAAATGATGCTTCTCTGCCCAGGTCTGCTTGCGCCCACTGGCCACATCCACAATAAACTGGAAGAGCTCTGTCCCCACTTCCTCAATCGTGGCATGTCCTGTCGCAATCGTACCCGCGTTGATATCAATCAGATCCGGCCATTGATTTTTCATATCGGTCCGGGAACATACCTTCACCACGGGAGCCTCCGGCAAACCATAGGGGGTTCCCCGTCCTGTCATGAATACCTGCAGCGTGATTCCCGAAGCCAACTGAGACGGCCCGCACACGATATCGCTGGCCGGCGTGGCTGCATAGATCAGTCCCTTCTTCGTAGGACGTTCTGCCGGAGACAGCACTTCTACGATCGGCGCGGTTCCCGACTTCGCAATAGACCCCATGGCCTTTTCCACAATGTTGGACAGACCGCCTTTCTTGTTGCCCGGCGTCGGATTCGCACTTCTGTCTACGCGGCCTTCCTCCAGATAATGATCGTACCAGAGCATCTCATTAGCCAGTTTCTTGCCGACCTCTTCATCCACTGCCCGTTCCGCCAGCAGATAGACGCCATCGCGCACTTCTGTGACCTCAGAGAATAACACCGTAGCCCCTCCGCTGACCAGAAGGTCTGAGGCATAACCGGCTGAGGGATTGGCTGTGACTCCAGAAAATGCATCGCTGCCGCCGCACTGCATGCCGATAATCAAGTCGGACAACGGCAGTGTCTCTCTTCTGCGCTGATCCAGCTTCTTGAGCTTCTTCTCGGCCATGTCCATGATCGCCTGCACCATCACATCAAACCCTTGATAATCCTGCAGCATCAGCACATGCTCCGCATCCACCTGATCTGTGATCATATTCGGCTGCAGTTTCTCGCATCCTAGGCCGACGATCATCAGTTCCCCGCCAAAGTTCGGATGCTTGGTCATGTTGGAGATCGCTCGAATCGGAATCACCGCTTCCGGCGCGTTAATGGCCACTCCGCAGCCATACGCATGGTTCACGGGTACAACACCATCCACATGGGGATACTTCGGCAAAAGTTCCTTACGAATCCGATCGACCGCCACATTCAGCACGCCTTCCACACACTGCACTGTGGTGATGATTCCCAGATAGTTTCTGGTTCCCGCATATCCCTCTGCATTGCGGTAGCCTTCCCAGGTCGTCACCGGCGGCTTCGGCAGATCCGTTCGGATGTTTGTGGAAAACGTCATGTTTCTGACATCCGGCGGCACTGGAAGCCGCAGCATATGTTCGTTGATCCAGCTCCCCTGCGGAATATCATCCAGCGCATAGCCCAATACCACACCGTATCGGCGGATCGGCGCATCCTTCTTAATATCCTCCAGCGCAATCTTATGTCCCTGCGGAATCTCCTGCCGGGATACGACGCCCTCCATAATCTCTGTTCCTGCCGGAATGGCATGCACTGTAATCGCCACATTGTCATTCTCTTTGATTTTAATATACAATGGTTCTGTCGCCATAGATTCCATCCTTTCCTTCATCGAATTATCTTTATTATACAGCAAATCTTCCAAAAATCTATACCCTACGCGAAATTTTCCAAAAAAGTTCTTGAAGAACATCAAAAATTGCCCTATAATGACTGTAGCTGGACAGTTTGTCCAAGTGAAGATTCTGAAGGAGGAGTACAATGAAAGTAGGATTTATTGGATTAGGTATCATGGGAAAGCCCATGAGCAAGAATCTGATTAAAGCAGGCTATGACCTGGTTGTATTTAACCGCAGCAAGGCCGCGCAGGAAGAGGTTGCCGCATGCGGCGCTGCTTCCGCAGAAAGCATTGCTTCTTTAGCTTCTCAGTGTGATGTTATCATAACCATGTTGCCCAATTCTCCCAATGTACGGGAAGTGGCTCTGGCTGAGGATGGTATCATCGCTGCCGCAAAACCGGGTACTGTCGTTATTGATATGAGCTCGATTGATCCGGTAGAAAGCAAGGCCATTGGCGCCGCTCTGGCAGAAAAGGATATTGAACTGATGGATGCTCCCGTATCCGGAGGCGAGCCCAAGGCGATTGATGGCACCCTTTCCGTCATGGTTGGCGGCAAGAAAGAAACCTTTGATCGTTTTTATGATCTTTTGATGCATATGGCTGCATCGGTCGTATATGTCGGTGAACTGGGTTCCGGTAATATCGCCAAGTTGGCCAATCAGATCATCGTCGCATCCAATATCGCAGCGGTTGCGGAAGCCCTCACCTTTGCGACCAAGGCCGGGGCTGATCCTGAACTTGTGTACCAGGCCATCCGTGGGGGTCTGGCTGGTTCCACCGTCATGGATGCCAAGGCGCCTATGATGATGGATCGTAATTTCAAACCCGGTTTCCGGATTGAGCTGCACATCAAGGATCTGAATAATGCGCTGAATGCTGCCCATGCCATCAGTTCTCCTGTGCCTATTACCGCACAAATGATGGAGATCATGCAGGCTGTCAAGGCGGATGGCCACGAGAAGGAAGACCATTCCGGCATGCTGCATTATTACGAGAAGATTGCTAACGTAACCGTCGAACACAAGAAATAAAAGAAAGGGAGTCTACACATGTTTAAGCCCTATGGCATTATTCCACCGATTATTACCCCTTTCACCGAGGATGGCAAGTTCAATGAACCCGTTTTCCGCAAGATGGTAAACCATCTGATCGAAGAAGGCGTGCATGGCGTTTTTCCTTTAGGAACTACAGGGGAGTTCTACGCTTTTTCTGAGGAAGAGGTTCGTTATATCTTAGAGGTCTGCAAAGACGAAGTAGCGGGACGTGTTCCGGTCTATGCCGGTGCTAACCACATCACCACACGCGGTACCATTCGTCTGGTACACATCGCCGAGGAAGTAGGAGTCGATGCTGTATCTGTTCTGACTCCCATGTTTGTCTCTCAGACACAGCCCGAGGTCTATGCCTTCTACAAGTCCGTGGCAGAGAGCACATCGTTGCCGGTGATTGTCTATAATAATAAGCCGAAAACCAATGTCACGGTGACACCGGAAACCATTGCCAAGCTGGCAGAGATCCCGAATATCGTAGGTGTAAAGGATAGTACGGGAGATTTCACCAATACCGAGGAGTATATCCGTCTTACCCGTGGCAACGATCATTTCCACGTGCTTTTGGGCCGGGATACTCTGATCCATGCTGGACTCTGTTACGGTGCTGCCGGCGCTATTGCTTCCTGTGCCAACGTAGCCCCCCGAATCGCCGCCGATATTTATGACAAGTATATGGCTGGCGATATCGCCGGATCCCTCGAGGCGCAGTTTACCTTAGCGCCATTGCGGATCGCCTGTAATATGGGTACTTTCCCTGCGGTAATCAAGGAAGGGCTCGTCATGCAGGGCTTCCCTGTCGGCAAGTGTTTGGAACCTATCGCAGAATTGACCTCAACCGAAAAAGAAAAACTGCGTCAGGTTTTACAGGATATGGGCCTCTTACATCATTGATGAAAATCATAGGGAGCTGTCTCACAGGAGACAGCCCCTTTTTTTATTCTGCCGACACGCTCCCTGCCGGAATACTCTTTACCCCAAAGACGAAATACAGGATATGAAATACCCAGACGCCCGCCAATACGATCTGCCCCACCGGGACTCTGCCCATCATCACGAAGCCGATACTCATCAGTATCGTCACCATGACCATGATCCGAATCTTGGTCTTCCAGGTCATACCTTCCCCTTTCACATACGTCTCCAGATTGTTTTTATACAGTTTGGTATGGATAAACCACTGATGCAGCCGCTCTGAACTTTTCGCGAAACAAAACGCGGCAAATAACAGAAACGGAAACGCCGGCAAGAGCGGCAGTACGGCTCCTACTGCTCCTACACCCAGACTGATACAACCTAACACCACAAAAATCGCCTTCTTAATTTTCATTGGACTCCTCCCATTGCTTCTTTTCTTTTTGAGTTTCCACCACATGCCGAATCGCCATGACCGGATGATGAAAAAGCATCCGCGGCCCGGCATACCGCATCACCCGGCGAATCTGTTCTCGCATATCCGGTTTATAACAATGCACTTTGCAATTCGAACAGAAGGACTTTGTCTCCATGAAGGGACAGTGATCTACCCGTGCATTCGCATAGGCCAAAAGGGCTGCGCATTCAGCGCATAACTTCTTCGTATGATGATTCCCCCTACAATACAAACGAATCATCTGCTCTACGACTTCCTTTTCTTTCTGTCTCTTACTTCCCACATCCATCAGCTCAGTCTCCCGTTCTCTACCGAATATACGGTATCCGCGATGCGCATCGTAGACGGACGATGCGATACTAACACGACCGTCTTCTCCTTCTCCTCTTTTAGAGATTTCAGGATCACGGATTCATTCAAACTGTCCAGATTACTCGTGGGTTCATCCAGCAAGATCAGCGGGGCATTATGCAGAAAGGCTCTGGCAACTCCCAGTCGCTGCCTCTCCCCACCGGACAGCGTAGATCCCAATTCTCCCACCATGGTCTCATATCCCTTGGGCAACGAGAGTATGAAATCATGTACCGCTGCCTTCTTACAGGCTTCTTCGATCTCTTCTCTCGTGGCGTCCCATTTGGCCACACGCAGATTATTCTCAATGCTGTCATGAAAGAGCTGTGTTTCCTGCGTCACATAACTCTCCATCTTCCGCAGACTTTTTGTTCGGATCTCCTGAATCGGTGTTTCGGAAATGCGGATCACACCTTGTTCGGTGTCCCAGAATCGCATCAGAAGTTTTAACAGCGTGGATTTACCGCTGCCAGAGGGGCCCGAAATCCCCGTGATCTGCCCCTTACAAATCTCCATGTTCATATGTTGAAGAATGGTATCCTGATCATAGGCAAAGCTCACATCTTCCACACGAGCCCCCGTGAAAATCGCATCCTTGCCCGTCTCTACTTCCTGCACCTGAGGCTCTTCTTCCAGAATATCCAGCACTCGGTCTCCGGCCGCCAGTGTCTGCGCTAAACCACTGCCCAGATTCGCCACCGCGAGTACCGGGCCAAATGAAGAGGCCATCGTAATCACAGGAATCAGGACGCCTTCAAACCCGATACTGCCCTGTTGATACAGTAGTCCTTCCACCAGGAGCATCACCAGTGTGAAAAACAGAATCAGGAATCCCGTGACCGCGCTGCTGAGACCGCCCTGCCGCTTCACCTCTTCCTCGTTCTCCGACATCTTCTGTGTGCGGATTCCGATCTGCTCTCCTCTCTCCTGCCCCATATCATACTGCAGAATCTCCCGCAGGCCGCGCAGACTATCCATGAAATATGCATTCATATCGCCAAACTCCGCACGGAAAGCATCTCCGCTCCGTCTCGTCCTTCGAGAGATGACATACGGTACCAGGACTCCCACCACGGCATACCCCACCAGCGCCACCAGAGCCAGTGCCCCATGGAAGGATCCGATAAAGATCAGCATAAGAAGGGAAACGATCACCGCAATGCAGCAGGGTGAAATCGTGTGCGCATAAAACACTTCCAACAGCTCGATATCGCTGGTGATGATGGAAATCAGGTTTCCTCTATCTCGTCCTTCCAGCTTCGCCGGCGCCAGTTTTCGCAGTGCGCCAAAAACGCGGTCTCGGATCAGCGCCAGGAGCTTAAAGGCAATATAGTGATTACAGGCCTGTTCTGCATACCGCAGAAATCCTCTTGCCACGGCGAACAGAAGGACGCAGGAAAATACGGTTCCCAGCGCGATTCCCGCCGGATTTTCCAAAACTTCCAACAACGCAAATCCGCCGAAGACTGTGATGAGAATCGCCGTTAAAAATCCCGCAACACCCATCAGAATCGCCAAAATCATAAAGGGTGCCAGTGGCTTTACCAGGCCGATGAGACTGCCCATGATCTTCGCTGAACTTCTGTGCTTCATGCGGTGACCTCCTTTCCGTCATAACGTTCCAGCTCTGCCTGTGTCTTCCAGAGTCTGGCGTACTGTCCGCCTGTCTGCAACAGCTCTTCATGTGTTCCCTGTTCTATCACCTGGCCGGCGTCCATCACATAGATCCGATCCGACGGTACCACATTTGCCAGCCTGTGGGAAATGAGAATTACGTTTTTATGCTGTGCCAAGGTTCGCAATACTGCCATGATGTCATTCTCGCTTTCCGCATCAATATTGCTGGTGGCCTCATCGAAAATATAGATGGCACTATCATGCAGCAGGGCTCGTGCCAATGCCAGACGCTGACACTGCCCTCCGGAAAGATTGCTGCCCCTCTCCAGCAGCTTCATCTCCAATCCTCCGTTCTCTTGCACAAATCCCGCCAGATTCACCTGCCGGAGCGCCTGCCACATCTCATCTTCTGAGGCGCCCTTACGGCCCATCTCCAGATTTTCCCGTATGGTTCCCTTGAAAATATAGCTGCCAATACTCATGATCGTCATCTGTTTCATACGGCTATCCTCACGCAGGGCGGATACTTCCCTGCCTCCAACACGAACGCTGCCCGTATACCCACGCTGCAGTCCCATGATCAATGAGGCCACCGTAGATTTTCCGCATCCGCTTTCTCCCACGATAGATGTCAGGCCGTGCTCCGGGAATTTCATATTCACATGATGGAGCACTTCCCGCTCTCCGTCATAGCTGTACGAAACGTCTTGCAGCACGATATCCTTCTCTTCTCCTATCGTCTCCGTTTTCTCCGGGTCTTCCGGCAAATCCAGCAGCGCAAAAATGCGATCGCTGGCAGCCATGCCATTCATCGCCACATGGAAAAAGGAACCCAACGCCCGCAGGGGCAAGAAGAAATCCGCTGCTAACAGAATGATCACAAAGGCTCCCCAGAAACCAATGTGCCCGGCCGCATACTGTGATACCGATACAATCACGCCGAGCGCCGCGCCCCCATAGGCGATCAGATCCATGATCGTGATGGAGTTTAACTGCATCGTCAACACTTTCATGGTCACTTTTCGAAAACGTTCCGCCTCTTCATTCATCTGCTTATGTTTTTCCCCATCCGTCTGATAAATTTTCAGGGTTGTCAGTCCCTGCAGGTTTTCCAGAAAATGGTCTCCCATACGTGTGTACTGTCCCCAATATTTAGCAAGCAGTTTCTTCGCAAATTTCTGAACAGCCACAATCGAAATCGGAATCAGCGGTACACAAATGAGAAGTACGATGGCAGACGGGAAGTTGACAAAAGAGAGAACGATAAAGAGTGTCACGGGTGCCAGCATACTATAGAAAAACTGCGGTAAATACGATCCGAAATAGGTTTCCAGTTGTTCTACCCCTTCTACGGAGGCCTGTACCACCTCTGCTGTGGCTGCCTTTTCGGTATAATGACTGCCCAGACGCAGTAACTTCTGATAAATCATCTGCCGCAGTTTCTGTTTCACGAATTTAGAAGCCAGAAAGCTTTCTCTCGCCGCTATCCGTGTACAGATAAAACGAACCAGAAGGCCGACCAGAAAAACGACGCTTCCCAGGATCGCCCTGTTTCCACTCAGTTCCTGGTTCCACAGCCCTTCTAATATCCATCCTACCATAAATATGATCACAATATTGGCCACCAGAGAGATCCACTGTGCCGCCACATTCCCTGCGATATGACGCTTCGATTCCGGTACAGTCTCGATCAGCCTGCGATTTATCATCATTTGCGTTGCCCCTCCAAAGATTAGATAATGCTAACTCCAATTCCAAAATGAAGGTTAGCACTTGCTAACCTTTGGTTATTATATGCTAACTCTTCTTTTTTGTCAATACTCCAAAACAAATTTTTCTATCCTTCGCGCCAAGAATAAATATCCCCCTATACCATCCTGCGATACGCCGCTTCCATCATCAAAAAATGTGCTTGTCCCTCTACCGAAATTCCCGGCGCGACAAAATGGGGCGAACCGGCACATCCCGTCACCATGCCCCACATATCTACTCTCTTTCGCACCGCATATCGTATTTTTTCTCCTATCTCTGCATACTTCGAATCCAGGAAACCATCTCGTATTCCACAGAAAATCATATAAGCGATCATTTCACTACATTCAGATTCCAAGAAACTCGCAGAATCCAAGAGGTGATTGTGGAACAGGGCGTTAGCATCCAGAAACATCAATACCCTTTCCAAAAGCATCCGCCATATCGTCACAAATTCTTGCCGTATCTTGTTCTCTCGCGGAATTTCCTGTATCAGTCGATAGATTCCTGTCAGAAACCAACCATTCCCAATCCCCCATAGATACTTCCTGCTAAATAGGCCACGCTCCTCGTCCCATACATGAAAGAACAGACCTGTCTTGGTATCTCTCAGTGTATGCATCAGCCCCTTCATCTGCCCTATCCCCTCCTGACAATATCCCGAAAGGGCCAGAGAATATGGTAAAAATGCCGCCGAATCCGCCCATATCTCCTGAGTCCCCAACATATGATATAATACTCCATCTTCTCTCCTAGGCGATTCGTACAGCAAAAACTGTATATTTCTCTCCACAGCTCGCTTCTCTGTCTCGTGATTCGCCTGTTGTGCCACATGCCATACAGCCGGAATACAAAAGCTGCTGTCCGTTACGGCTTTCGTATTTTCCACATTACAAAGCCGTCCATCTAATGA
This sequence comes from Clostridiales bacterium UBA1390, assembly GCA_002305315.1. Taxonomy (GTDB): domain Bacteria; phylum Bacillota; class Clostridia; order Lachnospirales; family Bianqueaceae; genus Faecimorpha; species Faecimorpha stercoravium. The sequence goes on from DBQQ01000060.1 coordinate 20,495, forward strand.
TTGCCTCGTCACAATATCTCGTACCATGATCTCCAGATCCGATTCATCTCCACGCTCCAACAATGCTTGCGCTGCAATACCTGCTTCCCAGCATTGCCTGGTCATTAACAACATCGCCCGTTTCTCCCGTTCTTCCATATATTCTCTCCTTTCTCCTCTTTTTTATATTATATTTCACCGGATAAAAAATGTAAAGTTCATTCCTCTTACAGACGCACGGGCTTTTCAGTCAGATTTTTCCAGATCTTAACCGGCATAAACTGCCGCTGTAACGCTCGGTTCTCCCGCTCCGCGATCGCAATGTGGTCAAAGTAGGCCTGCCATGCTTCCTCTGTCATAATTTCCTTGGCCGAGCGATACATCCTGAGATCGCGGTCAAACGGCCTCTCCTCCCAATATCCTTTAGCATAGATTCCCGCCTTTTTCCGCTTCCGATCATGTAAAATAAATCGTTCTCGCCGCAGACGATCCACGAAATGCGGCATGATGAGGCATGTCAGATCCGCATCCGGCTCATACGCCGCATACAGTACCCCCTGGATATCCGAAAAACGCATCCATCCCAAAAAACGGTGTGCTTCCCTGGCCACCCGTTCACTGGCCTTCTGTACCGCCAGGATGTCAGGATGCGTCCGATATGCATCCATCCTGCGTCCCTGCTTCAAACATACCGCGATATATCGAAGCACCATCATCTCTTTCCCTGAAAGATCCGATAAAAAGGCCCGGAAGATCTTCTCGCAAATCTCCTGTCCTAAGCGGCCCTGAAGCCCCCAAAATACACGATGGGAGATATTATAATCCGTAGTCACTTCTTTCTCATAAAACAACTGCATCTGTTCGCCGCCCTGTATACGAATCCCATCCGCGCGTTCCTGATAATAATGCGCGTAGACACAGCACAGAAATCCGTCAAAACTGCCATCGTACAGATAAAACATGCCCATCCGCCTTTCTAAAATAAGGATAATTGCTGATACTGCTGATCCTGACCGCGTAGTTTATTCTTGATATTCTCCGGATACATGCTCACATCCCCGCAGAAACGACCGCCGCACGTCAGAAAATAACGTGCCCGCTTCATCACAACGCCTGTCTTAGCCAAAGATTCATACGAAAGCGGCGCCAACCGCCTGTGCCGCACGATCCGCTTTGCTGAAGTCGGCCCAATTCCAGGTACTCGCAGGAGTTCATGCAGCGACGCGCGATTCACCTCTATCGGAAACAAGTCCATGTGCCGAAACGCCCAGTCGATTTTCGGATCAAATTCCAAGTCAAAGAAGGGCTGGGAACGATCCAGAATCTCATCGGCCTCAAACTCGTAAAAGCGCATCAGCCAGTCCGCCTGATACAGTCTGTGTTCTCTTTGTCTGGGCGGAGGTACCGTCAGCGCTGGCAGCCTCGAATCCGCATTCATCGGAATATACGCAGAATAGTACACCCGCTTCATCCCAAAACTTCGATACAATTTAGACGAAGCCTGCAGCAGCTGATAGTCCGTATCTGCAATCGCCCCTACGATCATCTGTGTGGATTGTCCCCCCGGTGCAAATGCCGGCGTATGTCGAAAATGACGTGTATCCTCCAGATATCCACTGATTTCCCGGTGTACCTGCTGCATCGGCGCAAGCAGCAGGGCCGGTTTCTTCTGCGGCGCAAGGGCGGCCAGCCCCGCCTGACTGGGCAACTCCAGGTTGATACTGACTCGATCGGCCAGGAGCCCGGCCTGGCGTACCAGAATGGGATCTGCCCCCGGAATCAGTTTCGCATGAATATAGCCGGCAAATCCATATGTCTTCCGCAACAGGCGTAGCGTACGCACAATCTTTTCCATCGTCTCCTGTGGATCATTTTCAATCGCAGAACTCAGAAACAGACCTTCGATATAATTTCGGCGATAAAACTCCATCGTAAGCTCCGCCAGTTCTTCGGAGGTAAAAGAAGCCCTGGGGATATCATTGCTCCGGCGGTTTATACAATAGGCGCAGTCAAAAATACATCGATTCGTATGGAGTACCTTGAGAAGCGAGATGCATCGTCCATCCGAGGACCACGCGTGACAGATTCCTCCCAGCGATGCACTGCCAATCTTTCCTACACCATGCCGCTCCACTCCACTGGATGCACAAGACACATCATACTTCGCCGAATCTGCCAGGACCTCCAGCTTATGAACAATCTCCTCCCTCATACTGCGAACCTCCTATTTATCTCAAAAAGCGAACTGATTTTCGCTTTGCATTCATAGTATACCACACTCTTTCCAAAAATGCAAACATTTGTTTGTGTTTTTTAAGAGAATTTTCATCCCGGTTGCCTTATCCCCTTTCTTTCAGAAAACCAAAAAATGGGGGCGTTGCAAAATANNGAGAAATCATCTCTCAGCTGGACTAATGAGAAAAACCCCGGATTTCTCATTAGTCTTGGAGCGATGTAACAATTTCTCGGTCAGACTAATGAGAAAAACCCCGGATTTCTCATTAGTCTTGAAACAGATGTAATAAAATCAGGCTTCGAGTTGAAGTGGTAAACTAAAACTGG
>DBQQ01000040.1 GCA_002305315.1 Clostridiales bacterium UBA1390
TACACCATTATAAGGGCATTACCTCGCAAATCCTCGAATCGCGTATAAAACTGTAAGTTATTTCCATTTTAAGCGTCACAGGGACGGAGATGCCCCTGCGATTATACGCAAATGCGAAATTCTGCGGAACCCTTTTGTGGGATTGCGTATAAATCTGTAAGATTCTTCCATTTCGCACGTCGCAGGGACGGATCTGTGCTCAAAATTATACGCAACATCGAGATTCCGCAGAGTTCTTTCGCTGGATCGCGTATAAATAGTTTTAAAAGGAACTAATTTATACGCAAATGAGAGACGGACAGCTCGCAAATCCTCGAATCGCGTATAAAACTGTAAGTTATTTCCATTTTAAGCCTCGCAGGGACGGAGATGCCCCTGCGATTATACGCAAATGCGAAATTGACAGCTCGTGGATCTTCAAAGCGCGTATAATTCTGTAAATATTTTCCATTTCGCGCGTCACAGGGACGGAGACACCCTCAGAATTGTACGCAAAAATAAAATTCTGCAGCGCGCTTTCGCTAAACTGCGTATAAATAGTTTTAAGAGGAACTGATTTATACGCGATTGCGAGACTGACGGTATGCCCGTCAAACGAAAAAGTCGCGGGGATGGAATGCCCCGCAACTATATGCAATTGGATATTCTAGCGCCAGCCTTCTTACTTCTGCGTACAAAGCCTATACTCATAGTTTCTGTACAAATAAAGCTCGAATGGCGTTGAGCACTGCGATGATCATAACTCCTACATCAGCAAAGATGGCAAGCCACATATTGGCGATTCCGAAGGCTCCGAGAATAAGACAGATGAGCTTAACTCCGATGGCGAAGATAATATTTTGATATACGATACCTAAACACTTTCTGGAAATCCGAATTGCCTTTGCTATTTTCATGGGATCATCGTCCATCAGCACGACGTCGGCTGCTTCGATGGCTGCATCGGATCCCATTGCCCCCATCGCAATTCCTATGTCCGCACGGCGCAATACAGGTGCGTCGTTGATGCCATCGCCTACAAAAGCTAATTTTTCTTGCGCGGATTTTTTCTCCATAATGCGCTCTACCTGTTCCACCTTGTCGGCGGGCAGCAGCTCGCTATGCACTTCATCCACACCGACTTCTTTCGCTACCTGATCGGCGACTTTTCGAGCATCCCCTGTCAACATGATCGTGGTACGGACTCCTGAAGCTTTCAGTGCTTCAAGGGCCCCCTTCGCGTGCGGCTTAATGATGTCTGATATCAGAATATGTCCCACATATTCCCCCTCAATCGCCATATGAATAATCGTACCCACATGATGACAATCAATATATGGAATATGCAGCTTATCCATGAGTTTTGTATTGCCAGCGGCCACCTCTACGCCATCCACTTTGGCAATCACACCATTTCCGCTGATTTCTTGAATGTCCTGGACGCGAGACCGATCTATTTCCTTTCCATAGGCGCGCTGCAGACTCTTGCTGATCGGATGGGAAGATGCGCTTTCCGCCAGAGCGGCGTATTCCAGAATCTTTTCATTCTCCAGCGTGTTATGATGAATGCCATTGACCTCAAAAACGCCCTGCGTCAGTGTCCCGGTTTTATCGAAGACGACGATCTTGGTCTGGGATAGGGTTTCGAGATAGTTAGATCCTTTCACCAATACGCCTGCTTTACTGGCCCCGCCGATCCCTGCGAAGAAGGAAAGGGGAATGCTGATGACCAGTGCGCAGGGACAGCTTATGACTAAGAACGTCAGCGCCCTGTAGATCCAGGTATCCCACTGCGGGGCGAGTCCCATGAATAGAATTCTGGCAAGGGGCGGCAGGAGGGCCAGCGCTAACGCCGCGATACAAACCGCCGGCGTATAGATCCGGGCAAATTTCGCAATAAAGTCCTCAGACTTCGATTTACGCGAGCTGGCGTTTTCCACCAGATCCAGGATTTTTGAAACTGTGGACTCTCCGAATTCTTTTGTCGTCTGGATCTTCAACAGTCCTGTCATATTGATGCATCCGCTGATGATCTCATCTCCCGCTGAAACATCCCGCGGCAGGCTTTCGCCCGTCAGCGCACTGGTATTCAGGCTGGATGTACCTTCCACAACAATGCCATCGATCGGTACTTTTTCTCCGGGCTGTACCACAATCGTAGTCCCGATTTCCACCTCGTCGGGATCTACCTGTTCAAGGTTTCCACCATTTTCTATATTCGCATAATCTGGACGGATATCCATGAGTTCGCTGATATTGCGGCGGCTTTTTCCCACTGCATAGCTTTGAAACAGCTCTCCTACCTGATAGAAAAGCATGACTGCGATGGCCTCTGTATAATCCCCGCTCTGGTCGTATAGCGCCAAAACAATCGCGCCGACCGTTGCAATAGCCATTAAGAAATTCTCGTCAAAGATCTGATGATTTCGGATGCCCTTTCCCGCCTTCATCAGAATATCATAGCCGATAATCAGATACGGGATCATATACAAGATAAATCGCAATACTCCGGTCACCGGCACAAAGGAAAGGGCAATCAATAGAACCGCTGCCACGATAATCCGCACCAGCATTTTCTTCTGCTTTTTATTCACGATATCCCCTCCTTGGATCTTTCATTACAGGAAGATTTCGCAATCATCCTCCACCTTTTTACAGTTTTTGCGAACCTGCTCCATGACCGCCTTCGGATCCTGTCCTTCTTCAAATTCCACATTCATCTTTAACATCATGAAATTGACCGTCGCGTCCTTCACACCTGCCGTTTTCTTAGCAGCCGCTTCCATCTTATTCGCGCAGTTGGCACAATCCACATCGATCTTGTATGTCTTCTTCATCGCTAAAACTCCTTTGCTCATCATAATGATTTAACGATTGTTTAATCGTTTGTCTGTATGATGCGCTCTATTTCCTGTTTCGTCAACCCCGTATTTTCGAATTGATCCATTTGGGATAAAAGAATTTCTATTTGGGCAAATCCATAGACGGCTCCTGAAATTTGTGCTAGAATAAACTTAGAATTTTTTTCAAGGAGGAATGTGCGTGTCTCATGTATCTCTGCCCCATCATCATGAATGTTCTTTAGAACATGTTTTAGAACATATGCCGGAAACCGCCGATTTTCAAGTTGTTGCCGATCTTTTCAAGCAGCTCTGTGACGGAAGCCGTATCCGCATTTTCTGGCTTCTATGCCATTGCGAAGAATGTGTCATCAATATCTCGGCCATCGTGGGCATGACGAGTCCTGCCGTATCGCATCATCTACGTCAGCTGAAGAGCAGCGGCCTGATCGTCAGCAGACGCTCTGGCAAAGAGGTGTATTATCGAGCGGCCGATACGAACCAGGCACAGCTTCTGCACCATATGATTGAAAAAATGGTGGAGATCGTCTGCCCGGATGCGCCTTCCCAGCAAGAGGATGCGTCGCGATGAAAGACACTTACCTCTCATCGTGTGAAAAAAACTTATCGGGGATCGCTCCCGGAACGTTTCAGATCCATCAGTATCCCGATGATACGCGGTTTCTTTGCCATTTCACCGATTCCTTCTCCACGAAAACCGAGGGAAAGGGACGCATTCAGGTATATTCTCTGTTTCCAGGCATTCAGCTGGCTTTTCATCAATATCTGGCCGATCAGGTGCATTTTCAGCATCCCGCGCAGCATTCCGCTTTGGAGATCAACTATTGTCATCGCGGCCGTATCGGGTGGAACATGCATCATCATATTTCTGTCTATCTGGGAAGCGGAGATTTGTGTCTGCATACGTTGGATTGTTGTGCCGATTCACAGATGACATTGCCCCTGGGTTATTATGAGGGCATTTCGATTACTATAGATCCCGCACTCTTAGGCACAAAACTCCCGGAAATCCTGCGGGAAGCCGATTGGAACCCTGATATGCTGATTCAGACTTTCTGCGGTGACGGACATCCTTTTGCACTTCCCGCCGCGCCGCAGCTGGACTCCATCCTGGGTATTCTCTATGATCTGCCGGAGGCGCTTCGCCTTCCTTATTATAAACTCAAGACCCAGGAGCTTCTTCTTTATCTTTCCCAGATGGATCCCCGTGCAACAACGCATTTGCCTCCATACGTCTCCCAGCAGACCGAACTCATCCGAGAGATTCATTCCTTTTTAATGGCACATCTTGACAAGCGCTTTACTATCGAAGAACTCTCCAAAAAATACCTGATCAACAGCGCCTCTTTGAAAACTTTATTTAAGGCGGTCTATGGCCTGCCGATTGCCACCTATATGAAAAAATGCCGCATGGAAACGGCCATGAAACTATTGCGTGAAACGGATCGTCAGATCGCCGATATCGCGAGTGCCGTAGGGTATGAGTCGCAGGGAAAATTCACGCGAGCCTTTAAAGAGGAGTCCGGTATGACGCCACGCGAATACCGCAAGGTCCAGACTAGCGCAGAAGGATCTCGCTCTTGACATTCGTCTCGGACGGCATTATAATAGTGACAACATTTGAATCAGAGGATGTCTTCAGGGCAGGGTGCAATTCCCGATCGGCGGTATAGTCCGCGAGGCCATAAATCTTGGTCATGATTTGGTGCGATTCCAAAACCGACAGTATAGTCTGGATGAGAGAAGATAGATTGTGAGAGATACCTTCCTTTCATAAACATCTGCAGACACCGTCTTCAGATGTTTATTTCAATATAGGAGGTTTTTATGATGCACTTTTCAACAAAAAAACTGGTAACGGTCGCGATGCTCTGCGCTATCGCGTATGTGGTCATGTACTTCGGACGAATCCCCATTGTCCTCTTTCTGAGTTATGAGGCCAAGGATGTGATTATCGCCATTGGTGGTTTTATCTACGGCCCGCTGACCGCCTTCATCATTTCGCTGATCGTATCCGTCGTAGAGATGTTCATGGCTAGCGACACCGGTTGGATTGGCTGCCTTATGAACATTCTCTCTACCTGCAGCTTTGCCTGTACCGCTGCTTTTATCTATAAGAAAAAAAGAACTCTTATGGGCGCTGTCGTAGGGCTCCTGGCCGGCTGCCTGCTCATGGTTGTGGTGATGCTGCTCTGGAATTATCTGATTACCCCGATTTACATGGGCTATCCTCGGGAAGCCGTCGCAGCACTGCTGCTGCCTGCATTTCTGCCGTTTAATCTGCTAAAAGGCGGATTAAACGCGACAATCACCATCTTGCTGTACAAGCCCGTAGTCACCGCACTGCGCCGCGCCGGCTTTGTCGAGAGTGCGGATCCGGGACATATCGGCCATTCTCAGAAGATCGGCGTTGTACTGGTTGCGGTGGTAGTTTTGGTCACCTGCGTGTTCTTCGCACTGGTTTTGAAAGGCGTACTATAATTAAGAAATTAGAAAGAGGGGGGACTCATGGATCGCTATCTTACCTATGATATACCCGCGGAAGCCGGCGGTCTTCTGGTAGAGCAGTTTTTGCACAGGCAGGGATTCTCCCGGCAGGTACGGATTCAACTCAAGAAATTTTCTGATGGTGTTCTTTTAGACGGCCAAAGCGTTTTCCTGACACATCGCCTTCAGGGCGGCGAGCAACTGGCCGTTCATCTGCATGAAACAGCATCGTCAGAACGGATTATTCCTGTCCCTCTCCCCCTCTCCATTTTGTATGAAGACGAGGATCTGCTGGTCGTCCATAAGCCTGCGGGCATGCCCATTCATCCTTCTATGCATAATGATGATAATACGTTGGCAAACGCGCTGACGTGGTATTATGACCAACAAAATAAGCCCTTTGTCTTCCGCTGCTGCAACCGTCTGGACCGCGACACCTCTGGGCTCACGATTGTGGCCAAGAATATGCTGTGTTCCAGCATTCTCTCCGAGCGGACCGCACGCAAAGAAATTCACCGTGAATACCTGGGAATCGTACGGGGGCATCTGACTGAAACCAGCGGAACCATTCGCGCACCGCTGGGACGCAAGCCCGGCTCTATCATCGAGCGAACCGTGGATTTCGCATGTGGCGAAACCGCTGTGACACATTTTCGTGTACTGGCAGAAGAAAATGGGCACAGCCTGCTCCAGCTTCTCCTGGAGACGGGCCGTACCCATCAGATCCGCGTTCACTTGCAATATCTCGGTTTTCCTCTTGTGGGGGATTACCTGTATAACCCAGACTATGAATGGATTCACCGGCAGGCGCTGCATTCCTACCGCATGGCCTTTCAGCATCCCACCACCGGAAAATCTCTGGTCTTCACCGATCCCCTGCCCGAGGATATGCAACGGATTCTGCCTCATGCTAACTGCAGCAATCTTGCATAAGCATGCTCGTAAAACCGTTGAAATCCCTCACAATATACGTTGGTTCCAAGCCCTCCATCGCTCTGCGGCAGACGATCCCTGCGGCAGCCATTTCGGCACAGACCATGCCACCGGCAGCTCTCACACTGCGCCGGATGTTCCATAGAGGGTTCTATAAAACGCAGCTCCGCCCGTTTTTGATCGAGTTCCTCATAGGTGTTTTGGCAGATATTCCCTAATCGCCACTCATCCAACACATAGAAATCACAGGGATACACGCTGCCATCTGCCTCTACTACGTACTGCGGACTGCAGCATCCGCCCATGTCGCAGCTCTCCGGCGGATATCCCCGCAGCATGCCCACCAGATTCTCGAACATGCGAATATAGATAAAACGCCCATGCGTGATATCTTCATACCACAGATCGAACAGGTCGCATAGAAACTGACCGTAGGCCCTGCCGCTGAGAGAATAGGGCTGCTCTCCCTTGGTGCCTCCAAAGGGGTCAATACAGGGAATATACTGCTGATAATCCAGATGATTCTCGTGAAAAAACGTGTATATCGTTTGAATGCGAGGTGCGTTATAGGCTGTCACAACCGTCAGCACATTGACATCCACACGGTACTGGCGCAGAATCTTGGCTGCGAGCATCACGCGCTGAAAACTGCCGTCTCCCTCAGAACGCAGACGATAATGATCATGCAGTTTTCTGGGGCCATCCAAGGAGAGCCCTACCAGGAAATGATGTTCTGCCAAGAACTGCGCCCACTCCTCATCAATACATATGCCATTGGTTTGCAGCGCATACTGGATCCGCTGTCCGGGTTTTCTATACTTTTCTGCACAGGCCACAAACTGTCTATAAAAAGATAATCCGGCCAGCGTCGGTTCCCCGCCCTGAAACGCAAACGTCATCTGATGTTCTGCCTGTGCAAGAGACCGGCGAATCAGCGTTTCCATGGTTTTTTCTTCCATACGGCCATAGGAAGCCACTTCACGATGACGCATCTCATCTGCATAAAAACAATAGGTACAACGAAGATTACAGCTTCCGGAAACGGGTTTGATCATAACGTATAATGCGGGAATCACAGGTCTATCTCCTTCTTGTCAGAATTTTCCATCATTTGGCGGCAAACTCGCGGCGTGGCTCAATCGCTCAGAGCCAGATGCATGGCAAGCCACGCCCCGGTCTCGCTCTCCTGTCGGAGTTTGACGCCCTTTGGCGGCAAACTCACGGCGTGGCTCAATCGCTCAGAACCAGATGCATATCAGGCCACGCCTATTGTACCATCTTTTCCCTCCAAAGTAAATGTGAGCCATTGACTTTCTGCCCACTCTGTGCTACGATAAAGAACGACAGGGGCGCTGGGTTTTCCCGGCTGAGATGACCGTAATAGAGCGGTCGGTACCCTTGAACCTGATACGGGTAATGCCGGCGTAGGGAGATGACAAGATGGATCTGTTCTATATACAGAGCCACGAGACCTATCCGGTCGCGTGGCCTTTTTTATCTTTGCGACCTCCTGCGGCATCCATGTATCCATGATCAACAGGAGGTTTTTACATGAATTATTCTACACAAATGCAGGCAGCCCGTCTGGGTATCATCACGCCCCAGATGGAGGCCGTAGCCCAGAAGGAATACCGCACCGGCGAAGAGATCCGCGATCTGGTTGCCAAGGGACAGGTGGTCATCTGTGCCAACCATAAGCATACCTGTCTGGATCCGCAGGGCATCGGTTCCATGCTGCGTACCAAAATCAATGTCAACCTGGGAGTTTCCCGCGATTGTCGAGATTATGACGAAGAAATGAAAAAGGTCATGGCCGCGGTCCACATGGGCGCCGAGGCGATCATGGATCTGTCCTCCCATGGCGATACCGCTCCCTTCCGCCGAAAACTCACATCCGAGTGCCCTGCTATCATCGGGACTGTGCCCGTATATGATGCTGTCATTCATTATAAACGCGACCTGGCCACCTTGAGCGCGAAAGATTTTATCGATGTGATTCGCTTACACGCGGAAGACGGCGTGGATTTCGTAACACTGCACTGTGGCATCACACGAAAAACCATCGATCAGATCCGTTCCCACAAGCGCAAGATGAATATCGTATCCCGCGGCGGTTCCCTGATCTTTGCCTGGATGAGTATGACAGGGCAGGAAAATCCTTTCTATGAATATTATGATGAGATCCTGGAAATCTGCCGCGAGCATGATGTCACCATCTCTTTAGGAGATGCCTGCCGTCCCGGATGCCTGGCGGATGCTTCTGATGTCTGCCAGATCGAAGAGCTGGTTCGTCTGGGAGAACTGACAAAGCGGGCATGGGAAAAGGACGTGCAGGTCATGGTAGAAGGGCCCGGTCACATGCCTCTGGATCAGATTGCCGCCAACATGAAGATCCAGCAAACCCTTTGCATGGGAGCGCCTTTCTATGTATTGGGCCCTCTGGTAACCGATATCGCTCCTGGATATGATCACATCACGGCCGCGATCGGTGGTGCCGTAGCGGCTATGAGCGGCGCTTCCTTCCTCTGCTATGTGACGCCCGCCGAACACCTGGCGCTGCCCAATCTGGAAGATGTTAAGCAAGGCATCATCGCTTCTAAAATCGCGGCGCATGCAGCGGATATCGCTAAGGGCGTACCGCATGCACGGGATATCGACGACCGGATGTCCGAGGCTCGTCAGAAATTCGATTGGGATGCCCAGTGGGCCTGCGCTCTGGATCCGGAAACCGCGAAGGCCATTCGTGACAGCCGGAGTCCGGAACAGGAAGACTCCTGTTCCATGTGCGGTAAATTCTGTGCCGTTCGAAGCATGAATAAGGCCCTGGCTGGCGAATACATTGATATTCTATGAAAACCATATGGAACCGTGTTCACGAAAAAGCGCCCCTGGTTCATGCGATCACCAATTATGTGACAATCAATGACTGTGCCAATATGGTATTGGCCTCCGGCGCTTCTCCCATCATGGCAGAGGCCCCCGAAGAGGTCGCGGAGATCAGCAGCCGCAGTCAGGGTCTTCTTCTGAATCTGGGCATGCTGCGTTCTGATAAACTGGAGGCCATGATTCTAGCCGGACATGCGGCAAACAAGCGAGGTATCCCTGTCGTTTTTGACCCTGTCGGTGTCGGCGCCAGCGCCTTTCGGATGAATAGTGCCCGTCAGCTTTTACACGAAGTCTCCTGTTCTGTCATACGCGGCAATGCCTCCGAGATCCTATCCCTTTGTCAAGTCGGCTCCTCACAGGGTGTGGATGCCGCGAAAGCCGATGCCCTCACGCAGGATACTCTCGTTCAGAATGCGTCTTACGCGAGGGATCTAGCCCGAAGAACTCATTCTATCATTGCCATGACCGGAGAGATAGATCTCGTAACAGACGGTCATATCGTCTATCAAAATCATCACGGCTGTTCCATGCTCTCCCGGCTGACCGGCAGCGGATGCATGCTCTCCGCTCTCGTTACGGCCGCGGTGGCCGCGAACCCCGAGGATCCTCTCCTGGCGACCCTGACAGCCGTCACGGCAATGGGTCTCTGCGGTGAGATCGCTGCGCGCCGAATGCGTGAACAGGATGGAAATGGCTCTTTTCGCACCTATTTGCTGGATGCTGTATTTTGTCTAACCGGTGAGAAATTGGAGGAACAAGCGCATTATGAAATCTGGTAATTCCCTATTTACACTCTATGCCGTAACGGACCGCACCTGGCTGGGCGGCGCTTCGCTGTCCTGGGCCGTGAAGGAGGCCCTGACGGGCGGCATTACGCTATTACAGCTTCGCGAAAAAAACCTGACAGATCGCGAGATGCTACAGGAAGCCCAGGAATTGCTGCCGCTTTGTCATCGGCATGGTGTTCCTCTGATCATCAATGACCGTGTACAGGTAGCTCTGGACGCCGGTGCAGATGGCGTTCATCTGGGTCAGGAGGACATGTCTCCGCGGGAAGCCAGGGCCATCCTCGGACCCGATGCGATCATCGGTGTGTCTGCACGCACGGTGGGAAGCGCACAGAGAGCCGAACAGGAGGGAGCGGATTATCTGGGCGTTGGCGCCGTCTTTTCCACGTCGACGAAGACAGACGCTCAAAATATCTCTCCCGAAACTCTGCGGCAGATCTGTCAGGCAGTTCATATTCCCGTAGTCGCCATCGGCGGGATCGGCCCGGACAATATCTTAGAACTCCTGGGCTGCGGTATCCAGGGCGTCGCTGTTGTCTCTTCCATCTTCGCGCAGAAGAACATCGCCCAGGCGGCTTCCCGTCTTCGCGCATTATCAGAACAAATCATTATACAAAAATAGAAAGGATCCTTCTCATGAAAAATCAATCTGTCTTCAAACTGGTTCTTGCCGGTATTTTAGTTGCAGTGGCCGTTGCCGCCTCTTCCTTCAGCATTCCTGTCGGCGTGACCAAGTGTCTGCCCGTACAGCATCTAGTCAATGTGCTGGCGGCTGTCCTATTAGGCCCCTGGTATGGCGTTATCATGGCATTCCTGACCAGCCTGATCCGTGTGGCACTCAGCACCGGCAGTCTGCTGGCTTTCCCCGGCAGCATGTGCGGCGCGCTGCTATGCGGCCTGGCATATCGGTATACGGGCCGCCTCGTTTTGACCTATCTGGGAGAGATCATCGGTACCGGCTTCATCGGTGCGCTTCTCTCTTATCCCATTGCGCTGTGGCTCATGGGCAATACCTCTGCGGCACTCTTTGGCTTTGTGATTCCCTTCTCTGTCAGCACCATCGGCGGAACCCTGATTGCCGCCGTTGTCATTGGCATTTTACAGAAAGCACATATGCTGACGCCATCCGGCCTCACATTGCATAAGGAATAAACCATGCGTACCGTTTTATCCATTGCGGGTTCGGATTGTAGCGGCGGTGCAGGCATCCAGGCGGATCTGAAAACCATTGCAGCACATCGCCTATATGGCATGAGCGTCATCACGGCGCTGACCGCACAGAACACGCTGGGGGTCCAGCGTGTTCTGCCCATCGGCGCAGATTTCGTCACGGCTCAGCTCGACAGTATTTTTACGGATATCTATCCGGACAGCGTTAAGATCGGCATGATTCCTGATCTTTCGGTGGCGCAGGCCATCGTCACATGTCTGCGCCATTTCGAGGCCAAGAACATTGTCATCGACCCCGTCATGGCATCTAGTAGCGGTCAAATTTTATCCCGCACAGACTCCCTGCAGTTCCTTTTGCAGCATCTGTTTCCGCTGGCTCGTCTGATCACACCTAATCTGCCGGAAATGGAAATCCTGTGTGGGTTTCCGATCGTCAACCAAAAGGCTATGGTGCAAGGCGCCCAGTCTCTTTTTTCTGTTCTTCATGTTCCAATTCTGGTCAAAGGCGGACATCTGGCGCAGGATGAGGCCGCAGACCTTCTTTATGATGGATATGAATTCCATTGGTTTTCTCATGCACGCCTTCAAAATCCCAATACGCACGGCACGGGATGCACCCTTTCCTCGGCCATTGCCTGTAACCTGGCCAATGGCCTCTCACTGAAAGATAGTGTAGCCCGCGCAAAGGAATATGTGACAAGCGCGATTGCCGCCGGTTTGCGGCTAGGGCATGGATGCGGGCCACTGAATCATATGTATAAAGACATGTCTCACTAACATTTTTTTTACAATTTCGCAAAAAGGTGTTGAAAACCCTGTCAAAATATGATATTGTAAATATAACTGAGAAGTTGTATTTCTCAAATTATCAATTTTTTAGGAGAGGTGCTATATGGAAAAGTTTTTTCATCTAAAAGAAAACGGCACTACTGTCTCAAAGGAGATTACCGCAGGGTTGACGACATTTTTCGCGATGTCCTATATCATTGTCGTAAACCCGAGTATTCTCTCACAATCGGGCATGGAGTGGGGTGCAGTATTCCTGGCAACCATCATTGCCTCTATTATTGGTACCCTGGTTATGGGCCTTGTGGCGAATGTTCCTTACGCACAGGCGCCTGGCATGGGCTTAAACGCTTTCTTTGTTTACACCGTATGTTTCACGCTGGGCTTTACCTGGCAGCAGGCTCTTTCGATGGTCTTCATCTGCGGTCTTCTGAATATCTTCATCACGGTCACGAAGATTCGTAAGTATATCATCAAGTCCATCCCTGTCAGCCTTCAGAATGCAATTGGCGGTGGTATTGGTATCTTTGTTGCGTACATCGGTCTTCTGAATGTAGGAATTGTTGGCTTTGGCAGCGGCGTTCCCGCACTGGCTACACTGAACCAGCCCCAGTTTTGGGTATTCATCATCGGTCTGATCCTGACGGTTGTTCTGCTGGTACTGAAGGTCAAGGGCGCCATCCTGATCGCTATCATTGCTACGACTCTGATCGGTATTCCGTTTGGCGTTACCTCTCCGCAGGAAACCACCAGCTTCACAGAAGCATGTCAGGCACTGCCGACTACCTTCCTCGCGATCTTCCGCGAAGGCGGCATTGGCAGCCTGTTCACAGATATGTCCAAGCTGCCGTTGGTTCTGATCACCATATTCTCCTTCAGCATCTCTGATACATTTGATACAATCGGTACTTTCATTGGAACTGGACGCCGCAGCGGTATCTTCAGCGCAGAAGACGAAAAGGCCATGGAAAGCAGCTCTGGTTTTCATTCCAAGCTGGACAAGGCTCTCTTCGCAGACGCTACTGCTACCTCTATCGGTGCTTTGATCGGAACATCCAATACCACGACTTTCGTAGAGAGTGCAGCAGGTATTGGTGCAGGGGGACGTACAGGTCTGACTTCCGTCGTCGTTGCGATCTGCTTCGCTCTTTCCTCTTTCCTTGCAACCTTTGTCAGCGCGGTTCCCTTCGCGGCTACCGCTCCTGCATTAGTTGCCGTTGGTGTGATGATGATGTCTTCCTTCAAGGAAATCGACTGGTCTGATCTGAACGAGGCGGTTCCCGCTTTCTTTGCAGGCATCTTTATGGCGCTGTGTTACAGCATCTCCTATGGTATCGCCGCTGGCTTTATCTTCTACTGTATCATCAAGATTGCTACCGGAAAGGCCAAAGAGATTCATCCGATTCTGTGGGTATGTACCGCGCTGTTTATCCTGAATTTCGTATTGTTGGCATTACTGTAATCATAATCTAACAAAAAACGGGGGAAGATACAGGAGCGTATGCTCTTCTATCTTCCCCTCTCTTTTTGAAGAATCCACCAGAAAGGATTAAAAAAATGAAACAGGATCAATCGACTATCGGATACTTGCCGGAAGAACGTCCAGGATTTGTGAAGCTTCTCCTGTACGCGATTCAGCAGGTGATCGTCATGTTTCCAGCGACGGTGACTGTGGCGCTCGTCACCGGATTTCAGGTCTCTACCACCATCTTCGCCAGCGGACTCGCCACATTTTGCTTCATCCTGATTACCGGCAAGAAGATTCCTCTATACTATGGTTCCAGCTTCGCCTATCTGACCGCGATCGCCAGCATGTGTGCGGCCGAAGGATTTGTCAAGGTCGATGGTATCTTGCCGACGGAGGCGATTCAATACGCCCAGTTCGGCATCATCTGCTCGGGGCTTGTGTCCATCGTGGCCGGCCTGCTGGTTCGCTTTTTTGGAAAGAAAGCCGTGGAGAAAATCCTGCCGCCTTCTATCACCGGCCCGATTGCCATGATTATTGGATTGACGCTGGCAGGTAACGCACTCAGTGATGCGATCCCGAATGTGACGGAAGTCACCAGCGAATCCATCGTCTGGACGATGGTCGCGCTGATCACTCTGATCTCCACGATTCTATATGCGAAATACCTGAAGGGATTTTTAGGACAGCTGCCTCTCCTGCTGGGCGTCCTGACCGGATGTGCGGCCGCGGGGATCGCCTATGCCTTCGGCTGGGGCAATCTGTTCCGCTCCATGCCTGCGGCTGCCCTGGAAGCTTCCATCTTCCGCTTCGGCGATGGGTCTATTTTTGCCGTTCCGGCCTTTTCACTGCCTAAGGTCTCCTGGTCTGCAGTGGCTGCGATCATGCCGATTGCGATTGCCACGATTCCGGAATCGACGGCACATATGTATCAGCTGGATATCTACGTCAACGATGTTGCACGCAAAAAGGGGAAGAAAACAAAGTATAACCTGATCGATCTGCTCGACCGCAATCTGATCGGCGATGGGATCTGCGATATGATCTCCGGCGCCGTCGGTGGCCCTGCCGGTACGAATTACGGGGAAAATATCAGCACGATGGCCATCACCAAAGTATTCTCGGTTCCTGTCCTTGTTGTGGCTTCTATCATCGCGATGATTATCAGCTTCTTTACGCCGCTGATTCAGGTGATTTACGGCATCCCACTGGCAGTCATCGGAGGACTGGAAATCTATCTGTTCGGCGCGATTGCCGCACAGGGTATCGCCATCATGATCGAGAAGAAAGTCGATATGTTCTCTTCCAAGAACATCGCCATCATCGCCTCCATCATGGTCATCGGTATTGGTGGAAATTATGCCTTTGGCGGCAATATTCCTTTCTTCGGCCTGCAGGTTCCCTGTATCGCTGGAGCCGCTATCTTTGGAATCCTGCTCAATCTGCTTTTGAGCATTGGAGAAAAGAAGCCGGCAGAAGAAGAGACCGAAGCGTAAAACAGAGGCAGCGATTCTCGTGTAGAGATATCGCTGCCTTTTTTATTCGCAAATCTTTTATAGGTTCACTTCCAGCAGCCATTGCGCCTCTTCTTCCGGCTGCAGAGGAACCCGCAATAATCCGGCGCCCATCCTGGAAGTCCCTGTCAGGTTATCCCATTCCAGCCAATAAAGCGCACAGTCCTCGGTAACACCATAACACCCCCAACTCCTGTAGGTTCGCGTGTCGTTTGTGACGGGAATCTCCTCTTCCCGCAGGATATCCCCCGCGATATCCTGTAATTGCAGCGAGAGGATTCCATTTTCATTACTATATTCCAATCGGCTGTAGATCCCCTGTGTCCCCATCTCAAACTGGCCATATAGAAAGCTATGCCCTTGTTCCGGCAGAATCTCCATCGTCTGCGTTGTTAGGTCATACCGCAGGATACGGGAGGAATACACCTCTGGCGTGGTTGTCATATCGGCATCTGTTCCTTCCAAAACATATACCTTTTCTTCCACATAATTCATCCCGTATGCCCAGAACGACGCGGATGCACCCTCATACAATACGCTTCCCTCGCCCGTCTTTAGATCATACTGATATAATTCTATGTTTCGTCCTTCTTCACTGTCCGTCTGACAATACAGAAACATACGATTTGCTTCTAAGATGTACCGGAAATTAGGAGTCATTGAACTCGTCTTTTCATATATTATCTGAGGTTCGCTTGCTTCCTGACCAAGTTTCTGCCGAGAGATCGAGAGCGTGTATGACGCGGATCCTTCGGCTACACTACTAACGATATTCCCGATATATAGGAAATCGCGATGCAGTCGCACTATAGTATTGGCGCCTCCGGCATATTCGATCGCCTGTACCTTTTCTCGTTCTGTGCCATCCAGGCTCAGGGCATATAGGCCCATTTCTCCGGACTGCGTATCCTGCCCTATGAACCAGAGTCGATCCTCATACAAACATAGGCCGCCAGTACCCATCGTATACGCGTTGCAGGATGCGTCCTGATGCATGCATTCCGGGCGTCCGCACAGAATACCGGACGTCTGCGTCTCCTTATCATAATACCGAATGAATGGAGACATCGCAGGAAATACTACAAAGATCTGCTCTTCTGTCTCGCATAATGGGTTCCATGTGGAAAACTCATTCTGCATGTCGTACTGCGGCAGATATTCCTCTGTATCAAACCGCGGGTCTAATACCTCGCCCTCTTCCGCGGCGCACGCGCCGAGCAGAATACATGCCAGACATAAACTCAGAATCCGTCGTATCCTGCGTTTCATGGGATCACCTCCACTCGTTTGCCTATACTAAACTACCCTTTCATCGACTGACAGATAGTGTCTTTACAATGGTGCTGGTCAAGTAATAACCTGCATGATATTCTACCTTTGCACTCTGTATCTCGGAGTGCTCCAGAACATCACTGGCGGACGTCACATTGCTCACTGCCCACTTCTGCGCATCCAAATAATCTAATGTATTCCCCGCGGAATTAAAGACCGGCCCATGTAAGGACACAGAATCCGACATCTCATTCGAGATCTGCGCCTCTGATGTGACCGTTGCCCTCACCGCTCTCCACGCTCCTGATTCTGTTAAATCCAGTGTTCCGCTGTAATAATAACCAGAATACAGCGTAATGAAACTATCTGACCGCGCCGCCTGTGCTGGTACCGTCATTGCCATCATCATGATAACCGTCAATATCATGCCTGCCAGCTTTTTCCCTTTTTCTTCATGATATACTCCTTTCTTCCTTAAGCTAAAGTATATGTATAATACTCAGCCAGTTCCCTCACTTCTTCCGTCGGATCCACTGGAACCCACCATATCTCTTCCAACATCGCCGGATCCCCTTTCTCCTTTTGTTCTAACATCCAGCTAATAGAGCATATCATCCCCTCTTCTGTCATGCCATAGGTCATTTGTCCAGGAAGCTCTCCTTCTGGCGGGCTGTTCTCCACGATATATTCCCGGACCATTTCTCCGGAAATATCCATGATCGTAAACGCGAATTTCTCTTCCTGTGGTACCTGCTCTACCGCACCCAGATATAAATCCGGCCCTATCTCCCATTGCCCTCCTGCGCGGGGATGGGTTATCTCCATGCACTTCTCGATGGTCCCGTTTTTCAAACTATATTGCCATACCCATAGCTGCGTCGTCCATGTCTCTCGTTTCTCTTCTTCTCCCAGCAGCTCAGATTCCGATATATATATTTTTTCTTCATCAATCCATAAACCACCCGGATTCATTGATGTGGAATCCCATACCGCCAGCGTTTCCTGCGTTCCTGTCCTCAGATCGCACCGGAACAGTTCTGTCGTCTTCTCTATATCCGTACTCTCCGCCCACTGGCAATATCCATACAGGCTATTCCCTTTGAAGATATAACGAAATTGCTGCGACATCCTCGCTCGATTCTCGTATACAAGCTCCGGCTCATCCGATTCATTCCCTATCTCCTGCCTCGTGATCGTGAAGTGGTATGACGGCTCTCCATCGATGACTTCTCTCTGCGAAACTCCTATATACAAATACCCTCGATGCAGGTGCATTTTTGTGCTATGTCCTCCCTGATACGAAAGCGTCTGTATGCGCTCTCTTTCTGTGCCGTCCAGATCCATGGCATACAGGATGGAGCCTGGCGCGCTGGGATTCCACGTGATAAACCAGATCCTTCCATCATAGATGTTCAGGCCGCCTGCCGTTATCGCGAATGAGTTACATCCATTCTCGGCATGGGTACACTCTGGCTTGCCGCAGAGTATACCCCCTTCTCCCGTTTCTTTGTTATAATAGTGGATCTGTTGCTCTGCCATGGACATCATATAGTAGATGATGTCCTCTGTCTCACATGCCACGTTGGTAAAAGAAAACTCATTCTGCATGTCATACTGCGGCAGATATTCCTCTGTGTCGAATCGAGGATCCAATACCCTGCCGTCTTCCGTGGCGCAGGCGCCGAGCAGAATACATGCCAGACATAGACTCAGAATCCGTCGTATCCTGCGTTTCATGGGATCACCACCTTATTTGAAATCAAAAATTATCTACCATTAATGTTCGCAAAGGAGTTCCAACTGCATTCGTACCCGAATAATAACTCACTTCCGCAGAATACATAACCGTACGCGTCCATGAATCACTGATACTTGTTATCTCTGATCTGGCGTATGCAGACGCAGACAAATATCCCGTAACATTTCCCGGCGCGCTATATACCCGTCCCCAGAAGGAAATGGAATCCGCATTTTCATTAGAAATAAAAGCCGAAGACGTCATAGAAGCGCTGGCCGTATATTCTATAGAGGATGTTTTTTGAATACTCAAATACCCGCTATAAGAGTAGGATGCCGTTGATGTAAAAAAGCTATTTGTATTCGCGGCATTCACAAGCGTTGTATTCACAAAAAGCAAAATTGCCGCAAGAACAAATACGATGTATCCTTTCCATTTTCTTCTCATACCTATTTTCCTTTCACTTACACGCTTTCAAAGGGAAAGCGTAAGACAACAACTAACTGTACTTCCCGTTCCGCTGTATAAGCAAGATTAATCCTCGATACAGACCCATCCTGATTTTCTCGTATCCAACTTTGCGTCTGGAGTCCTTCTAATTCCTGCGCCCGCGTAGCCTCTCCCAGATCTTCTTCTAATTCGGCGGCAAGTTGTTGGTATATGGCCTCTACATCATTATCCACTCCACCATAGTCAATTTCCGATCCCATCGCTGTTTCCTGCGTACCAAAGAGAACGCCCACAGAAATCAACTGCCCTCTGTAGTATTCAAATAACAGATGGCCTCTTGCTTCTCCATATTCCACCAGGATACTCTTATCCTCTATATTTCCAATGTACGTCGCTTGTTCCGGCTGCGTCGCTTCCGCTCCCGCACTGTTTGTGTTTCCGTATTTATCCAATTGCTGTTGCCACAGCTCTGTATAGGAATGTCCTGTCAACTGGTATCCCAGCTTTTCCTCCGTTTCTTCCAGAGAGTCTCCATAAGATACCCCGGGATACGAAAAGGCTTCTGTATCCGGATAAAACGCGGATACGTCCAATTCTATGGAGGGTCTGGATGTACAGGCTGGAATCCCTATAAGGATTCCAGCCATGAGTAATACAAGAAATTTTTTCATTAAAAGCCCCCCAAATTCCAAGATTCTACGGGACAAGTGTTATAGATCCCTTGTCCGCATGCTCCATGGGATCTATAGCAATCATGGTATGCCAATCCACTCGAGAATTCGGAGTACACTGGTTTTGTGTAACCACATTTAACACACGTACTTTTTGCGGTACTCGTTCGCCATGTAATGGTACATTCTTTCGTCCAAAAATCATATCGATGGGTAGACGTACCATCATATATTGCGTCCTGATTGCAGCTATATACTGCAAAGTCACCACAGTTCACGCATGTTACCATCGGCCTGATCTCATACGCGCAACTATAATTTTCCTCATGAGATGTCTCCATCTCTTGTGCCATCACCTGCGGTTGCATACCAACCAACAGTACCAAAATCATCCATAGTGCCATTTTTTTGCTTTTCATTTTTTGACCTCCTGTTCTTTTGCCCATCTCCTAACATCTTTTAGTATTATGTCCATCTATCTCGTTTGGACACTTTTATTCTAACCTATCACTTCAAAAAACACAAGATCTATACACCCAATGGTTATTTTCATATTTCAGTGAATATGCCTTGACCATCCCCCATTTCTTATGATATACTGTTGATTTAGATGGGGTAATTCTTTTACCCGTTATGTTCGTTATTTTAACATCCACTCCAACGAAGGAAGATATGCGTCTCTTATCTTAAAGTCTTTGGTATGCCGATACATTGTGACCGAATAGGGTTTCTTGTCCGTATAGATATGTTGTATATAGATTTCATTCACGATGACGCCTCTGGAAATCTGATGAAATCCCGGTCGTTTTCCCTTGATTATGTCTTCAAAATCCTGTGAGAAACCATAGAGTCTTCTGGTGTATTTCTTTGATACGTACTGTTCTTCACCGGGCCGATAAAATCGAACCTCAAACTCTCTGTTTCGGGAGAGTATGCAGATGAGATGGTTAACCTGAATGAAATCTCCACATGCTTTATCAGAATACACCGGGATCCTGCGCGGAAAACGCATGACTCCCTTCCCATTCTCCATTGTCATCTGAAGCATGATTCGCAAACAATTTCGCAGTCTCTCTTCCGATCGGTTCTTCTCGAAAAATTCCACAATACCGTATTCTCGCACCAGATATCGTTCCAAAGATCTGGAAGTTCCCCATATCCAGATGACCGGCGGTTCTATGAGCCTGTGTTTTTGATGAATGGCTTCCAAAATGCATACATACTCCGTTACGGCACGAGAAGCTGTTTCCAGATCCAAAATATACAGATCAAAGGCCCTCTTCTTTACAGATCGAACCGCATGATCCGGGTCCAATTCCCAGCAAATATGAAACATAGAAAAGATCTCTTGCATGGAAGAAGGTCTGTCTCCTCCGCGTAACCCCCACAACAGATCCGCCAACTTCTCAGCTTCTCCTTCCCGATTCTCGAAATAAAAGATATGAATTGGCGCCCTCATTCTTCCTCCTCCCTTCTTCTACTGTATATCCTGCGTTTTTTATTATCATACACGATTTCATACATTCTGTCAAGATGCACAATAAATTTTGTGTGTACATTTATTTTTCATGAACTTTGCGTATATTTTGTCGTCCACTCCCCTTGGAAAGGAGTAGAAAAATTTCTGAGGATATGATACAATAGGCGTGGCATAACAGCTTCCTGGAATTGTAGGGGTTGAGCCACGCCACGAGTTTGCCGCCAATGGGCGTCAAACTCCCAAAGTATCAGTGCTCATGATACAATAGGCGTGGCATAACAGCTTCCTGTAATCGTAGGGGCTGAGCCACGCCGCGAGTTTGCCGCCAATGAGCGTCAAACTCCCAAAGCGCTTTTGGTATTGTATAATAGATAAGGATTTTCCATGCTATAAAAACAGAAAGGATTACATTAATATGCAAAAACTCATTTCCTGGAATGTCAACGGCCTGCGAGCTTGTGTGCAGAAGGGGTTTATGGATTTCTTTGATCAGGCGGATGCGGACATCTTCTGCCTGCAGGAAACCAAACTGCAGGAGGGACAGTTTACATGGCCCAGAGAGCAGTATCACGACTACTGGAACTATGCGGAGAAAAAAGGATACTCGGGCACCGCTGTCTTCTCGAAATCTGAGCCCCTATCCGTTTCACGGGGAATCGATATCGAGGAGCATGACCATGAGGGTCGTGTGCTCACGTTGGAATACCCCGATTTCTACCTGGTCAACGTGTATACACCGAATTCACAACGGGATCTTCTTCGTCTGGATTATCGCATGAACTGGGAAGACGCCTTTCGTGCCTATCTGCTGCAGCTGAAAACGCATAAGCCTGTAATTGTATGCGGTGATATGAATGTGGCGCATCAGGACATCGACTTAAAGAACCCAAAGACCAATCATCATAACGCAGGGTTTACCGATGAGGAGCGAAATAAGTTCTCTCAACTTCTGGCCTCCGGTTTCGTCGACACATTCCGCCATTTCTATCCCGATCTGACAGGCGCCTATTCCTGGTGGTCCTATATGTTCCATGCCCGCGAGAAAAACGCGGGGTGGCGCATCGACTATTTCCTGGTCTCCGAAGAGCTCAAACCCCGTTTACAGGACGCCCGCATCCGTTCCGATATTTACGGTTCCGATCATTGCCCTGTGGAATTAATTCTTGAATAAAATTTTCTTATTACATTTCCGACGGTGATATAATGAGAAAATCGCTGTATAACAAAAAAGCTGTCCCGCCCAGGTGGCTTTCTTCCAGGTAGACAATAATATTTGTCGCCGAGAAGAAAGCGCGTCTCTGTGCGTGACAGCTCCTTTTTATAAGAAACTGACCCAGATCCTATTTATTCCGCAGCCTTCTGTATACAGGAGATTGCGTTCAGACTTCTGGGATATCCGATGTATGGAAGACACTTGGAAACGACTCTCACCAGGTAGGCCTGATCGTTACCCAGGTTCATATTTCCCTTCGCGTGTGCCGTAAGCTGCGGCTCACATCCACCCTGTGCCGCCAGGAAACAAAACGTAATCAGTTCTCGCTGTGCCAGCGTAAGTCCGGTGCGAGTATAGAAATCCCCGAAACAGTTCGCAGCCAGCCAGCGATTGATATGGCAATTCTTCCAGGCTTCGAGCATGGCCGACCCGAAAATATCTGCCTGTGTCTGCGCACCCCTTTCCAGACGATCCTCCATAGTCGTCGTCTGTTGGGAGGCCACTGGCTGTTCGATGCCCAGAGAATCAAACACCTCGGCTGTGATCTCCAGGAAAGGCAGTATGCGACCATACCCCAGATAATCCACGGCCTGGTAGACCGTCTCCTTCACCTCTACCGGACTGAGAGCGCCCTGAAGCGCCTTGGGCAGAACCTGACGAAAGGCTTCTTTCCCCTGACATCCCAGGAGTGTGGCCAGAATGGCCAGATATCGATCTTTCTCCGGCAGCTGCTGCCCTTCCTCATGTACCACTTCTTCAAACGCGAAATGTTCCCAACGCTGCATAAATTCTGGATCCGTCTGATGCAGATTCATCCTCATCACTCCTCTACCGCGCGATACTGTGCATCATCCACCGCTTCCAGCCACTCATTGGAAGTTTCCTCTCCCGGTACCTCCACCGCGATATGGCTGAACCAACTATCCTTCTTGGCGCCATGCCAATGCTTCACACCCGCGGGAATCGTAATCACCGTCCCCGGCGTAAGAGACACTGCCGCTTTGCCCTCTTCCTGATACCAGCCCTCACCGGCCGTACAGATAAGAATCTGTCCCCCGCCGCTCTTGGCGTGATGAATATGCCAGTGATTGCGGCATCCCGGCTCAAAGGTCACATTCGCCATGAAAATCGTACTTTCCCCTGGCTTCGTCAGCGGATTCAGATAGGACTTGCCTATAAAATACTGTGCGAAGGCGTCATTCGGAGAACCGATGCCAAAAACATTCACTTTTTCAAACTCTGTATACTCTGAATATCTCATCAAAATCCTTCCTTTCCCAGTTTACCTCATGTCGCGGCTCTGTCGCTATACCAGGCCGTATCTTAAGTATACCCTCGTTTGGTCTTCTTGTAAAATGCCTATATTTCATCATAGCGTATGCTTTTTTCGTATTTCTCCCTGCAGAACCGCTGTTCCAAAAAAAGAATGCTTTTTGTTTTCGCTGAATATACAATAGCAAGAGCTTTTTATCGGGAGGTTTCTATGAAACAAACGCGCACAGGCCTTGATCTTTCCTATACCTCCATTTTCTGGCTGTTTATGCTCGGCAGTATTCTGGGATATCTTCTGGAAGGATTCTGGTGTATTCTGACCAAGGGGCATTGGGAGCATCATGCCGCCACGCTGTGGGGCCCATTCTGCATCATATATGGCATTGCTGCCATCGTCCTCTACATCACGGCCTATTACATTCAAAAACAACGCGTATGGGTCCAACTGGGACTGTTGATGGGTGTTGGCGTCCTGATTGAATATACGGCCAGTCTCCTGCAGGAAGTCTTTTTTGGCTCCACTTCCTGGGATTATAGTCACCACTACTTCAATATAGGAGGGCGCGTCAGCCTGCGTATGGCGATTCTCTGGGGATTTCTGGGTTTTCTGTTCCTTCGGCTTCTCTTCGCCCCTTTGAGCGATCTCTTACAGCACATGAAAGGCCGAGGATGGCATATCTTTTGTGGATGCCTAACCCTATGGATGGGAATCAATCTTCTATTTACCGCAGCCGCCGTCCTTCGATGGCAGCGCCGCCTTGACGGTATCCCCGCCTCCAGTCCTATCGAAAGCTACCTGGACAGAACCTATTACGATGAGGTCATGTCCCAGCTTTTTCCCAATATGCAGTTTCTGGCCGACTAGGAGGTACCCAGTCGGCCAGACGATAGATCACAGTTTCAGATCTTCTCCATATCCATAATGTTCAATCACGTAGTCCATATCCTTATCTCCGCGTCCGGATAGATTCACCAGAATACTGCCAAACTTGCCTTCACGCGCACAACGCATAGCGTAAGCAACGGCATGTGAGCTCTCCAACGCCGGAATGATACCCTCATAACGAGAGAGGGCAAAGAAGGCTTCCATAGCTTCTTTATCATCCACGGTATCGTACTGCGTACGTCCCATATCTTTCAGGTAGGCATGTTCCGGGCCCGTCGCAGGATAATCCAGACCGGACGCCACCGAATACACCGGCAGTGGATCTCCCTGCTCATCCTGCAGCAGATAGCTCTCAAAACCGTGGAGAACACCCTTCTTACCAAACGTCATGGACGCGGCATGATCTCCTACCCCACTGCCTCGTCCCAGCGGCTCCACTCCGATGATCTCTACCGGATCCGCCAGGAAGGGGACAAACATACCAATCGAATTGGATCCTCCGCCCACACAGGCACAGACTGCATCGGGCAGGTGGCCCGTCATCTGCACAAACTGCTCTCTGGCCTCTTCCCCTACAATCACCTGAAAGTCACGAACAATCAGCGGAAACGGATGGGGCCCTACCGCAGATCCTATACAATAGATCGCATCCTGGTATTCCTTCATATACGCCTCGAAGGCCGCATCCACCGCCTCCTTCAGCGTCTTGAGCCCATGTGTGACGGGAATGACCCTGGCGCCCAGAATCTTCATCCGCGCCACATTCGGCGCCTGCTTCGCGATGTCCACCTCGCCCATATAGATATCACATTCCAGACCAAAATACGCAGCAGCCGTCGCCAGCGCCACGCCATGCTGTCCCGCGCCGGTTTCTGCGATCAGCTTTTTCTTTCCCATAAACTTGGCCAGAAGTCCTTCTCCCATACAGTGATTCAGCTTATGCGCCCCTGTATGATTCAAGTCCTCCCGCTTCAGGTAAATCTGTGTCGTCCCCAGTAGATTAGACAACCTCTCACAGTGGTACACTGGCGTCGGACGCCCCTGGAATTCCCGGCGAATCCGGCGCAATTCATTGATAAATTGCGCAGATTGACTGATTCTCTTGTACGCCTGCTCAATCTCCTGAAAGGCAGGAACCAACTTCTCCGGCAGATAGGATCCGCCGTATGGCCCAAAATACCCCTTCGCGTCCGGCTGTTCTTTCAAATAGTTATCGTATGCTGCATATTTATTCATTCTTGAACCTCCCTATGCATTTGATTGTCCTTATCATATCATAAAAATACGAACAGGGCAACCTTTACTTTCCCTGAGTGGACAAAAATGCCATCTCCCGTCAGTTTTATTGACATCTTTCTGTCCGTAACGATATAATATAATCAGAAAAAAAGATTATAGAAGGGAAGTGATCCTTATGACACTACGTGAATTTTGTCGTGAGAGCGGCCTCTCCAAACGGACGGTACGATCGTATATCCGTAAGGGTCGCATTCAGCCAAAGCGCTCGGGCCTTCGGTATGATTTTTCGCTTACCGACATGCAACGGGCCTATGCGAACCCCGTTCCATCGGGCGATTCTCTGGAACCTGTAAGACCCATTGAACCTTTATATGCATCTCAGGCCAGGACGGCAGCTTCTTCTGCATCACCGGCGCCTGGTCAGAAAACCGATCATCTCACGCCAGAAGATCGTGCCATGAAGAACGTACGATCTCAGACATCTTTCCATTACTTGAAGCGCGGGCTGATCATCGCAGCCATTCTGCTTCTGATCGGTTTATTCGTATGGACGAATTTCCGTACCATCACCCGTCGTTTCACCATACCGGAAGGAACGCTCGTCCTGAGTAATATGAAACCCGATCACGGTTCTTATTACAAACTGACGCAAACAGGAGACGAACTGCCCCAGACATTCTACGTCCGATCTGATCTGGATATTCCTTTGGACGAAAACGGGGAATATCACTTCTCGCAGGCAGAGATCTCTGTTCGTGTTCCCGCACGCATCGTCCTAGAAGATCCCTCTCGGAATATAGGACCGCTTTTAAGCACAGAGGTATTGACCCATGTGCAGAAAAACAGTCTCTTCTCAACCGAGTACATGGAGTATATCTATGTAACAGAGATCACAGAGTGAAAGAGCTCTCCGATACACAAAAAACCGCTGGCGATTCTACATCGCCAGCGGTTTTCGCTTATAATACCTTGGATAAAAATTCTTTTGCCCGTTCGCTTTGCGGATTTTCAAAAAATATATCCGGCTTTGCTTCTTCCAGAATCTTTCCCTCTGACATGAAGATAATCCGGCTGCCCACTTCTCTGGCAAACCCCATTTCGTGTGTCACCACCGCCATGGTCATGCCCTCTTTCGCAAGTTCTTTCATAACTTCCAGCACCTCGCCCACCATCTCTGGATCCAGTGCCGACGTGGGCTCATCAAACAGCATGATCTCCGGATCCATACACAGTGCTCTCACAATGGCGATACGCTGCTTCTGACCGCCGGAAAGCTGTGACGGATACGCGTCTGCCCGATCTTTCAATCCGACACGCTCTAAGAGCTTCAACGCTTTCTCCTCTGCTTCCTGCTTAGACTTCTTCAGAAGTTTCATCGGCGCCAGCGTCATATTCCGCAGCACCGTCATGTTCGGAAACAGATTGAAGTGCTGAAACACCATCCCCATCTTCTGACGATACGCATTGATATCCACTTTAGGGTTTGTGATATCCACGTTATCCACATAGATATGCCCGCTGGTGGGTACTTCCAAACGATTGAGGCACCGAAGCAGCGTAGACTTGCCCGATCCGGAAGGACCGATGATGACAAGTACGTCCCCTTTTTGAATGTCCAGCGAGACGCCGTCTAATGCCTTGATCTCGCCCTTCTTAAAATGCATTTTCACATCTTCTACACGAATCAGCGTGTTTTGTTTTGGATCAGTGGTCACTGTTTCTCAGCCTCCTCTCCAGCTTACCCATGAGCCAAGTAAAGAACATGACCATCACCAGATAGATGACAGCCACTCCCAAAAGCGGCATGAAATCCACATAGGCGATTCCTCGAATGATACTTCCTGCACGCGTCAGGTCCATGAGTCCCACATAACCAGCTACTGCGGTCTCCTTTAGGAGCACGATAAACTCATTCACCAGTGTAGGCAACACCGCCTTAAATGCCTGCGGCAGAATAATATGTACCATCGTGGGTACATAGCCAAACCCTAAAGAGCGGCCCGCCTCAAACTGTCCTTCATCAATAGACATGATGCCGCCTCGGATAATCTCTGCCACATAGGCTCCGGAATTGATACCAAAGGCCAATACACCGGCCAACATCTTGTTATTAGAATCTGCCATGATGACAAAGAAAATGATCATGATCTGCACCACCACTGGCGTTCCGCGAATGACTGTCAAATAGACTTTACAGATGGCATTTGCGATTCCCATGAAGAACTTACCAATCCCTCGGGAATGATTTCGTGTCTCCTTATCCCAGGAGACACGAACCAGTGCCACAATAACACCCAGGACCAGACCAACCAATAATGCAAAAAACGTCAGCAGCAATGTATTCTGAAGACCCGTAAGAATATTCAGATACCGCTGATCAAAAATAAATGACTTATAGAAATCATAGCAAATGTCATAAGCCCATTGCGGCAGATTCAGCATCCATTCCGGTGCTGAACTGAGCCACGCTTCCATAGTATCGCTTACGAGAAATATCATCTGGCTCTCTCCTTTCTGGGGACAGCACAAGGGGCGGTAAGGCCGCCCCTTGTGCTTCTGTGTTTCACAGAACCATTATTCTGCAGTAATATATTTATCAATGATACTCTGTACTGTACCATCCGCGATCAGCTCCTGCAATGCAGCGTCTACCGCCGTATGCAGCGCCTCATTATCCTTAGATACAGCAATCGCATAATCTTCGGTTACATATTCTGTCTCCAGAATCTTCAATCCCTCGTTGGCTTCCACAAAAGCCTTCGCCGGTTCGTTATCAATAACAACACAGTCTACCTTGCCATTTTTCAATGCCATGACGGCATCAGCGCCCTTATTATAACGATCCACCGTGCCCAGACCAGCCGCTTCGATATCCTCCGTGGTATACAGATCTCCGGTCGTGGCCAACTGTACGCCTATCGTATGATTCGCGCCCTCTGCAAACAGATCATCCGCACTGGTAATATCGGAATCCTCGGTGACGATGATCACCTGTACGCCTGTCGCATAACTCTCCGTGAAGTTGACTTCTTCCAGACGTTCCTCTGTCACGGTCATACCTGCCATGCCGATATCGGCCTTACCGCCTTGAACAGCAGAAATGACGGAATCAAACTCCATATCCTCTACCTGCAGTGTCAAGCCCAGCTTCACTGCAATGGCCTGTGCAATCTCCACATCAATACCGGTCACGGTATCTCCTTCATAATACTCATATGGCGGGAATTCCGCATTCGTAGCCATCGTCAGGACGCCTTCCGTCGCTGTGGTAAATTCACTGGCGCCCTCATTCTCTGCTGCGGAATTCTCTGCTGCTGCAGAATCCTCTTCCACCTGACTCTCTTCGGCTGCAGAACTCTCCTGGGCCGCGGAGCTCTCTTCCGCCTGGCTGGATGACTCTGACGCCGGCGCACAAGACACTGCTGCTATCATCATCATGGCTGTCATTAAAAACGCAATCCACTTTCTCATCTCTGTAATTCTCCCCTATGAAAAAATATACATTCAACAGCAAATCTACTTTTCTCATCTGCCGTTGTGCCACAATGATACCGTATTTATTCCGTATTGTCAACCTCTGTCTGAAAAAAACCTTAATAATTTTCCTTCTTTTTCCCTTCTTTTTATTGTATAAATATACAGTCGAATTCTAAAAAAGAACCGCTTTCAAAAAGCGGTTCCTCATAAAATAGTCTTAAGAAGCGGTCTGCAGGTCATGCAGAATATCCATGAACTCCTGCCCTGTGATTGTCTCATGTGTATATAGATACTGCGCTAACGCATTCAATTCTTTCATATGTTCCCTCAGCAGATGTTCCGCTTTATCATACTGTTTTTTCACCAGCGCTACAACCTGCTCATCAATCTGAGTGGCTGTATCCGGCGAACAGGCCAGAGAAGTATCGCCACCCAAATATTGGTTACTCACCGTCTCCATCGCCACCATGCCAAACGCATCACTCATACCGAATCGCGTAATCATGGCTCTGGCGAGTTTCGTAGCCTGTTCAATATCGTTGGACGCTCCCGTCGTGATGGAATGGAAAATCAGATCTTCTGCTACCCTTCCTCCGGTCAGAGTCGCAATCTTATTTTCGATCTCTTCCTTGGTCATCAGGTTATGCTCATCTTCATCCACCTGCATGGTATAGCCTAACGCACCAGAAGTCCTGGGAATAATCGTGATCTTGGTCACCGGCGCCGAATGCGTCTGCAGTGCGGCCACCAAAGCATGCCCAATCTCGTGATAGGACACGATCATCTTTTCATGATCCGACAAGATCTTATTCTTCTTCTGATAGCCGGCAATGACCACTTCCACACTCTCTTCCAAATCAGCCTGCGTCACAATATCTCGTCCTGAACGTACTGCACGCAGTGCGGCTTCATTGATCATGTTGGCCAGTTCCGCGCCCGACGCACCGGCTGCCGCCTTGGCAATCGCCAGGAAATCCACATCCGAAGACATCTTGACCTTCTTCGCATGCACCTTCAGAATCTCTTCCCGACCCTTCAGATCCGGAAGTTCTACAGGAATCCGACGATCAAACCGGCCCGGACGCAAAAGCGCCGGATCCAAAGAGTCTGGACGGTTCGTTGCTGCCAGAATGATAACACCCTTCTTCGCATCAAAACCATCCATCTCCGTCAACAGCTGATTCAGAGTCTGCTCCCGTTCATCATTTCCACCAATGGCACCTGCACCATCTCTTTTCTTTCCGATGGTATCAATCTCATCGATAAAAACAATACAAGGCGCCTTTTCGTTCGCCTGCTTAAACAAGTCTCGAACTTTGGCTGCTCCCATACCCACGAACATCTCTACAAACTCAGATCCCGCAATCGAAAAAAAGGGGACATGCGCTTCACCAGCAACGGCTTTTGCCAGCAATGTTTTACCAGTTCCCGGAGGGCCCACTAAGAGCGCTCCCTTTGGAATCGACGCACCAATCCTAGCATACTTCTCTGGATTATGCAGATAATCCACAATCTCCGTCAGAAGCTCCTTGGCCTCATCCTCTCCTGCCACATCCGAGAAACGAATTCCTTCCTCTGAGGGCACATAGACCTTCGCATTGCTTTTCCCAAAGGACATGGCGCCGCCCATTCCTCCACCTACACCGCCGCCCATCTTCTTCATCATGAATCGCATCAAAAGCTGTCCTGCCACGATCATGACCACAATGGGAAGCACCCAGGTCAATAAGAAGCTCAGAATAGGAGACATCTGTTCAATAATAGGTGTGCCGAATTGAACAATCCCCGCATCATACAGACGCTGTACCAGAAAAATATCATCCATTCGACCCGTTTTATAGTAATTCGTCGGCGAATCTTTATCCGCAAAGATGATTTCTGTATCGGTAACCTGGGCTTCCGAGATATTTCCCGCGTCCGCCATTTGCAAAAATACACCGTAGTCCACTTCTTCTACCTGCGCGCTCAATGCTCTGGGAAACACAAGTGCATTCAAAAGCATCAATACAATCAGTGCGATCACATAATAGAATATCAGGGGCTTCCTGGTATTTTTGACTTCTTTCATTCCTTCTCCACCTTTGTCTTCTCGAGAAGCTCACACAATTTTTGAAGACCATCATGAATCACCCTGCAAGTCTCCTCTGACTCCCCCTTCAGGATGTTCTCATAATACTCTTCAATTTTCTCTCCGATCGTTTCCATGATCTTCGTACCTTTATCTGTTAAACTTACTCGGACTACTCTCTCATCCATCATACTGCGGCTGCGCACCAGGTATCCATCCTTTTCCATCTTCTTGCATACGCTGGTGATATTACTGCGCAGAATCTGCGTAGATTGGCTCAGCTCTCCTACCGTCTGATTCTTTTTATGATACAATGCAGACAAGATTTTCATCTGCTGTGTGGAAATACCATATTGCCTACAGATGGGAGTAAAGCTTTCTGTCACCAAAGTCTGTGCAAACCTCATGATCGATAGGAACTCATTGCTACTGTTTTTCGCTTCCATGTTCATCATCCTTTCTGTGTACTTTAATTATCAAAAAAACTTATACCGTTTTTATCATACTTTCAAATTGTAAACAAAATAAAGTGTAATTTATGAACATTCTTTGAATCTTTCATTGCTTTTTTCTGGAAAAACCAGTATAATAAAAAGGAAAATACTGAGTAAGAAAGAAGGGGATTCAGATGATGTATTGTACACTGAAAGATGGTACTTCGATCCCGGTATTAGGCCAAGGCACCTGGTATCTAGGGGAACATATCCATACGTATGAAGCGGAACGAAACGCTCTGCGGACTGGCATAGAATCCGGCATGACGTTGCTCGACACCGCAGAAATGTACGGTGATGGCAAAGCAGAACGTCTCATTGGAGGTATTTTACCTCATTATAAAAGACAAAATCTTTTTCTGGTTTCTAAAGTATATCCTCATAATGCAGATCGACGCCATATTTTCCATAGCTGTGATGAAAGCCTTCGACGTTTAGGTACAGATTATCTGGATCTATATTTGCTCCATTGGCGCGGCAGTGTCCCCCTGCAAGAAACAGTGGAATGCATGGAGGAACTGATTCAGCAGGGGAAGATTCGCCGTTGGGGCGTTTCAAATTTTGATAAAAAGGATATGGAGGAGCTCTTTTCTATTCCAGGAGGATCTCATTGCATGGTCAATCAAGTTCTTTATCATATGGCTTCTCGAGGTATTGAATACGATCTTCTTCCTTGGATGCGAGAACACCAGGTCACACTGATGGCATACTGTCCGCTGGCACAAGGTGGACGTCTTTCCCGCAATCTTCTTACACATCCTATGCTGGAAGAACTCGCAGCAGAACATCAGGCTACAGTTCCGCAAATTCTTCTTTCTTTCGTGATTCGGGATGGGCATACAGTGGCTATCCCCAGAACTGGCAATGCTACGCACACCTGGCAAAACAGCCTGGCTTCCGAACTTCGTCTTTCTAAGAAAGATTTGGAGAGAATAGAATCCGTCTTTCCCGCTCCCACCCAAAAGACACCGTTAGATATTGAATAATGCCAAAAAGGGCCCATTGCAGAATTTCTATTTTGCAGCGGGCCTTTTCGTCGGTTTGGAAACAGGACGCTGATTTTCTCCCCCTTGGAAAATCTAATTCAACTCGTTCATCCACCGGATAGATGTTTCGCAATTAGCGACATCGCCATTTATATGTCGTATAAAAGATAGGTTGAAAACCTTTTTGCAATATCCGTCCCCATGGATTGTCACTTTACAATCCGTGATTCTTGTGTTATTATAAGATATATGAAAGGGGCGATCCTATGGCTAAACTCTCATCTCGCATTGCATATATCATTTCTTCGTTCTATCATACGCTGCTCAAACTCCATGCCATTCCCGAATTTTGTCTCTCCCGCAAGAAGAATAAGAAGACGGGGAAAGTGTATCTGTATAAGCAGGAATCTACCAGCAAAGGCCGAAAACAGACGAAAATCAAGGCCGCCCAAGAAGCGCACTATCTTGAGTTGTACTCAGAACGCCAGAAGCTGAAGGCGCGTCTGAAAGAGCTCAAAGCGCAATATAAGAAGCTTTCCTTCCACGATCGCCGCGATGTCCGCTATGCCCTTGCCTGCTTTCAGTATGCCATGGATCTTGGCGTCGGGAAGGACATCGAAAAGAACATGTTCCTCGACGGCACTACCCGCGACTCCAAGAGCGAGATCATCCTTTCCCTCCTGTTCGACCTGCTGGGCATACAATATACGCACAATTATCCGTTGTACGCACAGGGACGTACTTATTGGGTAGAC
>DBQQ01000020.1 GCA_002305315.1 Clostridiales bacterium UBA1390
TTTGAGAGATATACCCAAGTTAATGGATGATTCCACCAGCGCGGTAGATACGGCAACGGATGCCCGGATCCGGGAGTCTTTCGCGAAGAAGATTCCGGGTACGACGAAACTGATCATCGCGCAGCGAATCTCCAGTGTACAGAATGCGGACCGGATTCTGGTTCTGGATGAGGGGCGCATCAGCGGATTCGGCACCCATGAACAGTTGCTTCAAAATAACGAAATCTATCGAGATATCTACGAGACGCAGACACAGGGCGGCGGCGACTTTGATCAGCAGGAAGGAAAGGAGGATGCGTGATGGCACAGAAAGGGTTACGAAAAAATAAAGGCACCATTCTTCGGGTCCTCAAGTATATGGTGAAGGGGTATCCTATTTCTTTTATCGTTGTGATTCTCTGTATTATTGGATCTGCACTGGCGACGGTACAGGGAACTCTGTTTGCGCAGAGTCTGATTGATGACTATATTGTACCGCTGACACAGGTGACGAATCCGGATTTTACGCCCCTTGCCTGGGCATTGGCACGTATGGTCTTAATCTACGGCATCGGTATTGTGTGTGCCTACGCGTATAACCGAATCATGGTCAATATCAGCCAGGGGACGATGCGCA
This sequence comes from Clostridiales bacterium UBA1390, assembly GCA_002305315.1. GTDB lineage: Bacteria > Bacillota > Clostridia > Lachnospirales > Bianqueaceae > Faecimorpha > Faecimorpha stercoravium. The sequence goes on from DBQQ01000020.1 coordinate 617, forward strand.
ATCTGCGTGTACAGCTGTTCACGCAGATGGAATCGCTGCCGATTCGGTATTTTGATACCCATGCGCACGGCGACATCATGTCGGTGTACACGAACGATGTGGATACACTGCGTCAGCTCATCAGTCAGAGCATACCGCAGACGATTCACTCTTCCGTGTCACTGGTGACAACCTTTGTGACCATGGTACTTCTGGATATTCCGTTGACGATTGTCACGGTTCTGATGGTTCTGGTGATGCTCTATGTGGCCGGCAAGCTGGGCGGTAAGTCCAGGTCTTATTTCCTGAAGCAGCAGAAGGCATTGGGAAAGGTCAATGGCTATATCGAGGAGATGATGGAAGGACAGAAGGTGGTGAAGGTCTTCTGTCACGAGGAAAAGAGCCTGGAGCAGTTCCGGTTCCTGAACGAGGATCTGCGGCAGAGTGCATATAACGCGAATAAGTTCGCGAATATCCTGATGCCTGTCAACGGCAACCTGGGGAATATCAGCTATGTCCTGTGTGCTGTCATCGGTGCGATCATGGCGTTGGGCGGTTATTCCGGGCTGACATTGGGTACACTGGTTTCTTTCATGTCTCTGAATAAGAACTTCACACAGCCTGTGACACAGATCAGCCAACAGCTCAACAGCATCGCCATGGCGATGGCGGGCGCAGAGCGTATCTTCAACATGATGGACGAGGAATCTGAGGAAGATCATGGCTATGTGGAACTGGTGAATGCGAAGGTGATGCCCGATGGTACGCTGACGGAGACACCGGAGCGTACCGGAGTATGGGCATGGCGCCATCCGCATCAGGCGGACGGGACAGTCACCTACGTGAAACAGGAAGGCGATGTGGTCTTCGAGGATGTGACTTTCGGCTATAATCCGGATAAGACGATTCTCTATGATATCAATCTATATGCGAAGCCCGGGCAGAAGATTGCATTTGTTGGCAGTACGGGCGCGGGTAAGACGACGATTACGAATCTGATCAATCGTTTTTATGATATTCAGGACGGTAAGATTCGTTATGACAACATCAATATCCAGAAGATTAAGAAGAAGGATCTGCGCCGTTCTCTGGGCATGGTACTGCAGGATACACATCTGTTTACCGGTACAGTCATGGATAATATCCGCTATGGTCGGTTGGACGCTACGGATGAGGAGTGCATACAGGCCGCCAAGCTGGCCAATGCCGATGGGTTTATCCGCAGACTGCCAGATGGGTATCAGACGATGCTGACAGGAGATGGCGCGAACCTGAGCCAGGGACAGCGGCAGCTTTTGTCCATTGCCAGAGCCGCGGTGGCGGACCCGCCTGCGCTGATTCTGGACGAGGCCACATCCTCGATTGATACCCGTACCGAGACGCTGGTGCAGGATGGTATGGACCGTCTGATGAAGGGACGAACCACTTTCGTGATCGCCCATAGGCTTTCGACAGTCCGAAATGCCGATTGTATCATGGTATTGGAGCAGGGACATATCATCGAGAGAGGAACCCACGATCAGCTGATCGAACAGAAAGGCAAATACTATCAGCTGTATACGGGCAATCAGATTGGAGAATAAGAAAATACAGGCGAAAACCGCTTTTCGACGGGCAATCAGACCGTCGAGAAGCGGTTTTTTGGATTGTTCACAAAATATTTACAAATAACATGTCCCTATAGAGCTCGCTCAGGGAATATATATATATATATATATATATAGGTTGCATATTCTCGTTGTAATCTTGACAAAGTGGATATCGTCATGTAAGATGGAGATAAGTATGAGAGAACCATAGAACGTGTATGTGAGGAGCGGTAGAGTGAGGGCAGCCGATGAATTCAAGAAGAAACATCAATTGTATATACGATATGCTTATGCCAATCTGAAAGACAGTGATGATGCGGAGGTCATCGTACAGGATGCCTATGTGCTTGCTTTGGAGAAAGAGATCGACATTTTCAGCGAAGAGGGGCGGCGTTGGCTCTGGAAGACGCTGAAATATCTGGTACTGAAGAAGAATCGGAAAAAAAGAAACGAGCAGGAAGCAACGGAGCGGTATACGCAGGAAGAGACAGGAGTTTCCGTGGAAGAGTATGTGACCGAAGAAAAGATGGCAGTCTGGGATGCGGGAATGGATGAAAACATGGATATGCTGTATCCGGGCTTATCAGAGGATAAGAATTTTCAGATTGTCAAGAAAGTGTACATAGATGGTTATTCGATCATGGATTGTGCCAAAGAGTGGGATTGTACCTACGAGGCCGCTAAGAAACGAGTTGCCAGGGCCAGGCAGGCTGTACGGGAGCGGATAGAGAAGGAACGGAAAAGGGAGGAGGATTCGTAGCATGGCGCATGATATCCGATACGAGGATATGACGGTGGCAGAACTGGAATAGATCTTGTGGAGAGACGATCCGCATACCGATGCAGAAGGCCTCACCGAAGAGGAGGCGGAACTTATCCTACGATGGATTGAGCAGAAGGATCCGAACTACTTCGCCGGTCTGCCAACTCCGGAGGAGGCCTGGCAGCACCTGGAGCAGAGGGTGAGGCATCTCGATTCTGCAAGAAAGAGACGGAATAGAGCGTTTCTACGAAGAAGGCGGCATGGTGTGGGGCTTCTCGTGGCGCTCCTGGCGGCGCTTCTCGTAGGCGCGCTACTGACCTGTTATGCCAGTGGAATTGACCCGGTGAAAAAGGTGGCGGAGTGGACGGATGAGGCGTTCCAGTTGAAGGCGGAGGAGTCCACGATATACATGGGACGATGGGGAGACATGACGGATGAGGAGGCGTGGGATCTTCTGATGCCCACATGGCTTCCTGAGGGATATAAAAGGTCCGAGCCGAAGATCAACCGCAATGAGGCTTTCGTCTCTTATTACGTGGAATACTGGAATTCTGAGGAGGAATTGCTGTCTATCGTGATCAGAAGAGATATTGTAGATGGTATTCGAGTATATGAGAAAGACGAGCGCCCGGTCGAGGAGTATGTGTACGAGGAGATCACGCATTATATCATGCACAATCTTGATAGAATTACAGCAGTGTGGATCTATGAGGACTACGAGTGCAGTATTTCCGGTCCAGTCACTCAGGAGGAGATGAAACAAATCCTCCGTTCGGTTTATGAAAAATGAAAGGAGAATTCGGATGAAACGAAAAGGTACGGCGATGGTATTGTGTTTGGTATTGCTGGCAGCGATGTTGCCGATACAGGTCCAGGCGGAAGAAAGGGCGCAGATCGCCCGGTCGAGCGACTTTATTGATGACTACAATATCAACTTTTATAGTGTTGGCGGGGGAAAGGTTCGTATCGCTTTTGAGGTGTATGCTACTTCTGTGATGGACGATGTGGGAGCAACGCGGATTTTATTATACGGCGGGCCTTCGGCAGATCAACTGTTACCTGTAGAAACGTTCTACGAATCCACGAGTCCGAATATGATTGCGTCCAATACGTCGAGTCACAGTTCTTCTGTGACATTTACAGGTCAGTCTGGATATTACTATCAGGCGCTTGTCTATGTGAGAGCGACAAAAGATGGCGTATGGGATTCCCGCAATACATGGACAAGCATCATTCGAGCATAAGGAGAGGGGCATGGCATGCCCCTTTTTGATTGGGAAATTGCATAAAAATGGAGAGGCGAAGTTGTGCAATGTGGCAAAACGAAAAAAAAGATGAATTTTTTGGGGAAACTCTGTCCCGAAATGAGCCGCTCAGGGAACTTATACTATAGAGGGGAAAATGATCCTTGTACAAGGAGGCATTCGTATGAGATCGTGATATGCGGATGCAGAATTGGGCAGAGTCATCCGGAGATTCTGCCAGAATGGGAGGTATCGACCCATGGGCTAAGGAGTTAGACGCCTGGTGATAACAGAGGGAGAGAAGGGGAAAAATATAGAGGAGGGACTTGACATGAGAAAATCAAGAAGACTTTTTATCATGGCCCTAGCGGTTATGATGCTGGTGACGGCAACGGGAGCAGTCCACGCACAGACAAGAGCCGCCACGGATCCTCTGACAGGATATACCTCATTGGGGTATTATAACGCGAACATGACTCTCAATGAGTATGATCTGCAGGCATGGATAGGGACAGCCCCCTATGTTTCCAGCGAAGAGATGTACACGAGTATGACGGTGTACTATGCACTGGATGCGGATAAGATCTTCAGCGCGTCGAGAAGCGGCTATGGATCCTGTCGCTATACGAACACAACACGGATTATTGAGGCCAGGACATATTACAAGGTGGATGGTGTGGCCATTGGGTATCTGTGGTTGTCCATTCCGAGTTACTTATAAGCAGCTAGGGTAAACGTTGTCAAGGGGAGATGAGGGTCTACGTACTACGTAGGCTATCTGCGGGCAAGCTTCAAGGAGTTCACAAGCTCCTTCTCCGCGCAAACAGGAGATTCCACGAATGATGTGTATACGTTGATGAATGGAACAGGAACGTATACAGCATTCAACAAAGATGAGACATTGCAAATCTTCGCCTATGGATGGAACTCCTGCTTCTTTAAGAAGCTCTGCAATGGAAGCGCGAAGAGTGCAAATTGCCATTATTATATTGACTCAGGAGAAGTAAAATATACTTCTATTTATGTATAAATACAAAGGGGGGGAGGAGCATGAAGAAACCTATTGCGTTCCTCTTATGCATGCTTATATGTGCAGGTTGTGCATCCTCCGATGAAAGACCGATGGAAATCGAAATGGATCTGTCCAAGATCCATTTCGATACCTCAGAAAAGGATGTGGATTTGTCGACAGTGATGTCGAAAGGACAGTTTTGTTCATATGAGGGAGTAGACTATACGTTATCAGCTGTTAATTCCTGGATCTATTACTATGATGAAGCCAATGAAAGCTTTGGAAAGCTATGTGGCCGGCCGGAGTGCGAACATAAGGGGAATGGATGTAATGCCTATGTACTCGGCGTTGGAGATCTGCAGGTATATGAAGGTCAGTTATACTTTATGGTGGGAGCCAGTGTGTTGACACGAATGGAACTGGAGGGGATGAATCGGGAGACTGTGAGAGTGGTCAACGATCTGTCCGGCGTGAACGGGAGCTGGGTGATACATCGAGACAAGATATATACGCAGGTATGGAA
>DBQQ01000018.1 GCA_002305315.1 Clostridiales bacterium UBA1390
ACAACTGTTTTATCAGAGGTATGAGGATTTGTTTGATGTAGAGTGGCGATTTCGAGGGGACTATGCGTACGTTATTATAGAGGAATTACCGACGGATACGGAAATAACACGGTCGATTTACTTATATGATATAAAACAAGGTTTGTTTGAGAAGATTATTTATAGGCTGAATTATGAGTGGACAATTTTAGATATTTATCCACAGGAGACAAAGCTCACATTGTTAGAAAAAGAGTTTGTTCAAATGCGATTGATAGAACAGGATCTTGAAACCGGGGAAGAAAAGGAACTGTTTCGAATCGATGCGGAGGGGTTTATGGGTGTATTCTCGAGAAACATGGAGAAGATTTTGGAGTATGAAATTGAGTCAAATCCGGAAGGGAGACGGATACGCTTACTGAACATGGAAGGAGAAGTGGAGAAGGAGTGGCTGGTGCCTGTGGAAATCACCATGTATCCGTTGAATAGTGATGATGAGGGATTCATGTTAGAGAAGAATTACGTGTTGGGAAGTGACGGGGGAACCTATTATAATCTATGGAAATTCCCCTACGATGGTGGAGAATCACAACTGTTGGTAGATAAACACTTGGATTGGAAGACAGGAAATGAGATCATTCCGTAAAGAGAAAGGAGCGATGGAAGGATGAAAAAAATGTGGTGGGCAATCGCAGCCTGTATGTGTTGCTTGTTCGTGAGTGCATGTGGAGACGGGCAAGATCTGATCTTACAGGAGGAATTTCGTACGCAGGAATATCTGGCAGACTATGATGTGCAGATGCAATATCAGCCAGACACAGCGACAGGAGTATGTCGAATCGGAGATACATATTATTTTTCCAGCTATCCTTCAACATATTTCTATTTCTATGAAATAGAAGAGGGAACAGGAGGCAAGCTGTGTGCGAAGCCGGAATGTACGCATGATACCAAGGATTGTAATGCGTATATAGGAGATCTTGCCAGCCCGAGCGGATATTATGGAGGTACACTGCAGGCATACGATGGGATGCTCTATTATATTGGCGAGGCAGGAACACTGTACCGGATGAAGCCGGATGGGACCGAGAAGGAACAGGTGATGAAAGTCGAAACAGGAAATGGAGACATTCGGCTGGCTCTTCATAGAGGGTATGCCTATGTACTGAGAAGGGACGATCAGATCGCAGGAGCGCAGACCAAGAATATCCTGACGATACAGCGGTATGTTCTGGGTGATGAGGAAAGCAAGACAGACCTGTTTCATCAGGAATCTACAGGAGGCATCCTTTCGTCTGAATGGGTTTTCCATGCGAATGAGATGTTCCTCTTACTGGAAGACAAAGAAGGCCCGACCATAACCAAGAATGGATTCTACCATTTCGATTTGGCGGATGGAACAGTGGAAACACTGAGCGAGGAGGAAAATCCGGCGTGGCGTATGCGGGATATCAAGGCATCCACGGATGGTTTTACACTATCGAGCAGAAATGAGGCCGAGGGAATGTTCCGTGTATCACAGTATGCATATGAAACGGGAGAATGGACGGAACAATTCCAGATTGCGGAACCGGAAATTTCAAGCATGCTGAGCATAATAGAAGATAAGTATATCCTGTATAAGTATTATTATCATTTCGAGGGCGTGGATCCTACGTATACGCTGCTGGATGCATCAGGGCAGGTCGTTCTGGAGGGGAGTATTCCGGCGGAGAAGGGCGAATATCGAGTGAGTATCAGTGATTATGGATGGGATGATCACGGATGTCTTCTCGTAATGGATGAGATGCGTGAAGTAGAAGCCCATGAATACGAACAGTTTTTGAAATGGCTCTGGATCTCTCCGGATGGAGAAGTGGAGTTCTTCTTTGCGGTGCCACAGGAAGATCTGAGTTAAAAAAGAATATACAGGAACCTCCTTTCGGGTATGCGGGATATCCGAGAGGAGGTTTTTGTATCACTGTCGATGTTTTTCATATTGTTTGCCGATCCACTGGATCAGGAGATACAGAAGCACAGCCATGACACAGAGGATGACGATACTGAGAATCACCCAGTTCATGCGGAAGATTTGGCTTCCATAGATGATGAGATAGCCCAGACCGGCCTTAGCAGCCAGAAATTCTCCGATGATCACACCGATCAGACAAAGGCCGATATTCACCTTGAGGACATTCATCAGAACGGGGATGTTGGCCGGAAGCAGGACCTTCGTCAGGATATGCCTCTTTTTACCGCCAAAGGAACGAATCAGTGCCAGTTTATCCGGATCCACACATAGGAAACCGTTCAGCATGGTTAGAATGGTGGTGACTATCGTGAGGGAAATCGAAGTGATCAGAATGGACTTGGTCGTATTGCCAAACCAGACGATGAGAATGGGAGCCAGCGCGGATTTAGGCAGACTGTTGAGCGCGATCCAGTAGGGTTCGCTGATTTCACGGCTCAGCGGACACCACCATAGGAGCACGGCAATGGCAAGACCCAGCAGCGTGCTGATCAGGAAACTGACCAGGGTCTCATAGAGGGTAATGCCCGTATGCAGGAAGATGGAACCGTCCCCGATCATGTCCAGTAAGGTCGTCCATAATGCGGAAGGGGAGGAGAAAATAAAGGTATCTAATAGACCGATACGAGCCGAGATTTCCCATGCCAGCAGAAAGAGGATCAGAACAGCCACGCGGCCGAAAGTGACCAGGCGCATGCGGCGGCGGACAGTACGCAAGTACCGGGCACGGGGCGTGAGATCATGCATGATTTTCGCCTCCTTCCTGTGTCATCGCCTGCCAAATCTCCTGGAAATAAGTCTGAAAGGCAGGCAGACTTCGCACGGACAGCGGGGTGCGGTCAGCACCAAAGTCCATCGGCAGATCCTGCAGGATTCGGCCGGGACGAGCCGACAGCACGAGGACGCGATCCCCCAGGCTGATGGCTTCGGAAATATCGTGAGTGACCAGAACAGCCGTCTTGCCGGTCTGACGGAGGATTCGCCAGATCTCGTCGGAAACAGATAAACGCGTCTGATAATCCAAGGCGGAGAAGGGTTCGTCCAGAAGCAGGAGTTCTGGTTTGAGCGCCAGTGTTCTCACCAGCGCTGCCCGCTGCCGCATACCGCCAGAAAGCTGAGAGGGCCGGTGGGAAAGAAAGTCTCCCAGACCATATTGTGTCAAGAGCTGTTTCACATAGTCCTTCGTCTGCGCGGTCAGTTCTTTTCGGATTTCCAGTCCGAGACAGGCATTTGCCAGGATCGTGCGCCATTCCAGAAGCTGATCTCGCTGGAACATATACCCGATGGGATGCGGCGCATCCGTACCCAGTGAGATGGTTCCGGATTCGGGGGTGATTAATCCCGCGATGATGGATAGAAGCGTGGACTTGCCGCAGCCGGAGGGTCCTACAATACTGACAAATTCCCCCGGCTCTACGCGGAAGCTGACCCGCGTGAGGGCCGGAGTATCCGCCTCCCGCGTATGATAGGTGTAACACAAATCGTGAACAGAAAGTAAGCTAGCCACGGCAGTGCCTCCTTGTACGAATGGAATACTATAGGATATTACAAAGAGGCACAAAGTGTGCAGGTCAGTCCAAAGGATGCCAGCCCTCCTGTATATTTTTTCGGCAGCCGATATAAGTCGCTGCCAGGTAGATGCTATAAATCAAAAGAAAAATACCGATAGAGAGGCAGGCGTATAGAAATACCTGGGTATCAGCCACATAAGGACGCATAAGATCGTGCAGACACAGCGATGTAAAGACGCTCAAAGGCAGTGGAAGCAGCAGTGGCACACCAAAATAGACGAACAACTGATGCCGCAGATAGCGATCGGTGCGTTTCTCAGAGAATCCTAAGTGAGAGAGGATCTGATACCGATACCGATGCTGCAGCGTATCGCTGATTTGACGAACGGCCAGAATGGCGGCACGAGGCAGTATCCCTGGCGGTGTACTGTATGGATCAGTCCAGGAAGGCCCATGCTGGCAAATCGTTTGCGCATACGGGACAGATTCACGCTCAGGATATTTTCGTCCACGTAGAGTTTGTTTTCCCACAGATATTCAATGAGTTCATCCCGGCTGACCAGATGAGGATAATGGATCCAGAGATAGTATAGAATCCGCAGCTCATTGCCGGAAAGATCCAGTGTCTGCGTACCATATTGCAGCTGGCTGCGGACAATATGCAGCGTCACATCCCCATGGAAAAGGGTTTCGGAAGGGCTCTGCGCGCGCTCCAGAACGCGTCGTACCCGCATCAGGAGTACGGGCAGACTGTATGGTTTACGAATAAAATCGTCTCCACCTACGGAAAGTCCTCGCAGTTCATCTTCCTCCCGATCGAGTCCTGTGATGAAGATAATGGGCATCTGATAGGTACGGCGGATGCTGCGACAGAGTTCGAATCCGTCTCTCACACCGCCAAGACGAATGTCCAGCAGGATCAAATCCGCAGGTTTCTTGGCGAGCAGCGCTTCTAATTCCTCCGGATCCGCCGGACAGACCGTTTCATAGCCGTTCTTCTGTAGGAAATCCCGTAATTCCCAGCGGATATTCTCATTATCTTCAATAATATAGATGACATTCATGACCGTCCCTCCCTTTCCTTAGTATTGTAGCAAGAACCGTCGATAAATGCAACAAATCTTACTGAAATGTAAGGTCATGCTTGCGACTTCGTAAAGATCGTGCTATAGTTAAGAAAAAAACATGGGGGGATTACTGTGCAGTTATCGACACTGAAAACCTACGCCGATCAGATGATTTCGGCGGCGTCGTATCCAGAGAGCGGCTCACCACTTTTGGCAGACCGTATCGACAACGCGTCCAAGGAGCCTTGGCGAGAGGAGGATGGGCATATTATCTCTAATGCGGCGCATCAACAGAATTTCCTGCGCTTTTTGTGCGGCCTATCGGCGCTGAGTGGGGATCCGAAGTACGAAGAACGCGCGGTCGCGGTGATGAAGTACATGCTGGATCATCCGATGGGAGGCGGGCTCCTACGCTGGGGCGGACATCGCTACCTGGACCTGGTGACGCTGAAGGATCGCGGCGAGAAGGAGCTGGTTCATGAACTGAAAAACGATTATCCATATTACGAGCTGATATTTCGGGCAGATCCGAAGAAGGCAGAATTATACATCAAATCCTTCTGGAACGCCCATGTCTATGATTTTGAGAACTTTGAGATGGGGCGTCACAGTATGGAAAAGCCTTACGGGGTGGAAGGCATCTGGGAACGGCCCTTTGGAGATCCTGAGCCCTTTGCTCCGCGCAAGGGCCTATCCTTCCGGAATACGGGCAATGATCTGATGTATGCGGCAGGAAAACTTCGAGAGGCTACGGGAGACATGGGAGCATTGACCTGGGCTGGTCATTTGCATGACATGTATATGAAGTGCAGGAATCCAAAGACCAAGCTGGGCCCGTACCAGTTCTCTCAGGCTATGAAACGAATGGAGACGGAGGACGATACGATTACGCTTTCCTTCTATGGGGACAGGGCGAAGCGGCAGCTGGGACCGGAATTCGGAGAGATTGCTCTGGAAGCCAATGTACTGCTCAAGAGTCAGGAGATTTCTATTTATGCGCTCAATCCGCAGATTATTGCGGCGGCTTTTAGGCAGAATACGCCTAAGGAACGGCAGATGCGAGAGCAGACGGTGGAAGATATGAAGGCATTTTATCAGTACGGGTATGATCATGAGACCCAGGGACTGCGGCCTATGTTATCGGATGGGACGGATCTGACGGGATATATATTGCCTCGCCCCGGTTATTATGGCCCTAAGGGTCGGGTTTTGGAACAACATCCGCTGGCGGGGGATTATTTCCTGGCCTATGTGGAGATGGCACTTCTGACGGAGGACGCGGAACTGTGGAAGATTGTACATGCCTGGGAACAGGATCTTGAGATTCAAACGCCGGGCACCGACCCGGGGATTCTGTTGGCACTTACGCTTCTGGCGGAACAGAACGCAGCGTATCTGCCGCTAGTCGATGCTTGGGGGGAATCTATCCAGAACATGGTAATGCGGTCCTGGGAGAAGAATGACAGCCTTTGGCTGGATGCCATAGAACCATTGGCGCTGTTAAAGCTGATCGCGCTACACCAGCGACGGGAAGCGGCCGTGGCAGAACCGATCTATAACCGCAGCAGTTCACAGATGGGATGGAGTCAGAACCGAACCATTAAGTAAGAAAGAGGAAGCGAATGATGGCAAGAAATATGGACATGACACAAGGCCCGATTATGAAGAGAATCGTGTTGTTTGCGCTACCGATCTGCGCAGGCAATATTCTGCAGCAACTGTATAATACGGTGGATACGCTGGTGATCGGAAACTTCTGCGGGACGCAGTCTCTGGCGGCAGTGGGGACAAGTGGACAGCCGGTAGAACTTCTCCTGTGTATTTTCATGGGGATGGGGACCGGAGTATCGATCCTGGTGGCACAGTTTACGGGAAGTGGGAACTTGGCAATGACACAGAAGGCGGTTTCCACGTCAATTTCTTTTCTGTATATCTGTGCGATTCCCCTATCCGTTCTGGGCGTGTTGCTGAGTCCACTGATTCTGGGACTCATGGCGGTGCCAGAGGATGTGTGGGATTACTGTATGTCGTATCTGAATATCATTTTTCTGGGAACCCTGGGCAACATGGGGTATAACATGAACGCCGGTATCCTACGGGGGCTGGGGAACAGCAGGGCCTCGCTGTTTTTTCTCCTGATTTCTTGTATCGTCAACGTGGTATTAGATCTTCTGTTTGTGGCAGGGTTCCACATGGATGTAGCGGGCGCGGCGCTTGCGACATCCATCGCCATGTTCTGTTCCTGGTTTTTCAGTATTTTCTATATCAAGAAAATGTATCCAGAACTGGCGTTTACCTGGCTGCCCAAGCATTTGGACAAGAGTATGATGGGGCAAATCCTGAAGATCGGCTTGCCGCTGGGATTAAACAATTCGATCTATTCTATCGGACATATTTTGCTGCAAACCCTGATCAATACACAGGGAGCCGTTTTCATTGCCGCCTGTTCGGTAGGCAGTCGATTGACGGGCATGGCCAATGTAGCGATTAATTCTTTCTCCTCGGCGGCTACCACGTTTGCAGGACAGAACATGGGCGCTAAAGCGTATCGCAGGCTACATCAGGGGGCTAAGCAGATCCCATTTTTTTCGGCGCTGTTCACAGCGGTGGCGGGACTTTTGCTTACAATCTTTTGTCAGCCAGTTCTGTACCTGTTTACGCAGGAGAACGATGTACTGGCTATGGCGACAAGGTATATTCAGATCGTCATGCCGTTTACCTGGTTTTTCGCCGCTTTCAGCGCCATGCTGAGCTTTGCCAATGGACTGGGGGAAGTGAGATATCCTACGATAGTAAATATCCTGATGCTCTGGGTGATACGGATTCCTGTGGCGTACCTGATCGGACAGTGGATTGGAGGAACCTATATCATGGCTTGTTATCCCATCAGTTTCTTCTGTGGCATGGTGGGAATGCTGATTTTCTTCTTGACACCGCAATGGAAACGAATTCCTAAACAATAGAATACGCACCGCAGTCCATCCTTTCGCATATGCTAATGTTGTAATCATTCCAGGAGGATGGCAATGAAAAGAATAGCGGCGTTATTGTGCGTGGTACTGCTCATAGGATTGGCAGGTTGTACGCAAACACAGACGGAGGAAGGGCTGCGGAAGCTGGTATTGAGCGAAGTGGTGCATTCTGTGTTCTACGCGCCCCAGTACGTGGCGATGGAGTTGGGTTTCTTTGAAGAGGAAGGGATTGACCTGGAGGTGGATGTGGGAAATGGCGCAGATAAGTGTATGACGGCTGTCATTTCCGGCAATGCGGATGTGGCGCTCTGCGGTACGGAGGCAGCCATCTATGTGCATGCAGAGGGCCGGGAGGATGTGCCTATCGTGTTCGCGCAGCTGACCCAGCGCGCAGGCAATTTCCTGGTGGGGCGTACGCCGGAACCCGACTTTCAGTGGACGGATCTGGCGGGGCAGACCATCATTGGCGGCAGGGAGGGTGGCATGCCAGAACTGGTGTTGGAATACGTTTTGAAAAAGAATGGATTGGATCCGGAGAAGGATCTGACGATCATCACGAATCTGGATCTGTCGGCGACTGCCAGCGCATTTGTGGCGGGAACAGGAGCCTACACTACAGAGTTTGAGCCGGGAGCGACCACACTGGAAGAGGGCGATAATGGATACGTCGTGGCATCGCTGGGCGTAGATTCCGGTTATGTACCCTATACCGTTTACATGACCACGGAATCAATTCTGGAAGAAAAAGAGGATCTGATGCAGGGATTCACGAATGCGATCTATAAGGGGCAGAAATGGGTAGAGGAACACACGAGTGAGGAAGTGGCGGAAGTGATCCATCCACAGTTTGAGGAAACTTCCGTGGAGACACTGACCAAGATTATTGAACGATATCAGAAGCAGGATACCTGGAAGACAGATCCAGTCTTCAGTGAGGAATCGCTGCGCTTGATCGAGGATATTCTGAGAGAAGGTGGAGAATACGAGGGAGAGCTAGCCTATGAGGCCATTGCCAATACTTCCTTGGCAGAGAAGGCCATGGAGAGCGTCTCATAATCGGAAAGGGGCTGTCACGCGGTGGCAGCCCCTTCTTCGGGCGGAAATCTGCAAAAAACAGTTGAACTCCTTCTTATATCGGGTTATAATAAGAATAAATTCCCTGAGAAAGGATGATGAGTATGGCTGACTTTTTCGATAAATTGATGAAGGACGCGAAGAAGACTGCGGCAAAGGTGGCAGATCGCACAGTGGCCACAGCGAATATTGCGAAGAACAAGACGCTGGAGACGGTGGACTTGGTGAAGCTGGAGATTGAAATCAAGAAAGTACAGGGGGACCTGGATCAGGAGTATCAGGTGCTGGGTCAGATCATCTATCAGATTGAAAAGGGTGTTCTGAATCGGGACGATCAGATCGTACAGGCTTCCTGCAACCGGATTGACCGCTGCAAGAAACGGCTGGAAGATTTAGAAGGAAAAAAGAAAGGCAAAAAGGTTTCGGAGGAAGAGGAGCATCCGCGGGCGCACAACACGAACACGGCACATCCGCAGCCTCAGGAGGCTCCTTTTACAGGATATGAGAAGGATGAGGACGGGTACCCTATGATGAAGTTCTGTCCGCATTGTAAGGCTGGAAATCCGCCGGATGCCAAGATCTGCGTCTATTGTCATAAGGAACTGTAATGACGTATTATGTATGTACGCATCCAGGCCATCATGGCTCTATGGAGATTTTCTCGGAAGAGGATTATGAGGAGGCATGCCGCATCGACGACGGATATCATGTGCTTCTCAAAGCGGCGAGCCGGCAGGCGGCACTGGAATTTGTGCAAGAAGTGATCCTGCAGGCGCTCGCCATCGATCCCGAGTTGCAAGATTTGAAGAAAGATATACAGGAGTTGTATTTATGAAAAAATATCCAGCATGGTCATATGCAGCGTCCATAGCGGCGATGTTTCTTCTCCTTCTGGTGATGCTTCTGACAGCCTTTCAGTGTACCGTATTCGACCGGGGCTTCATTGACAGCGAGATGCAGAAGTTTGGAGTGGCGGAGAGAATCGGTATGGATCAGGAGAGCCTGATGGAGCTGTATGATGAAGTGCTCAAGTACCTGGAAGATGAACGGGACGATCTGGACATCACGGTGGTCAGGAACGGAGAGACGATGAAGGCTTTCAATGAAAGAGAGATTCTTCATATGGTGGATGTGGAGGCACTGTTTCGCGGTGGATTTTGGCTGCGAAATGTAGGGGCTATCCTGTGCCTGCTTCTTATCGTGCTGTGTGTGGTGAAAAAACAGGGCGGTGTATTCTTTCGCGCGTTTCTGATCGCCTCCGGTGTTTTTGTAGCGCTGGTGGCTGCCGTGGGTTTGGCGATTCTGATCGATTTCGATACGACGTTTACGCTGTTTCATCAGATCTTTTTCAACAACGATCTATGGCAGCTGGATTATCGGACGGATCTATTGATGAATATCGTGCCGGAATCCTTCTCGTACGATGTAGCGCTCAGGACCATTCTGTACTTCGGTATCGCCTGGATTGTGCTTTTGATGATAGGCCTCCTGACAAACCGGCTTCGCAAGAAGCGGGGACATTAAATAGAAAGGAAGAATGCCATGGAGGCAGTGCTGGGCGTGCTGGGCTCGATCCTGCTCTTTATCGGAACGGTGCTTTTGTGGATCCTGGGCATTTTACTGGGGATCATCCTGCTGATTTTGCTGATTCTGGCGATCCCCATTCGAGTGCAGGCGCAGGGGCAAGTGGGCCCGGATGTTCGGGAGGGCGAGGGGGAGATCACCTATTTCTTCCGTCTCCTCAGAGTGAGCGCCTATTTCAAAGATAATGCGTTAGCCTGGCGGCTGACGTTGGCGGGCAAGCGTCTGGCGGGATCGGAAGCACCCGTGGAAGAGGCAGCACGTTCGCCCGAGGAGGAGCCGGACGACGGGATCTTTACGGAAGAAGAAGTGGTGAGCCGTATGGAAACCGAAAAGAGCCAGGCAGAAGAGAAAGTGAAGCAGACGGTGGAAGAGATTCTTCCGCAGCCGGAACCGGAGAAACCACGGGAAGAAGCGCCAGAAGCAGAGGAAATACCGGAGTGGGTCAAAAAAGGTCTGCGTCCGATTCGGCCGATCGGCCCCAATTTTTGGGAGCGTCTGGGAGCCAAACTGGCACGGGTGGAATCGGTGTGGATGCAGTTCCAAGCGTATCCTTATAAACCGCAGATCTGGCATGCGTTCCGAAAGGCTGGAGGAAAGCTTCTGCATTCTATGCGGCTTCGCAGGAGTCATATCCATCTGCGTTTCGGATGGCAGGATCCAGCGTATACGGGGCTGACGATGGGGGGCGCTTCTATGATAGGACAGTTTCTGAATAGTTCCGGGTGTCATATCGAGTTGGAGCCTGATTTTGAAGAGGCGTGCCTGGAAGCCAGCGGAAAGTTGGAATTTCAAATACGGATTTTGTACATCCTATGGTTAGGCCTCGGCCTATTGGCAAATCGCTATGTAAGAGAGCTGCTCTTGCTCGTGCTTCGAAAGGTGAAGAATAGAGCGAACTAAAAGGAGAAGAAAGGAAAGTCAATGAAAGCGAAGGAAGAACTGAAGGATCTGTTGTCGCAGTTAGAAGGATTTATCACGACAAAATCAGTGGTGGGAGAAGCGATTCACATGGGGGATACGATCTTGCTTCCGCTGGTGGATGTCAGCTTTGGCGCGGGCGCAGGAGCGCGGGACAAGCATTATGATAAGAATGGGCTGGCCAGCGCGATGGGGGGCGTGGGGGCGAAGATGAGTCCCAGCGCGATTCTGGTGGTCCAAAACGGTACCATACGTATGGTGAGTGTCAAGAACCAGGATACCGTCACCAAGGTGATGGATATGATCCCGGATGTGCTGGAACGCCTGAAGAATGGATTTGAAAAAGAAAAAGAGAATAAAGAAGCACACAAGATTGTGGAAGAAGCAATGCAGGAGGCCCAGGAAAAGGCAGAATGAAATCAATACGCGAGATATATAAGATAGGCAAGGGGCCTTCCAGTTCTCACACGATGGGGCCGGAACGAGCCGCCAGATGGATGCGGGAAATGTATCCTGGGGCGGATTCTTTTCGGGTATTACTGTATGGTTCTTTAGCGAAGACGGGAAAGGGACATATGACGGACGAGGGCATCCGAAAGGCGTTGGAGCCTTTTCCGGTGGAGATCTGTTTCTGTGAAAATACGGATTTTGAGCTGCCTCATCCCAATACGCTGGATCTCTTCGCCTATAAAGGAGACCGTGAACTGGGGCGGGAAAGAGTGCTGTCTGTGGGAGGCGGCGATATTCAGATTGAGGGGCATCCGCAGAAGGATGCGCCGGATATTTATCAGGCACGGACGTTTACTGAGATTGCGCTATACTGCAAGAGCCATATGATTCGGCTGAGCGATTATGTGGAACAGATTGAGGGCACGGAGATCTGGAGCCATCTGTGGGATGTGTGGAAGACCATGCAGCAGGCCATCATAGAAGGCTTATCTACGACGGGCATTCTTCCGGGCGGCCTGGGCGTGGAGCGAAAGGCGCAATATCTGTATCAGCAGAGCCATATTGATGAGAGTCCAGAGACGCGAGAAAACCGCATCGTCTGTGCCTATGCGTTTGCGATCAGCGAGCAGAATGCCAGCTGCGGCACCATCGTGACGGCGCCGACCTGCGGAGCCTGCAGCGTGCTGCCTTCTGTATTGAAATATACGCAGGAGAAAAAGGGCTTCTCGGACAAGCAGGTTCTCAGAGCGTTAGCGGTGGCAGGCCTGATCGGCAACCTGGTCAAGACGAACGCGTCGATCAGCGGAGCAGAGTGCGGCTGCCAGGCGGAAGTGGGAACAGCCTGTTCCATGGCAGCGGCCGCATTGGC
This sequence comes from Clostridiales bacterium UBA1390, assembly GCA_002305315.1. GTDB lineage: Bacteria > Bacillota > Clostridia > Lachnospirales > Bianqueaceae > Faecimorpha > Faecimorpha stercoravium. Next base: position 12,432 of record DBQQ01000018.1, read on the forward strand.
GGAGCTATTTGGCATGGGTATCGATCAGATCGAATATGCGGCAGAAGTCGCCATGGAGCATCACCTGGGACTGACCTGTGATCCCATCTGCGGTCTGGTGCAGATCCCCTGCATCGAGCGCAATGCGGTCGCAGCCATGCGTGCGATCAACGCCCTCAGCTTGGCGAATTTCCTGTCCGGTACTCGTAAAATCTCCTTCGACCTGGTCGTGAAGACCATGTACGAAACCGGCCGCGATCTGTCCCGCAGATATCGCGAGACAGCCGAAGGCGGCCTGGCGAAACTCTATACGTAATAGGTAAAGGGACTTGTGAAAAAGACATGCTGTTCTGACGGCAAGCACACATGCCATCCGAGAAAGAGCGTCTCTCCAAGTCCCTTTTGAATGCATATAATTCGATAGGATCCGGAATGAATTGGGCGTTATACGCAAAAGGAAAAACTCAAGCGAGCGAGAATTGCGGCGCAGAGTAGAATTCCGGGCTGCTTCGTTCTCTTGGGAACTAGTTGCACGCAAATCGTAATTCTAGGTGCGGGAAATTGCAAGACAGCGTATATATTTCTTTTGCGGATGCCGCAAAAATGGAAACGAAATGCTTTTTTTAGCAGTTCGTTGCATCTTTAGTTCCTTTAGTAATGGAATTATACGTAAAAGGAAAATTTGAGTGAGCGAGAATCACGGCACAGCGTATAAAAACTTCTGAAGATGTCGCAAAAATGGAAACGAAATGCATTTTTAAGCAGTTCGTTGCAGTTTTGGTTCCTTTAGTAACGGAATTATACGCAAAAGGAAAATTTGAGTGAGCGAGAATCACAGCGCAGCGTATAATTTTAGATTGCCTCGTTCTTTTGAGAACTATTTTTATGCGCAGATTGAAAAAGCGCGGGGCGAGAATCGCGACGCAGCGTATAAAGGCTTCTGTAGATGCCGCCAAAATGGAAACGAAATGCTTTTTTTAACAGTTCGTTGCAGCTTTAGTTCCCTTAGAAACGGAATTATACGCAAAATGAAAATTCGAGTGAGCGGGAATCGCGACGCAGCGTATAAAAACTTCTGTAGATGCCGCAAAAATGGAAACGAAATGCATTTTTAAGCAGTTCATCGCACATCTAGTTCCTTTGGAAACGGAATTATACGCAAAATAAAAATTCGAGTGAGCGGGAATCACGGCGCAGCGTATAATTTTAGATTGCCTCGTTCTCCTGAGAACTATTTTTATACGCAGATTGAAAAAGCAGGGGGCAGAATCACAAGGCAGCGTATAAAGACTTCTGTAGATGCCGCAAAAATGGAAACGAAATGCATTTTTAAGCAGTTCATTGCACATCTAGTTCCTTTGGAAACGGAATTATACGCAAAATAAAAATTCGAGTGAGCGGGAATCGCGACGCAGCGTATAAAAACTTCTGCAGATGTCGCAAAAATGGAAACGAAATGCATTTTTAAGCAGTTCATTGCACATCTAGTTCCTTTGAGATTTGAATTATACGCAAATTGCAGCATGGCGTATAAATCCAGTTCCTTTAAAAATCGCTTTATACGCAATCCTCCTTTTTCGGCGCGGAAAATTGCAAGACAGCGTATATATTTCTTCTGCAAATGCCGCCAAAATGGAAACGAAATGCATTTTTAAGCAGTTCATTGCACATCTAGTTCCTTTGAGAATTGAATTATACGCAAATCGCAGCATGGCATATAATTCCAGTTCCTTTAGAAATCGCTTTATACGCAAGAAATCGCAGGGCAGCGTATAACACCTGGGCATAAAAAACGGAAGCCTGCGTATGAACAGGACTTCCGTTTTATGGATTTACTTTAGTCGATCAGCTTGTCCAGCTCCTTAACGTATTCCGTCTCGCTGGCAATCTTGTGATCGGCACGCTTAGCGTACAGATGGACGGCAGCCTGAGATTTTTTGATGGGCTGCATGGTGCCGGCGCCTGCGACACAGCCGCCAGGACAGGCCATACCTTCCAGCAGATATCCGGGATATTTGCCGGCGACGGCGGCAGCCATCATCTTGCGGCAGTCACGCAGACCTTCGGCGTTGGCGACCTTCACCTCGCGGTCAGGGTAACGTTCCTTGATGACATTGACTACGGCTTGGGCGACACCGCCGGATACGGCGAAATCACGACCGTCGGAAGAGGCGTTGTTGACGCCGTTCGGATCTTCCTCCAGCTGTCCCAGATCGATATCTTTGGCAGCAAAGATGCCGGCCATTTCTTCGAAGGTCAGGACAAAATCGACCTCGCTTCGAACGCTGCGGCGACGAGCCTCCAGCTTCTTAGCAGCGCAGGGGCCGATGAAGACGACCTTGGCCTCGGGATGCTGATGTTTGATGAGACGAGCTGTCAAGGTCATCGGCGTCAGGGCCATGGAGATACACTGCGCATGATCCGGGAAGAGTTTTTTGGCCATAGAAGACCAGGCCGGACAGCAGGAGGTTCCCATAAACGGCAGTTCCTCCGGCACTTCGCGGACGAAGTCCTCAGCCTCCTGCGCAGTACACAGATCCGCGCCGACGGCAACCTCAAAAACATCGGTAAAGCCAAGTTCGCGCATGGCGGCACGCAGCTTACCGGGAGTCACTTTGGGACCAAACTGTCCGACAAAAGCGGGTGCAACGGCGGCGTATACTTTCTGGCCAGACTGAATAGCGCGGATGACCTGGAAGATCTGCGACTTGTCAGAAATAGCGCCAAAAGGACAGTTTACCAGACACATACCGCAGGAAACGCAGCGATCGTAATCGATCTCTGCCTTGCCATTGGCATCGCTGTGAATGGCGTCGACGCCGCAGGCCATGGCACAGGGACGTTCCTGCTTGATGATGGCGTTATAGCCGCAGACTTCGGCACAGCGGCCGCACTGAATACATTTTGCAGGATCAATGTGAGAACGGCCATTGTAGCGATCCAGCGTGATGGCACCCTTTGGACAGACCTCTACACAGGGATGGGCAAGGCAGCCTTGACATCCTTCGGTCACCAGGTAACGCTTTTCTACGCACCCATTACAGGCGAATTTGATGACGTTGATCAGAGGCGGCGTATAGTAGGTCTCCGGCTGATCGGCTGCCTCGATATTGTCCGAGATAGGAGAATGCTCTCCAGCTCCGCGGCAGGGCAGGCCCATCGCCAGACGCAGACGCTCGCCAACAATAGCCCTCTCTAAGAATACGTCATTACGAAAATTGCCGACTTCCCCAGGAATAATCTTATAAGGAAGCTCTTCGATCTGTTTGTCGACGGGCTTTCCCTCGGAGTCGTAAGCCATCTTGGCTACGGATGTGAAGATCATTCGGCGAATCTCCTGGATTCTGGTTTCAACACCTCTCATGTTCATTTCCCCTTTACAGTGATTTATATGGAAAACGGACAAGGCTTAACGCACGGTCACGTATCCCTTCTTTTGGATGACTTGGTAGACCTGATCGACACACTGCTCACAGAGAGCCCGTTTTTTGGCTTCTACCATAATACGGATGAGCGGCTCCGTACCGCTGGGACGCAGCAAAATGCGTCCGTCTTCTCCCAGCTGCGCTTCGACAGCCTGCGCGGCAGACAGGACATCCGCATCCTGCATGACGACTTCTTTATCGGATACAGGCACATTCTTGAGTACCTGCGGATAGATTTCCAGAGAAGCGACAAGACGGCTCAGCGTGGTCTTACGTTCCAGGATGACTTCCATCACCTTGATCGCGGTCAAGAGGCCATCGCCTGTGGTCGCGTACTTGCTGAAGATGATATGGCCGGATTGTTCTCCGCCAATGCGATGCCCATTTTGCTGCATGCACTCATAGACATATTTATCCCCAACAGCGGTTTTTTCATACTGAATGCCTTCGCGATCGAAAGCCTTATACAGACCCAGATTGGACATGACAGTGGTGACCACGGTATTATTCAGGAGCTTATGACGCTCCTTTAGGTATTTGCCGTATAGATAGAGGATCCCGTCGCCATTGACCACATTGCCGTTTTCATCGACGGCCAGACAGCGATCCGCATCTCCATCAAAGGCAAACCCCACATCCAGATGTTCGGCTTTCACTAACTCCTGTAGAGACTGGATATGCGTAGAACCGCAATTTTCATTGATATTCAGTCCATTCGGCTTGTCGTGAATCACGTAGGTTTTTGCGCCTAGCGCATCAAATACACTTTTGGCGATCATCCAGACACTGCCGTTCGCGCAATCCAGGCCGACTCGCATTCCACGATAGGAACGGGTTGCCAGGGAGATCAGATAGGCGATGTAGCGATTACGTCCCGCGGAATAATCCTCGGTGTAGCCAATATGATCCCGTGTAGCTAACGGAATATCGGGCCCCTGACCATCCAGGTATGCCTCAATCTCCAGAATCGTCTCCTCATCCATCTTTTCGCCATTTGCATTGATCAGCTTGATCCCATTATCGTAATAGGGATTATGGCTTGCACTGATCATGATACCGCAATCGAAGTTGTCTGAACGTACCACATATGAGACGCTGGGCGTCGTGGTGACATGCAGCAAAGATACATTCGCGCCAGACGCGGTCAGACCGGAGACCAGAGCATATTCAAACATATAGCTGGAGCGCCGGGTATCCTTGCCGATTACAATGCGCGCCGGATGGTCTTTACCGTAGTACCAGCCGATAAAACGGCCGACCTGATAGGCATGTTCGACGGTGAGAGTTTTGTTGGCCTCGCCGCGAAAACCGTCCGTGCCAAAATATTTTCCCATTCTTTACCTCCGAAATATACATCAATCCTACTTCGAAGAAGCACTTGCATTTTCTTCAAAGTATGATACAATAATACTACATTTTCAAGGGTTTGAAAACACTTTTTTTGAGTTTGCCTATTTTACCAGAATGTGAGGAATTTAAGTCTATGAAATTAGGAATTGTGGGGTTACCCAATGTAGGAAAAAGTACATTATTTAACTGCCTGACCAAGGCAGGCGCGGCCTCCGCCAATTATCCCTTCTGTACGATTGAACCGAACGTGGGGATTGTGGCAGTGCCCGATCCGCGGCTGAAGGCGTTGACCGAGATGTATCAGTCAGAGAAGACAACGCCAGCCACCATCGAGTTTGTGGACATCGCAGGCCTGGTGCGGGGCGCCAGCAAGGGCGAAGGTCTGGGCAATCAGTTTCTGTCCCATATTCGGGAGGTAGATGCCATTGTGCACGTGGTGCGCTGTTTTGAGGACGATGACATTATCCATGTGGATGGCAGCGTGGATCCCATGCGGGATATTGATACGATCAATCTGGAGCTGATTTTTGCGGATCTGGAGACATTGGAGCGCCGTTATGCCAAGACTGCGAAAGCGGCCAAGGCAGATAAATCTTTGGAAGCGGAACTTGCGGTGATCGAGAAGGCGCGCAAGGTGCTGGAAGATGGACAGCGTGCCAAGGTGCTTTCGCTGGATGCGGAGGAGCAGGCGATTCTGGATTCTTTCCAGCTGCTGACCGCAAAGCCGGTCATTTACGCTGCTAATGTGATGGAAGACGATCTGGCGGACGATGGAAAGAGCAATCCGCAGGTGCAGAAGGTGCGGGAATACGCAGCGGAGCATGGGGAGCAGGTCTTTGTGGTCTGCGCCAAGATTGAGGAGGAGATTGCCGCGCTGGATGACGATGAGAAGCAGATGTTCCTGGAGGAGCTGGGGCTTACGCACTCAGGATTGGATCGGCTGATTGCCGCCAGCTACGATCTTCTGGGTCTGATCAGCTACCTGACCGCAGGACCTACGGAGAGCCGCGCCTGGACGATCAAGAAAGGGACGTTAGCACCGCAGGCGGCGGGAAAGATTCATTCCGATTTTGAGCGTGGTTTCATCCGTGCTGAAGTAGTAGCCTATGAGGATCTGATGCGCTGCGGCAGTTACGCCGCGGCTCGCGAAAAGGGACTGGTTCGCTCGGAAGGAAAAGAGTACGAGATGAAGGATGGGGACGTGGTTCTGTTCCGATTCAATGTATAATAGAAAAAAGCTGTGTGTCTGAATCAGATGCACGGCTTTTTTTTCTGTTTTATATTGACGAGGCATTCGACAGGGTTTATAATGAACATGTTAACTATCAACTAATTTATCAATTGGATGGGAGGGTCACACATGGAAATCATGGAGCTGGATATCAAGTTCCGGGAGCTCCACCGCCTTCATCGGCGAGCGATGGAAATGCGGCTGAACAAAACCGGCGTCTATCGAGCGCAGCATCAGATTCTGATGTATCTATCAGACCATCCGCAGTCATCTCAAATACAGATTGCGGAACGGTTCAAGATTTCGTCTTCCGCGGTGGCGACGTCACTGAAGAAGCTGGAGAAGGGCGGATACCTGGAACGGGTGGTGGATATGGAGGATAACCGCTTTCATAAGGTGAGTCTGACCGAGAAAGGACGGCAAGTGGTCGAAAACAGTCATGAGATCTTTCAGCAGACCATCCGGGAAATGTATCAGAATCTGAGCGCGTCCGATATGGAGCAGATGATGTCATTTTATGAAAAACTGGAAGAAAACCTAAAGCGTATATGTCAGGAGGAGCAGGAGAAATGAGATTTTATTTTCGGTATATCAAGCCCTATCTGCCATTTTTCATCATCGGACCGATCCTGATGCTGACGGAAGTCGTCGGAGAGGTGCTGATGCCCCGATTGATGGCCAATATCATCAATTACGGTGTTACCGCAGAAAGTACCACCTACATACTACAGACCGGCGGGCTTATGGTACTGGTAGCACTCATGATGATGGGCGGCGGCGTAGGAGGCAATTATTTTGCAGCGAAGGCTTCGGTCAGCTTTTCTTCGGATCTCCGAGCCGATCTATATAAGAAGGTACAGAGCTTTTCGTTTGCAAATCTGGACCATTTTCACACAGGATCGCTGGTCACCCGGCTGACGAATGATGTGACGCAGCTGCAGAATATCACACGAATGAGCCTTGTGATGATGCTCAGAGCACCGGGCATGATGATCGGCGCGATTATCATGGCGACGCAGATCAACGCCAGTCTGGCCGTTATCATCGGCGTGATCGCACCGATTCTGATCGTGATCATCGGCATCATCATGAAGACGGCGTTTCCACGGTTTATGCTGATGCAGAAAAAGATCGACGCACTCAATACGGGCATTCAGGAAAACTTGACCAATGTACGTGTCATCAAATCGTTTGTGCGGGAGGATTTTGAGGAGAAACGTTTCTGTGATAAGACCGAAGATCTGCGGGAAAAATCATTGCAGGCGCTGAAGATGATGGTCATGACGATGCCGATCATGACGCTGGCCATGAATATCACAACATTGGCCGTGGTCTGGTTTGGTGGGCAGCAGGTTTTGGTCGGCGACATGCTGATCGGCGATTTGATTTCTTTTACCACATACGTGGTACAGATCTTGTCTTCGCTCATGATGGTTGCGATGATTGTCCTGCAGAGTTCTCGTGCGATGGCTTCTTCTAAGCGTATCAAGGAAGTCATGAATGAAAAATTGGATCTGACGGATGAGAATGCGGCGCAGAAGGATAAAAAGGTAGTGGAAGGCAAGGTGGAGTTTCATCATGTGAATTTCCGCTATTACAAGGATCATGCGGAGTGGGTGCTGGAAGATATCGATTTTACTGCATATCCGGGAGAGATTCTGGGTATTATCGGCTCTACCGGAAGCGGAAAGAGTACGCTGGTGCAGTTGATCCCCCGCCTATATGATGTGGATGAAGGACAGATTCTGGTAGATGGTGTGGATGTACGGGACTACTCGCTGGAAAATCTCCGGCAGGGCGTAGGTATGGTATTGCAGAAAACGTGCTGTTTTCTGGTTCGATTGAGGAAAATCTCCGTTGGGGCGATGAGGAAGCCAGTGAAGAAGAGATTCGGCAGGCCGCACAGGCTGCGCAGGCCCATGATTTTGTGTCCGGGTTTACAGACGGATATGAGACCGAACTAGGGCAGGGTGGTGTCAATGTCTCTGGCGGACAGAAACAACGCCTTTGTATCGCGCGGGCTCTCTTGAAAAAGCCGAAGATTCTGATTCTGGATGATTCCACCAGTGCGGTGGATACTGCGACGGAGGCGCGGATTCGCGAAGCGTTTCGCACGTCGCTCAAGGATACGACAAAAATCATCATTGCGCAGCGGATCAGTTCGGTCATTGAGGCGGATCGGATTCTTGTAATCGATGAAGGACGTATTGTCGGACAGGGCACGCATGAGGAACTGCTGGAAAGCAATAAGGCCTATCAGGAGATTTATTATTCCCAGCAGGATAAACAGAAGGAGGTGAGCGCCTGATGGCACGATCAACAGAAGAACTCTTGAAGAAATATCAATCTCTGGGGAAAGTGCCGCAGGGCGGCAGGGGACCCGGTGGAGGTCCTGGCGGCGGAAAGAACCGCGGAGCAGGTGGAAAGCCCAAGGATACGCAGGGATCCATCCTGCGGCTTTTGAGATATCTGAATCCATATAAATTTCATGTACTGATCGCTTTTATCTGTGTTCTGATTTCTACGGGAGCCACTCTGGCCGGCTCCTATATGCTGCGTCCGATTATCAATGGGCTGGTGGATAATGCGGACCTGTGGAGTCTGGCGTTATCTCTGGGGTATATGGCTGCCATCTATCTGGCAGGCGTCATCGCCAGCTACGCGCAGCAGCGCCTGATGATCTGGGTGTCGCAGAGCGTCCTGAAGAACATCCGGGATGACCTGTTTCGCAAGCTGCAGAATCTGCCGGTGCGGTACTATGATACACACAGCAATGGCGAACTCATGAGTCGTTTCATGAATGATGTGGATGCCATTGGGGAAATGATGAATAACTCTGTCATTCAGCTTTTCTCAGGGTCTATCACGCTGATCGGTACGCTCATTCTTATGATGAGCATGAATCTCTGGCTGACACTGATTACGATCGTTTTCGTACCGCTGGTGGCGCGTGTCGGCGGTCTGATTGCTTCTCGCAGCCGCCGCTTCTATAGAGCGCAGCAGGCGGCCCTGGGTGCGGTCAATGGATATGTGGAGGAGTCGATCACGGGGCAGAAAGTGGTGAAGGTCTTCTGTCATGAAGATGTCTGTGAGGAAGAGTTTGGCCTGCTCAACAAAGACTTGCGAGATAAGCAGATTAAAGCGCAGTTCTTCGGCGGACTGATGGGGCCGGTTCTGGGTAACATGAGCCAGATCACCTATGCGATCACTGCCTGCATCGGCGGTATTCTCTGTGTCACACAAGGCTTTGATGTGGGTGGTTTTTCGGTCTTTGTCAATTATTCGAGGCAGTTCAGCCGGCCTATCAATGAGATCTCTATGCAGGTAAACACCATTTTCTCCGCATTGGCCGGCGCGGAACGTGTTTTTGCGGTCATGGATGAGGAGCCGGAGGCTGCCGATGCGCCGGACGCGCTGGAAGTGCCGGAGCTGAAGGGGCATGTGCAGATGCAGCACGTTTACTTTGGCTATGATCCGGATGTGCAGATCCTGAAGGATATCAGTCTATACGCAAAGTCGGGACAGAAGATTGCCTTCGTGGGCTCTACCGGTGCAGGTAAGACGACGATCACAAATCTGTTGAGCCGGTTCTACGATATTCAGGAAGGCTCCATTCTGGTAGATGGTCATGATTTATACGATTATAAGCGTAAGTTTATCCGCAGCCATATCGCGATGGTTTTGCAGGATACCCATCTGTTTACGGGTACCGTAATGGAAAATATTCGGTATGGAAGGCTGGATGCCACAGATGAGGAGATTATCGAAGCGGCGAAGTCGGTCAGCGCCCATCACTTTATCGTACGTCTGTCCGATGGATACCAGACGATGATCGAGGGTGACGGCGCGAACTTGAGCCAAGGACAACGCCAGCTCTTAAATATCGCCAGGGCAGCCATATCCAAGGCGCCGATTCTGGTATTGGATGAGGCGACCAGTTCTGTGGATACCAGAACAGAAAAGCAGATCGAACGAGGAATGGATGCTCTTATGGCGACGCGGACGACCTTTGTCATTGCCCATCGGCTTTCCACTGTGCGAAACGCGAATGCGATCATGGTCCTGGAACACGGCGTCATCATTGAGCGAGGCACCCATGAGGAGCTTTTGGCGCAAAAAGGCCGCTATTATGAGTTGTATACCGGAAAGGCAGAATTGGATTAAAGCTTTAGATCTTCTGTGGCAGGATTGTCAATCAGGCGGCCTTCCGCTGTAAAGCGAGAACCGTGACAAGGACAGTCCCAGGTGTGTTCATGAGAATTCCATTGGAGTGCGCAGCCCATGTGGGGGCAGCGAGGAGAGGCGGGGATCAGCAAATGGGTCACCGCCTCAAATCCGTTAATGGCAAGCTGCGGACGGAGTATGGTCCGGGACGGAGAAAAGATTTCCGCATAGGGGCTTTTGTGTTCCGCGACAAGATCGGAGAGAATCATGGCGGCTACCATAGCGGAGGTCATCCCCCACTTGTTGAATCCGGCTGCCACATAAAGATGGGGTGTATTCGCGGAGTAAGGACCGATATAGGGAACTCCGTCCAGTGTCATACAGTCCTGCGTGGCCCAGTGATAGGCTTCCGTCGCATGAGGATAATATTGCTGCGAAAATTCCCGGAGTTCCCGCCAGGTTTTACCCCGTTTTCCGGTACGGTGTCCGCCGCCACCGATGAATAACAGGTCTTTATAATTGCGGAACGATAATCCTTTCTGGGCTTCATCCACATACATTCCCTTTATCGTCGGTGCATTTTTGAGGGCTATGACATAGGAGCGGTGCTGATACAGCTTGATAAAATAACTCCCGTGCCGATTGAGAAATGGAAAATGTGTCGTGATAATGATTTTTTCGGCGCGAATCCGGCCCTGATCCGTCACCGCCGTCGTCCCCAGCAGTTCTCGTACCGGCGTATGCTCATAAATATGCAGATCCTTCGCGATGGCCGAAAGAAACTTCAGCGGATGGAACTGTGCCTGGCGAGGCAAACGCACAGCGCCAGCCACAGGAAAAGGAAGCGGAAGACATTCCGTAAATGCTCCATGTCCTCCTAACTTTTCCAGGGCGCGGATCTCTCGTTCGATTCTTGCCCGGTCGGTGCGAGAATACACATAGGAATCCTTCTCTTCAAAATCGCACGAAATATTTCGACATAGTTTTCGATACCGATTCAATGCCACCTCATTCGCCTTCCAGTATTGCCAGGCACGATTCAGTCCGAATCGACGGATCAACTGATCATAAATCAGTCCATGCTGGATCGTGATCTTCGCAGTTGTATTCTTTGTGACTCCACTGCCGATCGTTTCGGCTTCTGTCAGAACATAATTTACGCCGGCGCGCTGTAGCATATAGGCACACAAAACGCCAGCCATTCCACCTCCAATAATGAGTACATCCGTCTTGATGTCCTTTTGCAGTGCCTCAAATGCCGCCTGTCGTGAGGTTTGTTCCCATAAAGACTTCATAGGTTCCTCCTTCATTCTTGTTTTTCAATAGTGTGACACAATTGGCGGCAACTATGCAAAAGACGGGGTATCTCAGTTAGCGTATAAAAGGATTTGAGATTATACGCAGAGGTGCGATTTTGGTGACTCGAAGGTTGAGATAGCGTATAAAGAAGTTTGAGATTATACGCTGAGGTGCGATTCTGGTGACGCGAAGGTTGAGATAGCGTATAAAAAGGTTTCTAAAGAAACAAGATTATACGCCGTACTGAGATTTTGGCTGCTCGAAGGTTGAGATAGCGTATAAAAAAGTTGCTAAGGGAACGAGATTATACGCTGAGGTGCGATTCTGGCTGCTCGAAGTTCGAGATAGCGTATAAAAAAGTTGCTAAGGGAACGAGATTATACGCTGAGGTGCGATTCTGGTGACTCGAAGGTTGAGATAGCGTATAAAAAGGTTTCTAAAGGAACAAGATTATACGCCGTACTGAGATTTTGGCTACGCGAAGTTTGAGATGGCGTATAAAGAGGTTTGAGATTATACGCAGAGGTGCGATTTTGGCGACTCGAAGTTCGAGATAGCGTATAAAGAAGTTTCTAAGGGAACGAGATTATACGCTGAGGTGCGATTCTGGTGACTCGAAGTTCGAGATAGCGTATAAAGAAGTTTCTAAAGGAATGAGATTATACGCTGAGGTGCGATCCTGGCTGCTCGAAATGCGAGATGGCGTATAAAGAAGTTGCTAAAGGAACGAGATTATACGCTGAGGTGCGATCCTGGCTGCTCGAAATGCGAGATGGCGTATAAAGAAGTTGCTAAAGGAACAAGATTATACGCAGAGGTGCGATTCTGGCTGCTCGAAGTTCGAGATGGCGTATAAAGAAGTTTCTAAAGGAATGAGATTATACGCCGTACTGGGATTTTGGCGACTCGAAGTTCGAGATGGCGTATAAAGAAGTTTCTAAAGGAACGAGATTATATGCCGTACTGGGATTTTGGCTACTCGAAGTTTGAGATAGCGCGTAAAAAGATTGCTAAGAGAACGAGATTATACGCTGCGCCGCGATTCTGGCTGCTCGAAGTTCGACATAGCGTATAAAAAAGATTGCCAAACGAGATTATACGCCATGCTGCGATTCTACTCGCTTGAATTTTCAATTTGCATATAATTTCTTCTACAGATGACGCAAAAACTGAAACGAACTGCTTTTTTTTGCAGTTCGTTTCCTATTTCATTCCTTTTGGAATTGAATTATACGCAAGGTCGCATTTTCGTAGAAGAAATCTCGATTTTGCGTATACATATAACAGGACCATATTTGGTGGGATGAATGAAAAAAGCGGAGAGAAATCCTATACATGCATGGATTTCCCTCCCCTTTATGTTAGTCTTTTTTGAATTTGCCGTACTGCTCTTTGACAGTTTGATAGGCTAATTTGGGACGGCGATATTCATCTACGACACCTTTATTGTTTTTCGAGCGGGGGCGTGTGGAGAACCATTCGCGCGATACACGGACGTCGCAGAATTGCCAGATGAAGATGCCGCTGCAGCCTTCTTTAGAGAGGACGCCTTCGATTTGCTGAGAAAGTGCGTAAGCCTGATAATCTTCTGTCCATTTGTCGAGATTAGCGTCGCGATAGCCATAGATACCGCCAGCGCCAATTTCCGTGATGAGGAAAGGCTTTCCTTTACCGGCCGTTTCCTGAATCCAACTATAGAGCTCGTCCAGATATTCTTTGACAGGACGATCATGATACCATAGCGGATAAATGTTAAAGGATACGATATCCGGCAGATCCAGGCAGATATCCTTGAAATGTTTGCAGCTTGCAAAGGAAGTCGGACGAGAAGGATCCAGGGATTTGATCTGTGCAAACTGGCGCTCGTAGCAAGAGCGGCCATATTCCGTTTCGCTGGCGCATTCATTTAGGATTCCCCAAATGATGATGGAAGGATGATTGAAATGATCGCGGATCATCTCGGCAATGCAGTCCTCGCACTGCTGCTCAAAATTCGGATTGCGCATCTTCTCTTCGCTGAGCCCTCTAGCGTGATTTTCTTCCCAGACCATGAAGCCCTTCTCATCACAAAGATCCAAGAACAACGAATCATTCGGATAGTGAGAGGTTCGCACGGCATTGGCGTTAAGGTCGCGGAAAAGATTCAGATCCTGATCCATTGCGCTCATGGGAAGTGCGCAGCCGAACAGAGGATGATCCTCGTGACGGCAGAAGCCGCGGATCTGGATGGGCTGTCCATTGAAAAGGATTTCCTTGCCTGCAATTTTGATCTCGCGAAAGCCGACGCGATCAATCAGATCATCACAGATCGGTCCGTCGTCCAGAGCCAGAGTGACGGTTGCATAATATAATGTAGGATTTTCAGGAAAATAGGGGACGGCATTATCGCAATGGATCACGGCAGAGAGGGTTTTTCTGCTCTCGGCGGGGACTTCTACGGAGCCAAAGGAATGAGAGCCGACCTCCAACGTCACTTCGGTGTTAGCAATGTGGTTCGTTTTGCTGATATTTCGTAAGGAAACTTCCACAGCAAGATCCCAATGGACTTCTTTGAAAATGGGAGTCATATGGATCCATTCGATAAAGACATCGGGAACGATTTCCAGACTGACAGGACGGGAGATACCGCCATAAGAATAATAATCGTTAGGGATATGCAGGGCAGATTGCTCAGAGAAAGCGTTGGATACGCGAACTTCTACGAGATGTGTCTTTTCCTCCGCGGCGGGATAAACCGCATCGAAAGAAGTAAAAGCATTATAATGATGAGCAATCTTCTGACCATCGATGAAAACATCCGCAGTGTGACTGACGCCTTCGAAGACGAGACGAAGGTTGCCGCCCGCCTGAAGTTCGTGGCTGTACACGGCGGTGCCGCGATAGCTGCCAAAGCCGGGATAGGTTTCCCAACAACTAGGAACCGATACCTGGAAGGGTTCTGCGTCGCCAGCGGTAAACTGCCAGAGATGGTTCAGGTCGATCTGTGGACGAATTTTATGTGTAGAAAATGTACGAATCATGGGTGTGACCTCCTGAGTTTTTTTGAATATGTGTACAGAATACTACACGGGACGCCCCCTGTCAAGCATAGAAAATGCATAGAGAGTAAATTTTTGCATATATACAAGAGTAAGAAAAAGGCTTGTCTTTAGACGGGGGAACATGGTATAATAGGCGTGGCATGATAGATATCTAGTGCTGCGGGTACTGAGCCACGCCCTGAGTTTGCCGCCAGAGGGCGTCAAACTCCGACGGAAGTCTCATTGGGGTATAATAGGCGTGGCCTGATAGCTTTCGGGCGCTGCAGAGATTGAGCCACGCCCTGAGTTTGCCGCCAGAGGGCGTCAAACTCCGACGGAATGGTATTGTGCAGAGGATGATCAATGTGAGGAGGGTGTCACATGAAACATGAGAAGTTTCATTATAAGTCTTTAGAAGAGGTTCGAGAGAAGGAAGCAGAACTGGGAGTAGAGTTCCCGTTATCAGAGAATGTAGCAATTTTGAAAGAGCCTTTTACACTGGCAGGACATCGTGTGGCCAATCGAATTGCCATTCAGCCGATGGAAGGCAGTGACAGTACGGTAGAGGGCCGTCCGGGAGAATATACAAAGAAACGATATGAGCGTTTCGCGAAGAGCGGAGCGGGTCTGATCTGGCTGGAGGCTGTGGCTATCGCGCAGGAGGGACGAGCTACGCCGGGGCAGCTGTATATCACGCCGAAGACGCTGGATTCCTTTAAAGCGCTGGTAGAAGAGATTCGGGAGACGGCATGGAAGGAGCATCATAATCAGCCGGTGATCATCATGCAGGCTACGCATTCAGGGCGGTATTCCAAGCCGCATGGCTATCCGGAGCCAATCATCGCCTATAACAATCCATTGTTTGAGAAAGATAGTCCCATTCCACAGGAGAACATCATCACGGATGAACGCCTGCGGGAGCTGGAAGAACAATATGGCCTGGTGACGCGTATGGCGCAGGAGGCTGGTTTTGATGGAATTGACATCAAATGCTGCCATAGATATCTGAACTGCGAGCTTCTTTCGGCGTATACTCGTCCCGGCGTATATGGCGGATCTTTTGAAAATAGAACCCGATTCTTCCGGAACGCCTTTGCGAATGCGAAGAGTGTGGCGGAGGGGAATTTCATCGTAACCAGCCGAATGAATATATATGATGGTTTTCCCTATCCCTATGGTTTTGGCGTGGCGGAAGGCAAGGGTACCGAACCGGATATGACCGAACCGATTCAGTTGATAGGAAAGCTTAGAGAACTGGGAATGGAGCTTGTGGACATTACTATTGGGAATCCCTATGTGAATCCCCATGTCAACCGGCCCTATGATATGGGCGGATATGAGCCGCCGGAACATCCCTTTGAGGGTGTGGCCAGAATGTATCAGTGTACGAAGCAGATTGCGGAGGCATATCCGGATCTTGCGATTATTTCTTCGGGACCCTCTTATCTGCGACAGTTCTCGCCCAATCTGGCGGCGGGTGCCGTGGAACAGGGATATTGCACCATGGTCGGATTTGGCAGAGAGAGCTTTGCCTATCCGGAATTTGTGCAGGACCTGTTTGAAAAAGGCAGTATGGATCCTGCAAAGTGCTGCATCACCTGCGGAAAATGTGCGGAACTCCTGCGTGCTTCTATGCCTGCGGGCTGTGTGATTCGCAATCCGGAGTATACGAAGGTCTACCAGGAACTGCAGAAGAAGAGGTGAAATCGATGAAGATCGCGTTGGTTACGGGTTCTGCACGGGGGATTGGACTGGGTGTTGCCAGAGTCCTGGCGAAGGATTATTTTGTGGTTCTGTCCGCGACACGGGATACGTATGAGATTCCGGAAGATTTGCAAGGAAAGGCTGTGTATCATCGGTGTCTCATTCAGAACGCAGAGGATCGTGCGACAATCTTTCAGTGGATACAGGAAAAGTTTGGAAGGATGGATCTGCTCGTCAATAACGCGGGCGTAGCGCCGCTTGTGCGAGAAGATATTCTGAAGAGTACAGAGGAAAGTTTTGATCGTGTGGTGGGTATCAACACAAAAGGGACGTATTTTATGTGCCAGCAGGGCGCCAATCTGATGATTCAGTGCCAGCAGGAAGGCCTGGATGACTATCATCCGCGAATCGTCAATGTCTCTTCCATGTCTTCGTTTACATCCTCGATAGCCAGGGGAGAATACTGCATATCAAAGGCAGGCATTTCCATGGTGACAAAGCTTTTTGCGGATCGGCTGGCGGAATACGGGATTCCTGTGTTTGAGGTGCAGCCGGGAATCATCGCCACAGACATGACGTCCGGGGTGATGGATAAATATGAAAAAATGATTGGAGAGGGCCTCACGCCGATCAGGCGTTTCGGGTATCCCGAAGATATTGGGAAAGCCGTGGGCGCGCTCGCTTCCGGTGCGTTTGATTTTTGCACTGGGCAAGTGATTCACGCGGACGGAGGCTTTCACATACAAAGATTGTGACAGGACGGCAGGCACTCTTGTCTGCCGTTTTTTGTGCGAGAAAAAGGAGAACCTATATCATGAGTATATTGAACGTGGAACATCTGTCCCACGGTTTCGGAGATCGAGAAATCTTTGAAGACGTCTCTTTCCGTCTGCTGAAAGGAGAACATATTGGGCTGGTTGGCGCGAATGGAGAGGGAAAATCTACCTTCATGAGCATTATCACTAGGCAGTTAGAGCCGGATGCGGGAAAAATCGAATGGGCGAAGAATATTCAGGTAGGTTACCTGGACCAGCATGCAGTATTGGAAGCCGGCATGCGCATTGTGGATGTGCTTGAGGGCGCGTTTGCTTCGTTGTTTCAATGGGAAGCGCGCATGAACGAAATCTGTGATCAGATGGGGACGATGGAAGAAGAGGAAATGAATGCGGCCATGGAGGAGCTGGGAATGATTCAGGATCTTCTGATGGCGCATGATTTTTACCAGATTGATGCGAAAATCGAGGAAATCGCAAACGCATTTGAATTAAAAGAACTCGGGCTTACGCGCGATGTGTCGGAACTGTCAGGCGGACAGCGTACGAAAGTGCTGCTTGCCAAACTTCTGCTTTCCAAGCCGGATATTCTGCTGCTGGATGAGCCTACAAACTATCTGGATGTACAGCATATCGAATGGCTGAGCCGCTATCTGCAGGATTACGAGAATGCTTTTATTTTGATTTCTCACGATATTCCCTTTCTGAATCGCGTTGTGAACGTGATCTATCATGTAGAGGAACGGCATCTGGAACGCTATCCTGGCGATTATAGACATTTTGAAGAAGTATACGCGGCTCGCCGGGTACAGCAGGAGGCTGCTTATAAGCGGCAGCAGCAGGAAATGGCAGAGCTGAAGGATTTTGTAGCGCGGAATAAATCGAGAGTTGCCACTCGCAACATGGCAATGTCCCGGCAGAAAAAACTAGATAAGATGGAAAAGATCCAGAAGATGGAAGAAAGACCCAAGCCGGAATTTCATTTCGAGATGGCGCGAACTTCGGGAAAGATGATCTTTGAGACGAAGGATCTTGTGATCGGCTATGAGGAACCATTATCGAGGCCGATTCAGATGCAGATGGAAAGAGGCAATTTCCTCGTCCTGCGCGGCGCGAATGGAATCGGAAAGACAACACTGCTCAGGACGATTTTGGGCGAGATTCCCGGCATTGCAGGAAAAGTGGAATTGGGAGATTATCTGGAGCTGGGCTACTATGAGCAGGAGACGACTGGTGAGAACCGGAAGACCTGCATCGAGGAGCTCTGGGATACATTTCCAACATGGAATCAGTTTGAGGTACGTTCTGCATTAGCAAAATGCGGACTCACGACGAAGAATATTGAGAGTCAGGTGCGAGTGCTCAGCGGAGGAGAGCAGGCCAAGCTTCGGCTGTGTAAAATCATGAATCGTCCCAGCAATGTCCTGTTTTTGGATGAGCCAACCAATCATTTGGATCAGGATGCGAAAGAGGCGCTGCATCAGGCATTACGGGAATATAGGGGAAGCGTGCTTCTGATCTGTCATGAGCCGGAATTTTACCAGGATCTTATGACGGGAGAAGTCGATTGCAGTGAATGGTCACTTAAGATATAAAATACAGAAAAAACGACTTATTTTGTGGTATCGCGTCACGAAAGACGGAAACAAAAGAGGGCTCAGAAACGGAAAAAAACGGCGAAATAGGCCGTTTTTTTTCATCCAAATTTGCCTTCTCGGCTCCATTCGATTGAATCGGTTTTGGGGGTGTGCTATAATAGGCGTGGCATGACAAATTCCTTTTACTGAAGGGGTTGAGCCACGCCGCGAGATTGTCGCCAAGGGGCGCGATCATGAGACATATAAAGGGGGTATATTACAGATGGAAACAGAAAGAAATCCACTTCTGGTGGCGAGTCCTGAGAGCGTTGGATTGGACTCATCCGTCATTCTTGCATATCTTCAGAAGCTGGAGGCAGAAGGACATTGTCTGCATGGCTTCAGCATTCTTCGGCATGGTAAGATTGCGGCGGAAGGATATTACGCGCCGCAACAGCCGCAGTGGAAGCACAGAATGTATTCTACAAGCAAGAGCTTTGTATCCGTGGCCATCGGTATGCTACAAGATGAAGGAAAGATCACGATTCAGGATAAGATTGCTTCGTATTTCCCGGAGAAGCTGCCGGAGCATCTGCATCCCTATATCGCAGATGCATCCATTCGAGATCTTTTGATGATGTCCACACCATTTCAGGACAGTACGTACACCGTCAGCCTGAATCCGGAAAATGACTGGATTCGATCTTTCTTTGAATGCGAACCCTCGCATAGAGCGGGACAGATCTTTTCTTATGATACATCGGCGACCACTGTCTTGACTGCATTGGTAGAAAAGTTATCCGGGATGGAGCTTTTGGACTACTTGCGCAGCAAGGGATTCGATGAGATGGGCTTCAGCCGTGAGGCCATCTGTGTTAAGACACCAGATGGCAAGGTTTCCTGGGCTGGCTCTGGGATTCTTTGTACACTGCATGACCTGAATAAGTTTGCGCTCCTATGCCTGAATATGGGAAATTATAACGGAAAGCAGTTGGTCAGCGAAGAGTATATGCGGGAAGCCACCAGCAAGCAGATCGAGAATGGCGAACATGGCTATGGATATCAGTTCTGGTGTACACCGCATGGTTTTGCCTGCCGAGGCATGGGCGGCCAGATGGTCTTCTATATGCCAGAACAGGATATGGCATTCGTCACGATCGGCGATATGCAGGGGCAGCCGGGATATATTCAGCGAATGGAAGATCTGTTCTATGATATGGTGCTGCCCAGTGTAGTGGAGGAACGCCCCGAGAATCCAGAAGCATACCAGGCGCTGACAGAATATTGTGAGCAGCTTACGATTCAGACGGTCAAAGGGGCGGCCGAGAGTCCGTATACTGACAGGGTTTCCGGTAAACTGTACCATATGCGGGAAAATGGCGCGGGGGCCGTCATGAGTCTGCATCTAAAAGCGCTTCAGGTGGACTTCGAGGGGGATGAAGGGACATTGTCCTGGGAAGACGCAGAGGGGCTTAAGACACTTCGCTTTGGATTCGGCCATCACGTGCATCAGAATTTCCCGGGATTTTCACCGAAGGAAGAGACAGAAGGTAAACCTGTCATCGTATACGGATTCAACGGAATCAAGGTCCCGCTGTATCTGCCCTGTATTGTCAGTGGAGCATGGAAGAGCGATCATGAGCTGGGAATTTTGTGTTACTCCATTGGATATTTTGTGGGAACATTGAAGATTCGCTTATCGTTTGACGAAAATACCGTGACAGCACGTATGGAACCCTTTGCGGAACATTTCTGGGAAGAATTGAAGGGCTTTCAGACAGGGGAATATTGAGAGACTTGGGTCGATACATAGCAGATTTTCTGCTGTGTATCGACTTTTTTGTGCCTTGCTTGCGGTGCGTTCAGCGTAGGGCTTCGGGCTTTTCGAGTGATGGATGTTGACGATTGCCCGTGGAATTTAAAAAAATGAAAAAAAGAGTTGACAAAAGGTAGGAGGAAGTGGTATACTACGACTCGCGCCTGAAACGGGGGAACCCGAAAGGCGGCCAACTCGAAAAAACATCGAAAAAGATGAAAA
>DBQQ01000025.1 GCA_002305315.1 Clostridiales bacterium UBA1390
CGTACAGTCGGGGTAGTTGGGACAATCCGTATGATATGGACAGCCAGCCAGGTCAGAGTCCTGTGATATCATCGAAGAGGTATCGGTATAGGAAGCCAGTTCGACAGAGTCGGTTTCTGCGGCAGGCAGAAAAGTGGAACCTACCATGGCAAGTGCCAGAAAAATAGAATAAAATGGTGCAAACATGAGGAATACCTCCTGAAATAAGATTTGGCTTTTCAGCCATTCACTTATAATACGTTTCAGAAGGTCGGATCCTTTCATTGGATTTCATTTTTTTAGAAAAAAGGGAGAGAAGTAAAAAAGCGTGCCCATCTACCGATGGTCACGCTTTTTTTGCCTACATTACGCACGAGTAATGACGTTCGACTTCAAGCAGTTCGCACATACATGAAGAGTCTTGGGAGAGCCGTCAACAATCGCCTTCACGGTGCGGATATTGGGCTTCCACATTTTGTTGGATCTTCTATGAGAGTGGCTTACCTTAATGCCGAAGTGTACTCCTTTTTCGCAGATATCGCATTTTGCCATAACGCACTGCACCTCCTTCACTCGACTATTGCACAGGCCCCTTGGAATTCACCATGCTCCAAATTGCAACGTTTATATTCTAACAGAAAAGCCTCAGAAATGCAAGTAAAAAATCAAGATTTTGGAGAAAATTTTAAGAAGGAGCCGGAAAAGGTTGCAGGATCTTATTTTCTGTGATATGATTAGAGAACACCATGGGTTCATGGTGTTTGAGGTGTGATAAAATACGGCCAAACAAAAGGAGGGCACAAGATGGCTGCAAGGATTCAGACGGAGTTTGGTAATATTTTAATTGATAACGAAGTGATCGCCAGAGTCGCAGGACTCGCGGCAATTGAGTGTTATGGCGTAGTGGGTATGGCGTCTATCAATGTGAAGGATGGTATCGTGCAGCTTTTATTGGGAGACAGCCTGACCAAGGGGATTCGCGTAGAGGTGGATCCGGAAGGCGGCGTGACGCTGGAGTTTCATATCATCGTAGAGTATGGTACCAAGATTTCTGCGATTGCGGATAATTTGATCAGTACTGTACGGTATCGGGTTTCGGATATGCTGGGCATTGAAGTATCCCATGTGGATATTTTTGTCGAGGGAGTCCGGGTGGACGGCAGCGAGAAATAACAAAAGTATGTTGCATGGGAGGATTATGTGTTGAGTAACCGATTGGATGCAGAACAATTCCGTCGTATGATCGTAGCGGGCGCAAACCGGCTGGAGGCAAACAAGAAGGAAGTAGATGAGCTCAACGTATTTCCGGTTCCAGACGGAGATACGGGTACAAATATGTCTTTGACGGTGATGTCTGCCGCAAGGGAAGTTTTAAAGGCTGGGGACGATGCCAGCGTGGAAGTTGTAGCGAAAGCGCTGTCTTCCGGGGCGCTTCGTGGAGCCAGGGGCAATTCGGGCGTCATTGTGTCTCAGCTTTTTAGAGGTATGTATCGCGGATTGAAGGGAACGGAGGAGATTGATGCCGCTGCGTGGGCAAACGCGATGCGTCAAGGTGTTGAGACTGCCTATAAAGCGGTTATGCGTCCCAAGGAGGGAACGATTCTGACGGTGGCCAGAGGCATGGCAGAAGCTGCGGTAGATGCAGCCATCGAAGAAGAGGATCTGGCAGAGCTTCTGAAGTTGGTGATCGAGCGCGGAGAAGAAGTTCTGGAGAAGACGCCGGATATGCTTCCGGTTCTGAAGGAAGCGGGCGTGGTGGACGCAGGCGGAAAGGGACTCCTTTATATTTATAAAGGTATGTACGAAGCATTGACCGATGAAAACGTAAGCTTGGAGCTTACGGATACCACCGCAGTGAAGAAGGAAGAGCCGGCAGAGGTGAAGGCGCCGGGGCAGGCTCAAGCGGCATTTGATACTGAGAGCATCACCTATGGCTACTGCACGGAGTTTATCGTACACTGTGCCCAAGCGGAGCAGCATGAGGAGATGATGCGGGCCTATTTGAGCAGTATCGGAGACTCTCTGGTGGTTGTGGCGGATGACGACTTGATCAAGATTCATGTGCATACTAATGATCCGGGATTGGCGATTCAGAAGGGCCTGAGTATTGGATATCTGAGCAATATGAAGATTGACAATATGAGGCTGCAGCATCAGAATCTGTTGATGCAGGAGATGCCGCAAGAGGCAGAAGCGCCTGAAAAGGAGGCGCCGGCGGAGCATAAGGAGTTTGGTTTCATTGCGGTCTCCATGGGAGAGGGCCTGACCAAGATTTTGAAAGAGCTTGGTGTGGATCAGGTGATCACAGGAGGCCAGACGATGAATCCCAGTACAGAGGATGTATTGAACGCCATCGAGAAGATCAATGCGGATCATATCTTCATTCTGCCCAATAATAAAAATATCATCTTGGCAGCGCAGCAGGCTGCGGCGCTGATTCAGGATAAGGAAATCCTCGTTGTGCAGACGCGTAATGTACCGCAGGGGATCACCGCGATGTTGAATTTTGCCTCAGATTTTTCGGCAGAGGAGAATCTGAAGATGATGGAAGAGGCGATTCAGGAAGTGCATACGGGAATGACCACCTTTGCGATTCGGGATACACATTTAGGTGATTTTGAGATTCATAAAGATGATATCCTGGGCATGCTGGATGGAGAGCTGAGTGTGGTAGATCGGGATGTGGATGTGGTATCCAAAGAACTGATTGATCGCCTGGTGGAGATGGATAAGGAGCTTTTCACCGTGTATTACGGCGAAGATGCGACGCCGGATTCCGCACAGGCTCTCGCGGACTATATCATGCAGAAGATGCCGGATGGAGAAGTTGAAGTGCATGATGGCGGACAGCCGTTGTATCATTATATCATTTCGGCAGAGTAAGAGCGTTTTAGCCGTGTCGGGAGAGGGCTGCCGAAGAGCGACCGTTCCCCGGATGCAGCAGAATTAGAATAGGAGGTTGCCGTGACAGAGAGAGTAACGGCGCTGACCGAGTTAAAAGGCGTGGGCCATGCACGGGCACAGGCCTTTTTTCGTATCGGTATCGAGAGCGCGGAGGATTTGATCGGGTATTATCCGAGAGATTATGAGGACAGGCGGGAATTCACCCCGATTGCGCAGATCCAGCGGGGCCAGTCGGTGATGATTCGGGCCCAGCTCTTAAATACGCCGACCACGTTTCGAAAAGGAAGATTGACCATCACGCGGGCCCGAGCGGCGGATGCCAGCGGCAGCATTCAGTTAGTCTGGTTTAATCAGGCATATCTGACGAAAACGCTCCAGGCGGGCCTGATCTATGTGTTTGTGGGAAAGGCGGATCATAAGTATAATACGCTGTCGTTGATCTCGCCCAAGTTTCATAAGGGGTTGGAAGAAGAGCGGGGCATCCTGCCGATCTATCCGCTGGGAGAGGGCCTGACACAGACGATTCTGCGGCAGACGATGCGGCAGGCTTTGGAACAGGTGGGCAGACAGGAGTATATGCCGCAGGAGATCAGGAGTCACTACGGACTCTGCGAATATAATTATGCCGTGAATCAGATCCATTTTCCGGATAGTTATGAGAGTCTGGATCTGGCCAGGCATCGTCTCATCTTTGACGAGCTATTTATGCTTCGCCTCGCGCTGGCACAGCTTCGAAACCAGCGTATGCTGGATAAAAAGGGATTTCGAATCGCTGCGGCGCCGGATGAAGCGAGGCTGCGCAAAAATTTCGGATTTGCTTTGACAGGCGCGCAGGAAAGGACCTGGCAGGAGATTTTGGCGGATCTTTCCTCCGATAAGGCCATGAACCGCCTGGTGCAGGGGGATGTGGGATCCGGTAAGACAGCGGTGGCCATGCTGGCTCTGTTTGCGGTGGCCCGCAGCGGACGGCAGGGCGCGATGATGGCGCCGACTGAAGTTCTGGCGGCCCAACATTATGAGAGTGCAGTGAAGCTCATGGAACCGTTGGGAGTCCGCGTGGGGTTCCTGGCCGGATCGCTGACGGCCAAGCAGCGGAGAGACATCTACGAGCGCATTCAGCTGGGATTGATTGATGTCATTATTGGGACACATGCTCTCATTCAGGAAGGAGTGGAGTATGCGCGTCTGGGACTGGTGATCACGGACGAACAGCATCGTTTTGGAGTTCGTCAGCGGGCGGCGCTGGCGGCGAAGAGTGAGATGCCCAATGTGCTTGTCATGACGGCCACGCCGATTCCCAGGACACTGGCCATGGTGCTATATGGCGACATGGACGTTTCGGTGCTGGATGAAAAGCCGCCGGGCCGGACTCCTGTTAAGACCTATTGTGTGAACTACTCCTATGAAGAGAGAATTTACAAATTCATAGATAAGCAGGTAGAGGCCGGTCATCAGGTCTATGTGATCTGTCCCGCGGTAGAAGAGGGAGAAACCGGCGATCTTCATTCGGTGCTGGAACTCGGCGAGTACATGAGAAAAGTGGTCTTTCCCAGGCGTACGGTAGGAATCCTGTACGGCAGCATGAAGGCGGCAGAAAAAGATCGTATCATGCAGGAGTTTTATGAGGGAAAGATCCAGATTTTAGTCTCTACGACGGTGGTAGAAGTTGGAGTCAACGTACCCAATGCTACATTGATGGTGGTAGAAAATGCGGAGCGTTTTGGATTGGCGCAGCTGCATCAGTTGCGGGGGCGTGTAGGGCGCGGCGCGGCAGAATCCTACTGTGTTCTGATTACGGATGCCGTGCAGCCGCTCACCAGACAGCGCATGAAGGTACTGACGGATTCGGAGGACGGTTTCTGGATTGCCGAAGAGGACTTGAGACTGCGCGGCGCGGGTGATGTATTTGGACTGCGGCAGCATGGCCTGCCGGAACTGCGGCTCGCGGATCTGGGGCGGGACCTGCCCACTCTGCGAGAAGCCGGCGAGGCGGTGAACCAATTGCTGCAGGCAGATCCAGATCTTCGCCAAGAGGGGCACGGGCTCTTAAAAGAGCAGGCAGACCATTATATGGAAAGAGGAAAAGACCTGGCGCTATAAACAAATGAGAAACGTATGCAGAGAAGGAGCTGACGCCCCCCAAGGGTCGCCAGCTCCTTTTTGATAATTAATAACGGCCGCCGGACATCTCCTGTTCAGCCTTTTCGATCATCTTTTTCACCATATATCCGCCAACATAACCATTCTGTGCGGAAGTCAGGTCACCATTATAACCCTGCTTCAAGGGCACGCCAATCTCGTTGGCAACTTCGTACTTAAACTTTTCCAGAGCTTCCTGAGCCTGGGGAACGACTGCCTTATTAGACATTTGAGTATCCTCCTTGTTCTGTATGAGGCTTCTTTTAGAAGTCTCGTCTTTTATTGAAGCCTCACACAACATATTGCGTTTTGGCTTCAGTCATAGGATGACCGAAAACAAGAGGAATATGAATGTCAATTTATGGTGATTCTTCGTGTCTTTCAAATTTGTAAGAATCTGATTTTAATTGTAAGCCCATTCGATGGTGTCCCTTTTTTAAAAATGATATGCTATAGATGTCAGGAAAATCAAAGAAAGGAGAATCCGACGATGAAGCTTTTGAAATGGCTGCTGATTGTATGCGCGGCAGGTATGGTGGTAGGGGGAGGCTATGTATGCGTAAAAGGGTATTCTCTGCTCGATCAGGCACTGTCCAGCGAGAGCCTGGAAGATAAGATCGACGAACTGAGGCAGAAAGACGGCTATACTTCACTGGCGGAACTGCCGGATACCTATCTGCAGGCGGTTGTGGCTGTCGAGGATCACCGGTTTTACTCTCATCATGGAGTCGACTGGAGATCCATTCTGCGGGCCTGCTGGAATAATCTGAAAGCAGGGGAAATCGTGGAGGGCGGTAGTACGATTACGCAGCAGCTGGCGAGAAACCTATACTTAAATCAGGATCAGACACTGTCCAGAAAAGTGGCGGAGGCACTCTTGGCCTGGCAGTTGGAAGATCAATATGACAAAGAGGAAATCCTGGAGTTCTATGTGAATATCATATATTTTGGAGATGGGTATTACGGAGTAGGAGATGCCTGCCGAGGATATTTTCACAAGGAGCCCAGTCAGATGAATGAGGATGAATGTACCATGCTGGCAGGAATTCCGAATGCTCCTTCCGTATATGCGCCCACGGTGAACCCGGAGCTGGCGCTGGAACGTCAGGAGCAGGTAGAATCCTGCATGGAACAGTATGTGCAGGAAGGAAAGGAGGCGGCATAAAATGAAAGATTGGATCATCCGTTTTTGGATGCCCATTGTATTGATCATCTGCGGGATTATTGCGATTGTGAGAATCCGCAAGTCTATTCGAGAGGACAATCGGGACTGGTGGGAAGAATAAGAAAAAACATCTGATATCGTGTAACAAATGCCGGCGCTTTTATGTTGACTTTGAGAGAGTTTAATATGACACGTCGGCATTTTTATATTCTTGTTTTTACAAAAAGCGTACAGAATCTTTACATAAGGTCAGTATAATAGAAGGGACAGTTGGAATACATCTATTTTCGAAAGCATTCAATAGGCTGTATGAAAAGCGGCTAATGGGGGGAAACCTATGGAAACGCAAATTATTTATGGAAGCCAGTATGGGGCAGCAAAGCGATATGCGCATCGAATGGCGGAACGGACAGGGATTCCGATGATACCTTATGATAAGGCAGAGGATCTGACAGGATGCAGTACCATCATTTATATCGGAGGGCTATATGCGGGAGGAGTTCTGGGATTGGCCAGGACGATGCGTAATCCTAATTTTAAGCCCAAACGGTGGTTCCTGATTACGGTGGGAGTATCCGACCCGCAGGACGAGGAGACGAGACGGGCGATACGAGAACAGCTGCAGAAACAGATTCCACAGGAGTGGTTTTCCAAGGCACAGATTTTTCATCTGCGCGGAGCCTTGGACTATGAGGCACTCAAACCATCCCATCGGATTCTCATGTCGCTCTTATATCACAGAACCAAGAAACAGGACGCAGAAACACTTTCTGCTGAGGATAGAGCGTTTTTGGAAACATATCAAAAGAAGGTGGATTTTGTTGACTTGAATCAGCTGGAACCGATCCTGGAACAGATTCAAAATGAGTTGTGAGAGAGAATCCTATAAGAATTAGCAAAGGAGTGCCGCTCCATCAATGGAACGACACTCCTATTTTTATACCGGACGATGATCTTGAATGTATTTACGGATATCTGTGGGATTTCGATAAGCCTGTACCTGATCGCCCTCTACAACAACCAGCGTAGGTGCTTGCATGATCTGATAAGAGGAGACCAGATCCGGATGTTCTTCCGCATCCATCTTGGTGTAGGGGAGATGGGCCTCATCCAGAAGACGAGAGACTATCTTACAATTAGGACAGGTCTTCGTGGTGAAGAGCATGGCCTTTTTCTCGGAAGCTACTGCGAGCGGCGTATCCGAAGAGGCGATGGCCTGTCCGATGAGGGCTTCCATTTTGGGAATGGGGGTCACCGGCTTCTTATGCAACACAGAATTCTTCAGGTTGTAAACCTTTCGCTCCTTGAACTCCTGGGTCTTACCATCATTCCAGTTCTGCACCGGACGATAATATCCTGTGATACGGCTGTAGACCTCTGTCTTCGCGCCGCAGTATGGGCAGGTGTACTGTTCGCCGGATAAATACCCATGTTCCGTACAGATAGAATAAGTGGGCGACATCGTATAATACGGCAAACGATAGTTTTCTGCGATTTTGCGGACCAGATCGGCAGCAGCCTTCCAGTCTGGCAGCTTTTCACCTAGGAAAGCATGGAAAACAGTACCGGAGGTATATAGAGTCTGCAGCTCATCCTGAATATCCAGAGCCGAGAAGATATCTTCCGTGTATCCAACAGGAAGATGAGAACTATTCGTATAATATGGGGTTCCGCCGGGCTCTGCTGCGGTCTTGATATCCGGAAACTGCTGTACATCGTGTTTGGCCAGACGGTAGGCAGTGGATTCCGCCGGGGTCGCTTCCAGATTATACAGATCGCCGTACTGCTCCTGGTAGTCGGAGAGGCGCTCCCGCATATGGTTCAGCACATCCTTGGCAAACTTCTGCGTCTTCTCGTGAGTCAAGTCTGCTTGCAGCCATTTCGCATTCAGACCGACCTCGTTCATGCCGACCAGGCCGATGGTAGAGAAGTGGTTGTCGAAGGATCCCAGATACCGCTTGGTATATGGATACAGGCCCTCATCCAGGAGCTTGGTGATGATCGTCCGCTTCGTCTTTAGAGAACGAGCCGCGATATCCATCATGTGGTCCAGACGATGGTAGAATTCCTCCGGCGTCTCGGATAAATACGCGATTCTCGGCAGATTGATGGTGACAACGCCGACAGAACCGGTGCTTTCTCCGCTGCCAAAGAACCCGCCTGACTTCTTGCGCAGTTCCCGCAGATCCAGACGCAGACGGCAGCACATGCTCCGCACATCGCTGGGCTCCATGTCACTGTTGATATAGTTGGAGAAATAGGGGGTGCCATACTTCGCGGTCATCTCGAACAGAAGACGGTTATTCTCCGTATCGGACCAGTCAAAGTCTTTGGTGATAGAGTAGGTCGGAATCGGATACTGAAATCCGCGGCCATTGGCATCGCCTTCAATCATGGTTTCGATGAAGGCCTTATTGACCATATCCATTTCTTTCTTACAATCTTTGTACTTGAAATCCATCTCCTTGCCGCCAACAATCGCATACTGTTCAGCCAGATCCGGAGGAACGGTCCAATCGAGCGTGATGTTAGAGAAAGGCGCCTGCGTTCCCCAGCGGCTCGGCGTATTGACGCCATAGATAAAGGACTCGATACATTTTTTGACCTCATAATAGGTCAGGTTGTCCACCTTGACAAAAGGCGCCAGATAGGTATCAAAGGAAGAAAATGCCTGCGCACCGGCCCACTCATTCTGCATGATGCCCAGGAAGTTGACCATCTGATTGCATAGAGAAGCCAAGTGTTTGGCGGGGGAAGAGGTGATCTTACCGGGTACGCCGCCAAGGCCCTCTAGAATTAGCTGCTTCAGAGACCAACCCGCGCAGTAGCCTGTCAGCATGGAAAGATCGTGTAAATGAATATCCGCATTTCGATGGGCGTTGGCCACTTCTTCATCATAAATCTCAGACAGCCAATAATTGGCGGTGATGGCGCCGCTATTGCTCAGAATCAGTCCGCCGACTGAGTAGGTGACGGTGGAGTTTTCCTTGACACGCCAATCCGTGACCTTCACATAACTGTCCACAATCTCCTTATAATCCAGAATGGTGGATTTCATGTTGCGGATCTTCTCACGCTGCTTGCGGTATAAAATATAGGCTTTGGCCACATCCGCGTAACCGGCCTGACTTAGAACCTCTTCCACGCTGTCCTGAATGTCTTCGACGGCAATCTTCCCATCTTTGACTTTGGGTTCGAAATCGGCCGTCACCTTGAGAGCCAGAAGATCGATCACACTGGGATGGTACTGTTTTTGCTGTGCTTCAAATGCCTTTGTAATGGCGGTGCTGATCTTCGCGATATTGAACTCCGCGGTCGCGCCGTCGCGTTTGATAACCTGATACATATGAACCCCTCTCTCCATTTATGTAGTCATCTGCCATTTTTGGTCGATGAGTTTATTATAACACAGCACAAGATCGTAGTCAACATCTTGTGCTGTTAAAAATAAGTAAATACTATATCTTGTACGTTGTCTTAGATTCCACGTAGCTGTACCGAGGGGACCAGGGGATGGACAAGGGCCGCAAAGTTTTCCATTTCGGTGCGATCGTATCCGTGCAGTCCGGGTGAAATCAAATCGCCGGAGTCGACAAAAGCCTGCAGGAAGTAGCGCCGGGCACCCTTGATCCAAAGACTGATGGCAACGAAGTCTGCGGGCTGATGATATTCCCGAACGACCGTGGTCCGAAACTCGTATTCCACAGGGGCCGATAGGAGATAGCGCACACTTTCCTGAACCGCGGCAAGATCATACTCTGGAATGCCGATGGTTCGGCCATAATTCTGAGGAGAATTTTTGATGTCCATAGCGACATAATCCACACAGCCAGAACGAACTAAGTCCTTTAGATGGTCTGGATAAGAGCCGTTGGTATCCAGCTTTACCATGAAGCCCATGGAATGAATGGTCCGTATCAGCGAGTCAATCTGCGGATGCAGAAGCGGTTCGCCGCCCGTGATACACACACCGTCCAGAAGTCCCTTGCGCCGATTTAAGAAACCAATGATCTCATCCCAGGAGTAGGGTTCCACCTCTTCGGGAGTGAGGACTAAGCTGCTATTCTGGCAGTAAGGGCAACGAAAATTGCAACCGCCGGTAAACAGCGTACAGGCAGTCTGTCCCGGATAGTCCAAAAGCGTCAGTTTCTGTAAACCTAAGATCAGGTCCATGAACGGTTTCTCCTTTCTCATCATACGTAAAACACCAAGTATTCTTATTATACTCCCTGCGGAGGGATGGTGTCAACCGGTATTCTCTTCCATGTTCTGATAAAAAAGCTGTCCATAGGGTATGGACAGCTCGGGAATCAGTGGATTTCCAAGTGACGAGACTTATTGGGTACCGCCTCTTTTTTAGGCAGAACAAGTGTCAATACACCATTTTCGTAGGAAGCGTGAATGCCGTCTGCGTAAATGGAAGATACGTCAAAACTGCGCTGTAAAGGACGATTGGCACGCTCTCTGCGAAGATAGCGGCCGGCAGTCTGAGTCTCACCGGCATGCTGTGCGGTAATGGTCATATAATCGCCATCCAGCTCAATATGAATCTCTTCTTTACTGTATCCTGGAAATTCACCTTCTACCAGAAAATGATCGCCCATGTCGCGGATATCGGTACGGAACTCCTGAAAAGCGGAGCGAGTGGGTTCCTGAGCATTATTGTAAAAGTATCTTTCGGCAAATGGGGTTAAATCCAACATTTTGGTGTCCTCCTTTAGATTCATTAGAAACAAATACAGGATAACGGATAGATGTGTCGGATATTCGACTAGAGTGTAAATAATTTGTAAAAATTAGCACTCGACAATAACGAGTGCTAATAATGTTATGTTTGCGGCAGATTTCGCTTGAGCCAATTTCCTCGCAGATAATAAAATATAAAAAGACAAGATGTCAGGACCCAGCTGATCGGGTAACAGGCAGCAAGAACCTCTAATTCGTGCCAGTTAGGCACAACGATCGCCAGCCAAACGATACGGAAGCCACATACACCAAGAGCTGTCATCAGCATGGGACGTAAGGAGTCTCCGGCACTTCGGCAGGCGCCCGATAAGATCTCGATGGGGACATATGTAATATAGAAGGGCGCCATCATCATCATGATGCGCATACCAAAGTCCAGAGTGGTCGTATCGCTGACAAAAAGCTGAAGCCCTAGGCGGCCAAAGGAAACGAAGAGAATACTGATAGTAATGGACGTGATGCTGGCCATCAACAGGCCGCAGCGAACACTTTTTCGCATGCGATCCAGTTGGTTAGCGCCGAAGTTTTGTCCTGCAAAGGTGGTTACAGTAATATTAAACGCGTTCAATACCATCCACAAGAGACCGTCCAGTTTACCAAAGGCTGTCCAAGCGGCCATAACATCTGTGCCGAAGGAATTGATGCTGGCCTGAATCAGCACATTCGATAAGGAGTACATGGTAGATTGTAAACCAGCAGGAAGCCCGATACGGATAATCCGTCCCAGCATAGTCTTATGAATTCGAATCTGCTTGGGTAACAAGCGATAGGATAAACGAGAACGAATCAAAACAAAGAGTACCAACGCCGCGCTGACAAACTGAGAAATGATTGTCGCAAGGCCCACACCGAAAACACCCATATGAAAGACCGTAACGAAGAGTAGATCCAGTACAATATTGACCAGACAGGCTGCTATCAGAAAATACAGAGGCCGCTTGGAATCACCCACAGCACGCAGAATTCCCGCGCCGATATTATAGAGTAGATTAGGAATAGTTCCTACAAAATAGACAATCATATAGGTGAGCGACATCGGATATACGTCATCCGGTGTTCCCAACCAATGCAGTGCCGGACCGGAGATCGCAATGCCGATGACCATCAATACAGCGCCGCCGAGGATACCCAGTGCGATGGCAGTATGTACGGCGCGATGTACGTTCTCATGATCCTGAGCACCGTAGTATTGCGCGATGATTACGGTAGCGCCGCCAGACATACCCACAAAAAAACCGATCAAAAGATTGATCAGTGTGCCGCTCGTGCCGCCAACTGCGGCCAATGCTTCTTTTCCAACGAAATTTCCGACGATAATAGCATCCGTCGTATTATACAGCTGTTGGAAAAAGGTTCCCAGAAGAATCGGAAAAAAGAAAGCCAACATGTTTTTCCAGATGACGCCTTCTGTGATAGAGGTAGTCGCTTTTGCGCGAGCTCTCATAGATAAAAGTCCCCCCCTTATTTTTGTTAATGACAATCTTGATTATAACATGATTTTTCTGGGATAGAAAGGGGGTAAAGGGAAAAAATTAAAAAGTCTTTGGAAAATCTTCGTAAGATTTGAATAAAGGCTTCAGATAACGCAGAGAGAACATGGCACAGAGGCCTGTGAAAGCACCCGTGAGAAGCGCACTTAAAACTAGAATCGGGGCATAGGCCAGGATCGATGGTGTCTGTGTTATCCAGAGTGCAACGAGAAGTTGGCCAACATTATGCGCAAGCGCTCCGCACATGCTGACTAGAATTACAAAGGAATGGCGGAGCAGACGACCGAGCAGGTAAATCACGAGAAAGCACAGTAACCCGCCGACCAAGCTGTAGAGGAAAGACATGCCTTGCCCGGCAAAGACACTGGCCAGAATGATTCGCAGGATCAAGACAAGAAAAGCATCTCGGGACCGAACGGCGAAGAGTAGGATTAGTGTAACAACATTGGCCAAACCCAGCCGTACGCCTGGGACAGGAAGAAGGGGTGGAAGCGCACTGTCTACAAGAGACAGTATCAGCGCAATGGCCGTGAAGAGAGAGAGCAAGGCGATGCGTCGCATGGGAACCTCCTTTATGACTCGGGATAAATCTGGATGACAACTCCATTGGGAAGGCAGGTCACTGGCAGGAAAGGATCTTCGATGAATCCCATTTGTATACAGATATGGTCGGGACAGCTGGCTTCGATGACGCCGATAGAGCCTGGCCGTACTTCGATGATATTATAGGCGTCGTTCTCGCCATCTATTCGAATGGTATAGGGTTCGGTGACGGATGTCAAATCAATTTCTGATATGATTTCTCCATGTTGTGTAATTCGGGCGACATGTCCTTCTTCCGAGAGAGAGAGTTGCTGCCAAAGAAAAAAAGTGGAGATCAGAACGAAAGCTGCAAGAATACAACCAATGAGAAGCCCGCGTTTGCGAATGGATAGGGACATCATAACCTCCTTAAGGTCTCATTTGTACTTTTCTACAAAAGAAAAACAAAATCGTGAAGGAAATTTTACGTAAATTTGTTGCATTTGTGATGCAATTTTCACAAATATGGTGTACAATAGTAAGCGAAGTGGAAAGGAGTCCAAGCTGCTTCAGTTTGTATGAAATGGAGGGAACGACGATGGAGAATCTGGATGCTTCACTGCAGCAGGCGATTCGTAGACTGAATACAGCGGTGACGGTGGGCACATGGAGCGCGGTCTTCCTGGTAGCAGGTGTGGTGGCTGCGATTTCACGGTATAAGAAGAAAAGACAGCTGTAAGGAGGAGAGGCTCTATGTATAAGACAGTTGTGACGGATTATTTGCCAAAAGCAAAGGAAATGGCGCAGGTCGTAGAGGAAAAGGCCAATGAGATGGAAGAAAAAGGGTATGAGCTCGTCAATGTTTCGATTATGCCCAGTGCCAAGGCGATCTTGATTTTTCGACAGAAATAAGTGTACTGCAAGCATCCGAAGGAATGGGATGCTTTTTTATTTGTTCCTAGGAATCCATCTTTATTATACGATGTTCGGCCAGATTTGACAATACAGTCTGCTCGGAATTTATTCCGGTCTTTTTTGTGCTGACATGCTCTTTCCATTTTCCAGAGCCGTGATCGGATTTGTTCAAAGGTTCATTTCAAACACATATCATTTAGTAGGCATTTTGGTGTTGCCTTTAGCAAGGCGCAGGGACGGATTGGAAATATAGAAGAAAAGGGTCCGTTGCGCAATCGAAAAGGTGCGTATAAAATCATCGAGGACATCTCCGTCCCCTGCATCGCTTTTATACGCAGTTCGAAGATTTGCNNAAATTTTGCATTTGCGTAGAAATCAGATCCTTTTGCAACTGATTATACGCAATCCTGCGGAGATGTGCTGCAGAATCGTAGGGGTGCGTATAATTCCATTCCTTTTAGAACTGTTTATACGCAGATCCGCAAAAGCACTCCCTGGAATCTCATCTTTGCGTATAAAGTAGAGGGCGTCTCCGTCCCCGCATCACTGTTTATACGCAGTTCGAAGATTTGCNNAAATTTTGCATTTGCGTAGAAATCGGATCCTTTTGCAACTGATTATACGCAATCCTGCGGAGATGTGCTGCAAAATCGCGGGGCTGCGTATAATTCCCTTCCTTTTAGAGCTGATTATACGCAGATCCGCAAAAGCACTCCCTAGAATCTCATCTTTGCGTATAAAGTAGAGGACGTCTCCGTCCCCTGCATCGCTTTTTATACGCAGTTAAAAGATTCGCCCGCCCTCAAATTTTGCATTTGCGTATAAACTAGATCCTTTTGCAACTGATTATACGCAATCCTACGGAGATGTGCTGCAGAATCGCAGGACAGCGTATAAATTCGCTCCTTTTAGAACTATTTATACGCAGATTCGCAAAAGCACTCCGCAGAATCTCAGCTTTGCGTATAAAGTAGAGGATGTCTCCGTCCCCGCATCACATTCTATACGCAGTTTGAAGATTCGCCTGCCCTCAAATTTTGCATTTGCGTATAAATTAGATCCTTTTATAACTGATTATACGCAGGTCAGCAGAGATGCACTTCAGAATCGTAAAATTGCGTATAATTCCATTCCTTTTGCAACTGATTATACGCAATCCTGCGAAGACGCGCCACAAAACCACATTTTTGCGTACAAACTAGAGGGCGTCTCCGTCCCTTCTCCTCATTTCCAGGCACGACAAAAAGGCGTCCGACGTGGCGCCTTTTTAAATTTTCGGAAGGGGTTTGTCGGGGAAGAGAAGGTGGAACGCCTTCTGAGGCGAGACTTTTCCGAAAGAGATGAGCTGCAGCACAATCTCGCGCAGGTCGATGCAGGCGCGCTTCTTTTCGGGATCATGAGAATCCGTCACGTAGTGTTCCTTCGTAATAAGAAGATTTTTCTTCTCCTGAATCCCTTCTGCGGCGTAGTCTTCCAGCTTGCGTTTTTGATTCTGGGCGTACTGTTCATCATCCAGCATACCCATATGTTCGTGAAAATCCTGCGAATCCGGAAAATAGAAGTCAACTAAATAGGTGCGCCCCTGTGCATAAATGGAATAATTATGCGTATATTTTATACCTAGCAGGTCGAACAGGAGGGAAAGGATGATCTCGCTCTTGGAGTCGCGAGTCGTACCGTCGAGATACGTATTCTTTTCAATGGCTTTTCCGACGCCGAGATCCAGTGCATGCTGAAAGCAGGCGAGGGCATAGCGGACATCGCGTCGATCCTTAAAGGACAGCGTCTTATATTTCGCTTTGAGCTCTTTCAGGCGCGCCTTCAGCTTCTGTCGTTCTGAGTACAACGCAAGATAGTACGCTTCTTTGGCAGCCTTGATTTTGGTTTGCTTTCGCCCTTTGCTGGTAGACTCCTGCTTGTATAAATACACCTTCCCCGTCTTTTTATTTTTCTTGCGGGAGAGACAGAATTCGGGAATGGCATGGAGCTTGAGCAGCGTATGATAGAACGAAGAAATGATATGTGCAATGTGAGATGAGAGTTTAGCCATAGGATCGCCCCTTTTGTATGTCCTATGATACCATAAAGAATGCGAATTGTAAAGGCGGAATACACTGGGGACGGATATTGTAAAAAGAATGGTTGCCAACCTATCATAAATGGAGAAGTCAACGGGTACTGTCGCGAAATTGCGAAAAAAAGATACTGGTCGACGAGTTGAATTAGATTTTCCAAGGGGGAGAAAATCAGCGTCCTGTTTATAAATTGTAGAAAAAGGGCCTGCTGCAAAATTTCTAGTTTGCAGCAGACCCTTTTTCGGAATAAAATGCGGTTTTGAAGTTACTTATTCAGGGCTTCCTCAACCGCAACAGCGCAGGCGACGGTAGCGCCAACCATCGGGTTGTTGCCCATGCCGATCAGGCCCATCATCTCGACGTGTGCCGGAACTGAAGAGGAACCTGCAAACTGTGCGTCGCCATGCATACGGCCCATGGAGTCGGTC
>DBQQ01000007.1 GCA_002305315.1 Clostridiales bacterium UBA1390
CTGCAGGGGTTCTATTCTGCAACGCCCCCATCACTTCCAGCTCTTTCAGGGGCGCCACAGCCTAAAACCCACGATCTTGATATGAGCTGCCGCAGATAACTGTCTCTTTTGAGTTCCATATTGACCGCTCCTTTTCATTATACTGAGAAAGTTTTTTTCAGAAAACGCCCTCGGCCTTCATAGAAGAGCCAAAGGGCGTTTTGGGGAGAATTACTTATGAATTCGCAAACGGCGATGCATCGTAGGCATTCTGCAGCAGTTCCAGGTAACGGGATAGGCTGAGATTCTCCAGCTCCTGTTTATAGCTGTCCCATCCGGTTTCTATATCCCGCGTACCGGTGATGAATTCGACCATGGCCGTATTCTGTGCGCTTTGCAGCGTGGTCTTGATGAGCGCCATCTCGGAGGCGTCTGCTTCGGACATATAAAGAGTCGGCAAAACACTCTCTAGCGGCTGTCTGACCTTCTCGTGTTCTTTTGAGGCACG
This sequence comes from Clostridiales bacterium UBA1390, assembly GCA_002305315.1. Taxonomy (GTDB): domain Bacteria; phylum Bacillota; class Clostridia; order Lachnospirales; family Bianqueaceae; genus Faecimorpha; species Faecimorpha stercoravium. The sequence continues at coordinate 488 of DBQQ01000007.1, forward strand.
ATACATGACGATCTGCCTGCCCACCAGCGGCTTTACATCATCTGCGTAGGGATCCTGATTGGTCGTCACGGATGTGATGAATTCCGGCGGACGAACCAATCCGCAGAGCTGTCCCCAAGTCTGATTCGTCGTATCCGCATCCAGCAGCGTATATTTCGCCTGCTTACCATCCATATCCAGCTCTCCTGACTCTGCCTGTCTCCAGTGCACACCCTCGACACCATTGGCCGATCGCATGGAACCTTCCTCCGTCGCCAGATAATCCACAAATCGGAAAGCAATCTCTGGATTCTCGCAATTTGAGGAAATAAAGGTCATTCCCGTCTGATACATTTCATAGGGATTCCATGCGGCGATACACTGTCCGTCGGGACCTGTGAGCGGTGCCAATGATTGATACTGTTCCCATTTTTTCGAATTCGGTTCTGTCGAAAGATCGCAGGCAAAGCCGGGTCTCAGACCCAGAAATGCGCCAATCTTGGCTTCCTCTCCGGATTCATTCACATTGACCTGGTTCGTTAAATCCTGCGTAAAGGATTCTGGGTTAATCAGCCCCTCTCTGTACATTTGCGCCAGCCATGCCAGTCCTTCCCGATATCCATCCTGTACCGGAGCATAGGTGACGATCCCATCGTCCACATAGAGCTTGTCTCCGTTCGGCGTCAGCTGGAAGGGCGCCATAAGAAATCCATCAATCTGCGCACCGCCGCCTACAGTGGACACCACCGTCGACAGAGGAATCTCATCCGTAGGATCCCCATTTCCATTGGCATCCTGTTCCTTAAAGGCTTTCATGACCTCATAAAATTCATCAGTCGTCGTTGGCAGCTCCAGGCCCAGATGATCGAGCCACGTCGTATTGATCCATAGTTTCATCATATACTGCATATGCAAAGAGCCATCCACATTAGGCAGAGAATAAATATGTCCATCCGGCGTGGTAATAAACTCCCGCATTCCTTCCAGCTCATCCAGAACGGCCTTGTAGCCCACAGACACCGTATCAATATATTCCTCCAATGGAATAATGAGCCCCTGCGCACCGAACATCGCCTCAGAAGCCTTATCATACCGGGAACCCACACCGACCAGAATGATGTCCGTCATCGTATTGGAAGCAAACATGGTGCTGATCTTATCATTCACGTTATCTGCGGCCGCAGCGATCGACCAGTCCAGGTGAATTCCTGTTTTCTCCTCCAATTCCTTCGTCTGTGTATTGTCCTGCCAGCTGTATTCTCCGTTGCTGGGCGCAAAAATAGACAGCGTGGTCGCTTCATTTACAATAGGAAGCTCTCCGGGTTCATTCAGCAGACCTTCTCCTGCTTCCGAATCCAGGCTGCTCTCCTGCACTATGCTCTCCTCTGTCATAGAGGATCCCTCCGGACTGCTCTCTACCGAAGCATCCTGGGCACATCCACCGACGAGCAGCAGCAATGCTAAAAACATTGCCATTGTTTTTTTCATGAATAACATCTCCTTTCCTGCACTTGGCAAATGAATTTTGATGTTCTCAATCTATCAGATCCCTCACGGATGTACAAGCGGCAATCCATTCGATACCATGCAATTTCTTCTTTCGCGACCGTACATTTTCCATGATAGCGTACAAAATCATGGATTTTCCTTTTTCCATACGGATGGCGATACCCCATGAACCCGTTTGAAAGCTCTTCGAAACGAAGCAGCATTGGTATATCCGCATCGATGTGCAATATCTTCTACCTCCGCATCCTTCTGCCGTAAATACTGTTTCGCATGATCCATACGGATTCGTTCCAGACATCCACTGAAGGATTCACCCGTTGTCTCCCGAAAGAACCCTGAAAAATAGGATTCCGAAAATCCAAAGATTTCCGCCATCATTCCCACTCCCATCTGTGTGTCCTGAAAATGATTTTCCAGATATTCGATCAAGCGTTTAGCATCCTCCGATTTTTGATGCTGCTGCATCTGTCCCATCTCTCCGCACAATTCCAGGAAATGAGGCCGCATTTTTTGCAGCATGTCCATGGCGGATTCGAAGGGTTCCATCAGCTGTTCCGGCGTGCTTTGCCGGTTAAACCGCCATTCTTGCTGCACTCTCAGATAGGTCTCTGCCAGATTGGCCTGTAAGATCCTGCATAAGCCCCCCGCAAGAAATCGTTTCTCCACATTCTCCTTATATAGTGTATAGAAGACTTCCTCCACGATCTTTACCCCGCCATGACATACGCCCTGAATCAGCTTATTCTTCAGCTCTTCTGGATAATATATCTCTTGATTCCGGCTGGAAAGATCCGCATATCGCAAAACACACTGTCCCTGTACCTGCGCCTGCCGCAGACTATACATGGCCTGCTGATAGGAAAGTGCCAAATCCGGCAGCCGATCATAGTCCCGTCCGATTCCTGCCGTACCAATATTCGTCTCTTCTACACGCTGTTTGACTTCCTCCATTCCCTGTTCTGTTTCTACCATCAGGACATATCGTCCCGGCAGTTCATCATATACCCAGCAGATCCCATCAATCTTCTGTATCTTCTCCATGACCGCTTCTTCCTGCATCTCCCATACCAGAATCCCTCGTTTTCCCTGTCCTGGCATAACGCCCACACGATCTAATGCCTCTCGGATCTCCTGCTCATCTGTCATCTGTCCCTTCAAAAGCTGATCAATCACACTACGCCGTTCTCTCTCCTTCTGATTTCTTAGTGCATCCTGCATATGATAGTTAGACTGGATCAGCCGCTGCACTCCCGAAGTCAGCTGCCGGTACTCATTCTGCCGCCGATCCTCTCCCGTGCCGAACATCTGTCTCAGATTCATCAAAATATTCTGCAGCGGTCTGGAGTAGCGCCAGGCGAAGAAAATCCCCAGCCCCAGTTCCAATATCACACATAACGCAGCGCTGATCCATCCCGTTTTTCCCAACGCGTACGCATCCGCAAAGGCTACATTATCCGGACGGCTCAGTGTGAATAGGAGCCCTTCTTCCGATCGTTGATACAACGTCACTGTATCATCCGTCTCCACATATCCTCGGTCTGTTTCCATCCCATCTACCGCATGATCCGTCCCGATATCCTGTCCCAATGTTGCCAGCAGCTGGCCGTCCTGACTATAGAGACAGACCTGTCCCTGATCCTCCAGCGGTTCCCGAAAGAGTGAAACCAGCTGTTCCTCTGTGACCAGATACTGTACCGTACCCACAATCTTTCTCTCATATCCATACACCGGATGATTATAGGTCAGAGCGTTGACCGATTCATTCATCCATAAAATCGGCTGCATCGGCAGGAAATCACGGCTAGAAGAAGAAAAACTTTCCTGTATCCATTTGGATGCCGTCATGTTTTCGTAGTTTCTTGACTCCTCATAGAAAAAAGAGAGGCCGTAAATCACACTCGTATTGGTAAAGACAAACTCATTATCCTTCAAGATCAACGCATAGCTGGAGTCCTGCCCCGCCGAAAGCAGATCCCTGACGCGCTCGTTAAATCGAACGACTCGTATGACCTCTGTATCTCCGGGTTCTGGTTTTTCCATCTGCAAAATCTGCTGCAAGTCCCTGTCATAGGACAGCTTCAGTACCGTAGAATCCAACTGTTCCAGATACCGTTCGAAATAGGCAATGGACCGAGAAAGTCTCCCCTGTTCGCTTTCGATATATTTTTCCCGGCTCATCGTCATCGCCTGATGGTACAGATAACCAGCCAGACATGCCGGTACGATCAGTACCATGATGTATGACACCAAAAAAAGTGTAAATACACTCCTGATTCTGTATCTTCTGCTCATCGCATTTCCTCTCCTGATGCTAAGAAGGCACGCCGAAAAACACATACGGCGTGCCGATCTTCTTTTCTCGACTTTCTGTCACACATGTTATGGCTCTGCGATGATACAATTTCGAAAATCCGCATAGCCTGGGCTAATGCGTCCTTCAAAGTTCGCGGCGAAGATACCGGGACGCGCGCTCACCCAGCCGCCGCAGACCGCCAGCCAGGTGTCTCCTGCCGTCTCAAAATGTTGTCCATCCACACTGTAGGCAAACTGAACCCTGGCCTCCGGATGTTCTCCGGTGAAATCGCTTCGAACCTGCATCTTAAGATATACTTTCCCTTCTGGAAGTTCACGGCTCCAAAGCTTCGTCTCCCAGACTCTCTCATCACACTCGCTGCCCTTAGGAAACTCCTGCGTCTCTCCCTGATACAGTGCAATCTGCAGTCCCTGTTTCCCTTGCTCCAGCGCCAGATACCGGTAGGTATACCCCATCATCGCGATACCTGCGCGGTCTCCCGGTTCTTCTCCCGCCCAGTCTACTTCCACCGTCATGTCAAAGTCATAATGCTGCATAAGCTGCGAGAGGAACTGCCCTGCATGAAACAGCGTACTGGTCTTATAGATACGCGACATATTGAGCCGCAACGCCTCCGGATTTTCCGTCATGCTATACCATTCTCTGCGAGGATTCGCCTGCCATTGCCACTGCAGCCCCAGACGATCCCCACAGAAAGTGTCTGAGGTGAACGGTCTGGCAGACGAGGCTTCATAACCCTTTGGAACCGGGTACTCTATGACCGGTTCTCCAATGCCATCGCCATTGGTATCTACCCCCATGAGCGGCCAGTCATCCACCCAATGCACCGGCTGCAGATGCGGCACACGGCCGTACACATAAATATCCTGGAAATGAATGAACCAGTCTTCCCCCTCCGGCGTATCTACCCAGCCGCCCTGATGCGGTCCATTGACCTGGGTATCTCCCTGATGCAGAACGATCTTCTGTTCATAAGGCCCCTCGATCTGCCGGGAACGCAGGATCAGCTGCCAGCCCGTCTTGACCCCGCCTGCCGGACACATGATATAATAATATCCGTTTCTCTTATAGAGTTTCGGGCCTTCTGTGGTTGGATGCCTGTCTTCCTGACTGAATATCTCGATGCCGCCGTCGATGACCTTCGTGCCTTCCGCATTCATGCGGTGCAGATACAGGCGAGAGGAGATCTCCGCCCGGCTTCTCGCCCAGGCATGTACCAGGTAGACCTGCCCATCATCATCAAACAGTACGGTCGGATCAATCCATCCTGTCTCATTCGCTCCATGATGCATCCGCCAGGGACCTGCCGGATTCTTCGCGGTAAAGACAAACAGGCCTTCATCCGGCGCACATACATAGACATAGAACGTGCCTTCATGATAACGAATACAAGGCGCCCAGGTCCCCTTCTTGTGATTGGGAGTCTCATACGCCGTAAATGGCAGAGACTCCGCCACATACCCGATATGCTCCCAATGCACGAGATCCGTGGAATGCAACACGGGAATTCCGGGAAAATAAGTAAACGATGAGGAAATCATGTAGTAGTCATGTCCCACCCGCACTACATCCGGATCCGAATAGTCTCCCTTTAAAATGGGATTTTGATAGGTTGCTGTCATTTTCTGTACCCCCAGTCTGTGTATACTTGCATAATGCGTGTATTTGCGCTATAATTGTAACTGATTTTCATAGAAAGGTCAATTGATTTATCATGATTTTATCGACTAATCATCTCACTAAAGCATTCGGTGTGACCGAGATTCTGACCGATGTCTCCTTTCATCTGGAAGCCAAGGAGAAGGTCGCTCTCGTAGGCGCAAATGGCGCCGGCAAAACCACCCTTTTTCATATACTTCGCGGACATTATCCGGCCGATGGCGGCAGCCTGTACATTCAGAAGGGACTCATCATCGGATATCTGCCGCAGACCGCAGAACTGCAGTCGGACGAGCGTATCGAAGATGAGCTGCTCAAGGTATTCGAGCCGCTGCGCCGTATGGAGGAAAAGATGCGCCGTATGGAGACCGAAATGAAGGATAACCCTTCCGCCGAACTGATGGAGCAGTATGCCCGTCTGCAGGCTTCCTATGAACGCCAGGATGGATACGCTTACCGCAGCCGTGTCCGCGGCGTACTCAAAGGACTGGGCTTTGCCGAAAACGAGTATACACTGCCGATCACCTATCTTTCCGGTGGTCAGAAATCTCGTGTGGCACTGAGTAAGCTGTTACTGCAAAAGCCGGATCTTCTGCTGTTGGACGAGCCCACGAATCACCTGGATATCGAAGCCATCCAGTGGCTGGAAGAGTATCTGGCTTCCTTTTCCGGCGCAGCCCTCATTATCTCCCATGACCGGTATTTTCTGGATAAGATCTGTACCCGTACCATTGAGCTCGAGCGGGGCGTTACCCATATATACTCCGGTAACTATTCTTTCTATGTACAGGAAAAAGAGGCGCGCACGAAGGCTGCCCTGAGAGAATATGAGGCGCAGCAGGCAGAGATCAAGCGTCAGGAAGAGATTATCGCAAAACTTCGCTCCTTCTCCCAGGAAAAGTTTATCAAACGGGCCCAGAGCCGGGAAAAGGTGCTGGAACGCATGGATATCATTGAAAAGCCGATCACCTATGAGGATGCCATGCATTTCACCTTTACACCCCAGATTCTGTCTGGTGAAGATGTACTGACGGCCCATGATCTGGCGAAGTCCTTCGAAACCAAGCCCTTGTTTCATCACGTCAATTTTCTGATTCGCCGCGGTGAGAAAATCGCGCTTCTGGGCGCCAACGGAACTGGCAAATCCACGCTGTTCAAGATGATTATGGGCCAGGAACAGGCAGATAGCGGACAGCTCCTGCGTGGCGTCAAGGTGTATCCCGGTTACTATGACCAGGAACAGCAGAGTTTGTCCGATGAGAAAACCGCTCTGGAAGAGATCTGCGATGCCTATCCGCAGATGACACTGGGACAGGTGCGCAATGTTCTGGCCGCCTTTCTGTTTCGCGGTGATGACGTGTTCAAGCCCATTCGTACGTTATCCGGCGGTGAAAAAGCACGAATCTCCCTCTGTAAGATCATGCTGAGCGAGAGCAATTTCCTCCTTCTGGATGAGCCCACAAACCATCTGGACATTCTGTCCCGGGAAGTACTGGAAAATAACCTTCTGGGCTATGAAGGCACGCTCTTCTTCATCTCCCATGACCGATATTTCATCAACCGGGTCGCGACAAAGATCTTTGTACTGACCCCCGATGGCATCCAGGTCTATTTAGGCAACTACGATGAATACCTGGCCCATCTGCAGGCAGAAAAAGAGGTCGAGACTCCGGCCCCGGAAAAGGTGGCCAGTGCCGAAAAGACAAATTATATGCAGAAAAAGCAGTCTGCTGCGGCGCTTCGTAAACTCCGTGCTCAGGTACGAAACGCAGAAGCCGCTATTCATGAGCAGGAAGAAGCCATCCAGGCACTGGATGAAGCCATGCTGCTGCCGGAGAACTATCAGAGCGCGGCGGCGTACCGTAAACTGGAAGAAGAAAAGGCGGCGGCCTCTGAAAACTTGGACGCTCTCTATGTGGAATGGGAATCCCTCGTTCAGGAGCTGGAAGCGGCTGAAACCAACGAAAACGCATAAAAACAAGACTCTTTGCCCATACTCATTATCAAAAGAGGTGATATCATGAGTAACCAGCAAAGAGTCTTATTATTTACCTATGGCGGTATTGCCGCCGCAGTGGCTGTCCTTTGTGTCGTAGCTATTATCGTCTTCAGTAGTTTTTCCGATGAACCGGAGACCACCCAGGCAGAAGAATCCGTCTCTACAGAAGTCTCCTATGAGGAGCCGGAAGCGGAAACTGCCGATGCGGCGGCGGCTCCCAACTATACGGTAAAAGCCCTTCCCGATGGCATCGGCGTCTTTGATGCTTTCGGAACCCTGATTCGTTCCTTTCCCGTGGAAGTCTCCACGCTGCCCGCTGCCGATCAAAATGCCCTTCAACGCGGCATCGATGTGACTGGCAAAGAAGCCTTGGATAAACTCCTGCAGGATCTTACTTCTTAAACCGCAGGCGAATCAGAAGATGCCCATAGGGCAGATCTCGAATCTGATCCGGCGTATACCATGTGCTGTTCAGCAGCAGTACAAAATAGAAAATCACGCTGATTCCTACAGAAAGCAGAATCGATAGCGTATACGAAGATACGATGGCATAGACTCCATGATACACAAGCCAGGTCACCACGCCCATCAGGACTGCGCAGGCTGCCGGGGGCAGAATCAGATGCAGCAGGTTGATTTTGCACTGACTGTACTTCAGGACGCTGCGCATGTTGAAAAAGGCGATGAAGAACCCGAATAAGGTGACGCTCAGAATCATGGCATATACCTGAATATCGAGTACCAGGATGCTCAGAATCAGGACCGGGATACTGATACAGGCGCTCTTCAGCGCGTTGATCACTGGCTGACGAATCTTGCCTAAGCCCTGCAGAATGGCAGAAGCATTCTGTGATACGGCAAAGAAGATGATCATAAACGATCCCACCTGCAACAATTCTCCACCATCGCTGGAATTCGGAAACAGCCATTCAATAATCGGGACCCCGAGGATGGACAATCCGACGGCGGCCGGCATACTGACCATCAGCACCAGTTTCATCAGCGTATCAATGTGCTCTTGAATGGCCTGATGGTTATTTTGCGTGATCGCCCGCGTGATGCTGGGGACAGATACGATCGTCAATGTTCCCAGCGCCGCGATCGGCATGTTGATCATCACGTTATACTTTCCTGTCATCTTACCCAGCTGCGCGTCGATCAGATCCGCCTCATATCCCTTGAGCGGCATCAGCGCCTTAAACAGCGCCGTATCGATCAGTTCCCGCAAGTTGGACACCGACGCGGCGATCATGATCGGAATCACCAGGCAGATAAAATACTTAAAGAGCGTCGATTTTCTCTCCGTAATCTGTTCTGCCGGCGCATTGAAGATCGTAGACTTGGCCTTATAGATCAAAAAGATGAAAAGCAGCAGCAACAGTCCGCCCATCGCGCCGTACATACTGCCTCGCGCCGCGGAAGACGCCGCGTCCACCAGCACGGATTCTGTCAGTTCCCGCTCTGTAGACACCGTAATCCAGACCAGCAGGACGCTGAATCCGGCATGAAACACCTGATCGATGAGATCCGCATAGGCACTGGTTCGCACATCCCCGATACCCTGGTACAAACCGCGAAACACACTGGAAATGGACACCATCAGAACCGCTGGCGCCAGACTCTTGACGGCCGCCACTGACTGCGGCATATTAAACAGGACCGAAGCGATGAACTCTCCGCCCAGAATCAAAACCAGACAAAGGAGAAGACCCATGCCTCCTGCATACATCAATCCCATCCAGAATACCTGTCTGGCATTGGCATATTCCCGCTTCGCCAGCCGTTCACTGATCATACGAGATAGCGCCTCTGATACGCCAAAGGTGGATAGAATAATGAAAAAACTATAGATCTGATAGGCGACACCGTAATACCCATTTCCCGTATCGCCGATCATATTGGTCATCGGGATTCGATAGATGAATCCGATCAGTTTGATAAAGACAGAGATCATCACCAGAAAACTGCCTTTTCTCATTAAATCTTTTGCTCTGCTCATACACTTTCCTTCCCACGATGAATGCCTAAGGCCTCCAGAATCTTCTTTTGTTTGCCGCTCATCTGCTCCTCTTCCGCCGCTTCCATATGATCATACCCTAAAAGATGCAGCATGCTGTGAAGAACCAGAAACGCTGCCTCCCGCTCTGTGGAATGCCCATATTCTTCCGCTTGCGCCACAACATGATCCCAGGAAAGCACAATGTTTCCCAGACAGATATGACCTGTCTCCGGATCGGCTTCGTCTTCTGATAACTCCGCTGCGGCCTGTCCCGGCGTAAGATCCCATAAAGGAAAAGACAACACATCCGTAGCCCGGTCTATCTGACGATATTGACGATTCATCTCATGAATCGCTTCATCGTCCACCACATTCAGTTCCACTTCCATAGGCTGCTTCACGCCCTCTTCCTGAAGAGCCGCCTCCGCAGTTCTTTCAAAGATCTCCGTGTAGTGCGCTCTCTCTGCCTCATCGGGGCCGTACTCCCATTGTATCCATAATTTCATAGCTTTCTGCGCCCTCCATCCTTCTTATCCCAGGGCCCCTTGGCCGGTTCTGGATGTTCATTTTTCTCATATGCCTCCACGATGCGCTGCACCAGCGGATGCCGTACCACATCCTGGTTCGACAGCCGGCAAATGCCGATATCCTCCACATCCCGCAGGATGTGAACCGCCTGTTTCAGCCCGGATTTCTGCCCATCCGGCAAATCGATCTGCGTCAGATCTCCCGTGACAACCACTTTAGAATGAAAACCGATTCTTGTCAGGAACATCTTCATCTGCGCCTGTGTGGTATTCTGCGCCTCATCCAGTACAATAAAGGAATTATCCAGCGTCCTGCCTCGCATATACGCCAGCGGCGCGACTTCAATGATACCTCGCTCCAAATTCTTCGCCACCGATTCCGGCCCCATCATCTCATACAGCGCATCATACAGCGGTCGTAAATAAGGATCAATCTTACTCTGCAGATCTCCCGGCAAGAACCCCAGTTTCTCCCCCGCCTCAATCGCAGGGCGGGTCAGAATGATCCTGCTGATCTCATCCTGCTTAAATGCCTGGACGGCCATGGCCATCGCCAGAAAGGTCTTTCCCGTACCGGCAGGTCCTATGCCAAACGTCAGCGTGGATTTTCTGATCTGATCCACGTACCTCTTTTGCCCCAATGTCTTGGGCCGAATGGGCTTTCCCTGCTTCGTAAAACAGACCACATCCGACAGAAGCTGATGTACGTCCTCCTTGGCCTCCTCCTCAGACAAACTGCTCAAATAATTCACATGCTGTAAAGAAACAATCTCGCCACTCTTGGCGATCTCCACCAGCTTACGAAGTACTTCTTCAGCCCGCTCCGTATCTTCCGCGGTTCCTGTCAGAATCACCGAATCCTCCCGATTGACAATTGTCACGCTGCACTTTCGCTCCAGCTCCTGTATATTCTCATCAAATTTTCCAAATACATTGGAGATGTACTCTCCCGGAATCTTTACGATTCTTTCACTGCTCATTCTTTGCCTCCTCTAGAAAAATACCATGCCACGCCTATTGTACCACGCACATCGTGGGCCTTCGGAGTTTGAC
>DBQQ01000010.1 GCA_002305315.1 Clostridiales bacterium UBA1390
AGCTTTATGGAATGTCCTGGAAACGAAAAAGGAGTCCGTGCATTCACGGAACTCCTTAGGAGATCATACTCTTTCATTCTGTATAAATGGTGAGACAGCGTAGGTATTTTGCAACAGCCCCTTCACAAAACGTTATTCTTCATTACAGGGAATTTTCTCCAAAAGCGTCTCGGCTGCCTCCTTCGGAAAATCTTGTGTCGGTGGATTCTGGATCCACTCCTGCAACTTTTCTTTCGCGTTTTTGCTCTGAGGCAACATATAGCCGGATTCCCGGGATAGATCTTCATGAACAAGACGCAGGGACTTCTCTGCGGCTGCGAGAAGCCGATACAACGCATCCTCCGAGGACTCCGCCGCGAGTTTTCTCGCCATGCTCTCCTCTTCTGCCTTAGAGTGCGCCAATGCATGTGCAGCAGACAGCACCGGTTTTTCTTTCGGCTGCTGTGGAGGGTACGTCTGGGGAACCATGGAAATTGCGCCGCTAGGACATGCCTGCGCACAGAGGCCACATCCTGTACATTTTTGCCGATCGATCACGCTGTCTTCTGTATCCGTGGCTCCCACGGGACATACATATAGACACAAACAGTCCTTCGTACAGAGCCGGAGATTTCTGACTGCGAATTGCTTCATGCGCTTCTCCTCCCTTCCACCTTCTCAAACTTCCCGGCCGGTACCTTACATACCGGACAGAGTTCCGGCGGATTCTCTCCTATAAAGATAAATCCGCAGATCGTACAAACCCAGACAAAGGTATTCTCCAGAAATGCCGGACCTTCTTTCTGATACCGCTCCACAAGCGCCAACAGCATCCTCGTCACTTTTTCACCCCAGACGCAGATCCTGAGAGTCCCCCGATCCCGAACCTTTTCCGCAGCTTCGCGCAATGCTGGGTAGTGCTGCTCCAGATCTCTGCGCAGTCCTGCTGCAAGATCTGCTAATTCTTTGCCCTCCGCCTTTGGACTGATCGATGTAAAATACACTGCTAGGCGACGGTATAATGCCGCCTCCTCATCTTGATACTGTTTCTCACAACCCCTGGCCAAATTCGAACAGAGCGCGGCAAATTCTCCAAAGGAAATCTGTTCGGAAGACTCTGCTTCTGCTGCGTCTCCCACCGTCTGCGATACCTGCGGTGTTTCCGCCGTAAAAACAGATCCTGGCGCACCACAAATCGGACAGAACCAATTGTCGGCAATCTCCAGAAAAGCTCTGCCCTCTTTCTCCTCATCATAGACATAGCCACAGATGGGACACACGTACCTCATATCTATTCTCCTTTCTAATTCAGATTTTTCTAACAATTTCTACACCTATTATAACGTGTTCCATCGTGCTTTGTCAAGGAGGTTTTCATAAAAAAGAGCATGAAAAAGTGTCTATTCACTTTCTCATGCCTTTTACAAATTACGCTGCTCCGCTGCCTCCATCCACGGCATAAACAGCGCCATTCACCAGGATATCTAACTTCGAAGCAGTCCCTTCATGAGATAATGTCCTATCCAAACAAATAAACCCATGACCGCGCAGTAGTCGAGGAAGAAGAAAATGGGTTCCTCGAAGTCAAAGAAAACAAATTGGCTCTGCAGGAACATATACGTCGGAATCTGGCGAGACAGAAACGCATATACCCCATAGAGCGCGATTCCCGCACCCAGAATCCGCAGAATCATTCTTCTCGGACGAGAAGTAGGCCCGAAAATCCTTGCTGCCATGCCCATCATTCTATTCCAGTGAAAGCCCAAATGAAGGGACAGGAACAACAGTCCCCAATACGCCGACAACATATGCAATGTCCTGCCAAAGCCACGTCCCGCCCGGATCGGCAGAAAGGCGAAGACCTCTCTGGATATCAGTACCGCGCTGACCAGGGAACCCAGCATTATTTTATTCGTTTGCGAATTTATTCAAAGCACTCCTCGAAGATCTCCAGGATTTCCTCGTGTGTCATTGTCTTATAGCTCCCAGCAGAGATTCCACAAGAGTCCGCAATTGGTCTCAGCAACGCCTTGTCCGTCAAGCCCAGTTCTTTCAGTGTTGTCGGCAAACCAATCTCCCGGATGAAATCTGCCAGCGCCTGTATGCCTGCGAGCGCCAGTTCTTCATCGGTCCGATGGTCTCGGGGTATGTTCCAGACGTTCTCGGCGAAGCGCACAAACTTCGGGAGGCCCGCCTGATAAATGTGACGATAGTATACCGGATGCAGTACTGCCAGCCCGCAGCCGTGGTTACAATTGGTATATGCACCCAGCTGATGCTCCATATTATGACACTCGAAATCACACTTCTTCCCCATCTTGATGATACGGTTCTCAGCCATGGTCGCATCCCACATCAAATTGCTTCTGGCCGTATAATCCTCCGGATTTTGAATCGCCACCCGCAGGTTCCGGATCACGCTCTTCATCAAGGCTTCCATGATATCGTCGGAAACATTATCCTCATTGGGTTCACTGAAGTAGGTTTCCATGATATGACTCAGAATATCAAAACTGCCGGATATCATCTGCTTCTTCGGCACACTGTAGGTGTATGTGGGATCCATCAGCGCAAACCGAGGATTCAACTTCGGATAGTCTCTGCCCGTCTTGATCTTCTTTTCCTCGTTCGTGATGACCGCGCCGCCATTGCATTCACTGCCAGTCCCCGCCACTGTGACGATCACACCCAGCGGCAAAGGCTCCACGTTGATGTGTCCTAATCTCTCCCAATAATCGGTCCAGATATCGCCCTCATATCGGGCCGCCAACGAAACCGCCTTACAGCAATCCATCACCGAACCGCCGCCGATGGCCAGGATCATATCCGCATGATTTTCTCGTGCCAGCGCCGCTCCTTCCTGCACCTTTCTATACGTCGGATTCGCCATGATCCCAGAAAACTCCACGACCTTTTTCCCTTTGTCTCTCAGAATACTCATGACCTCATCATATACGCCATTTTGTTTGATAGAACCACCGCCATAGGCCAACAGAATGGTCTCATGAGATCTGGTCAGACATCCCAGATATTCCCTGACGCAGCCCTGCCCGAAATACACCTTCGTCGCATTCTGAAAAATAAAATTGTTCATGAAAAGACTTCCTTTCCTTCTTCACTTCGATATTCCTCAGGAGAAGGGCCGTCGCCTTTCTTCTGACATCTTGATTATAAGGATTGAAAGCCTGATGTGGAAGTCTCCGTTTGTTACGTTGTTTTAACCTTCTGCTTAATAGTACGCCAGCTTACCATAGAAGAAGGCCCTGGAACAATAAAGCTCCAAGGCCTTCTTAAAAAGGAGTCTATTATGAAAAAAACTCGAAGACTGCGGATAACAGGAGTCGAACCTGCATGAAGTTGCCCCCACATGGACCTGAACCATGCGCGTCTGCCAATTCCGCCATATCCGCATACTGCTTTTGCAGTACATTTATGATAGCACATTTTCCGCAGATCGTCAACTATTTTTTTTAAAAAAGAGGTGTGCCTCTGCACACCCCTTTTAGGAGAGAAAAAGAAATCCAAATCAGCCCTTTAAGGAACCGATCATGACACCCTTGACAAAATATTTCTGGATCCAGGGATACAGAATCAGGATCGGTACCGTGGCCACAATGACCGTGGCGTATTTGATCGTGAAGCTCATGGCATAACTGTTGCCAAATGCGGCGCCAATCGTCATATCATCGACTTCACTTTCCACCACGATATCCCGCAGGATTAGCTGCAGCGGGAATTTATTCTTATCCCGCAAATAAATATTTGCGCTGAACCAGGAATTCCAGTGTCCTACCGCGTAGAAGAGTCCAATAACAGCGATCGTCGGAATCGACAATGGCAAAATCAGCTTGAAGAGGATCGTCCATTCTCCTGCTCCATCAATACGCGCAGATTCTTCCAAACTGGCAGGAATACTCTGAAACATTGTTCGCATAATAATCATATTATAGGTAGAAATCGCACCGGGAATAATCAGAGCCCAAAGCGTATCATACATGCCGAGATCCCGAACCAACAAATAGTTGGGAATCATGCCACCATCTACGAACATGGTCACCGTAATCAGAATCATGATCGGCTTTTTCAGCATAGGTCCTGTTCTGGATAAGAAATACGCCCCTACGCAAGTCATCAGCAAATTGATTCCCGTACCTACTACCACAATAAAAATGGTATTTTTATATCCAATTAGTATATTCGGATTATTTAATACAGCCCAATACGAATCCAGGTTGGGGCTTAATGGATACAGGAGTGTCCCGCTATGTGCGATAAACTCGTTCGGATCACTCAGTGAGGCAAACAATACATATAAAAATGGATACAACGTGATAATCATTAAGAAGATCATCAGCAACGTGTTAATCAGAGTAAACACATGATCCATCGGTGTTTTTTTATATACTACCATGACTGTTTTCCTCCTTTACCACAAACTGGTATCCGTCAGCCGGCGGCTAACCGTGTTGGTGAATACCAGGAGAATGATGTTGATGACGGAATTAAACAGACCCACAGCCGTACTATAGCTGTAATCATTATCTACCAGACCCTTTCGGTAAACATATGTAGAGATAACATCCGCCACCTCATAGGTCAGCGGAGAATACAGCAGCAGAATCTTCTCATGTCCAACACTCATCAGGCTGCCTACCTCCATAATCAGCTTAATCACGATGGTGGGCAGAATACCCGGCAAGGTGATGTAGATCATACGTTGGAATCGCTTGGCGCCATCGATATAAGCAGCCTCATACTGTTCCTGATCTACACTCGATAGAGCGGACAGATAAATAATACTTCCCCATCCAAAACCCGACCAAATACCACTGGCAATATAGATAGGCCGGAAGGCCTCCTTACTCATCAACAGGTCAGAACGTGTTCCTCCAAAGAGTTCAATGATATCATTAAACAGACCATCCTTGGCGCTAAACGATACAATCAGTCCACAGATCACCACTGTCGATACAAAGTGAGGCAGATAGGTTACGGTCTGTACAATTTTCTTAAACTTGGAATTCTGCACCTCGTTCAGCAGAAGTGCAAAAATAATCGGAGCTGGAAAACCAAAGACCAGATTCAAACAGCTGATAATCAGCGTATTTTTCAGTGTTCTAAAGAAATAGATACTCGAGAAAAAGTCCTGGAAATGTTCGAAACCCACCCAAGGACATTCCCATATGGTTCTTGTGATACGATAGTCCTTAAACGCGATCTGTAATCCGTATAAGGGCACATATTTGAATACGATATAGTACAATAAGAGCGGCAGGGCAAAAAACAGATACAGATACCGATAGCGATATAGGTCCAGCTTTAATCGCTGCCAAAACGTTTTTTTCGCGACTTGCGCCATAATCTCACATCCTTATATCAAAGAATCCACCTTTTCAGTCTTAAATATGATGATTGCTACACTCATCCTTTGCAAGGGGCACGGTACACAGCCCGTGCCCTGCAAAGGTTCTTTTATACTGGATATTTATCTCTGCTGATAACGATCATATGCAGCCTGCTTGCAAGCAATCGCTTCTTCGATACCCATATCGATTACGCTCTGCACATATGCATCCCAGTCTGTCTCCAGACTTCTTTCCCCGATAATAAACTCATTATACGCAGCCTCTACATAGGTGCTGATATCAGCCATCAAATTTGAATATGTACTATTCTCCTCTGTGGTCATTACAACCGGCGGCATTGTGATATCTTCTGTTGCCAGATTCCAGTTATCCTGGATTTCTCCCTTATAGGGCTCATTCAGGTTCATCTGCTCATAGAAACGATAGTCACGAGCATTCGGGTAGTTGATAGAACCTAACATCCAACGAGAAATACTCTGTTCCTCACTCCAACCGCTATCATTGGTCTTAACCTCATCCATGATGGTTGGATATCCATCTACCCACTCAAAGCTCTCGCCTTCGATACCAAAGGTAGACAGCAGAGACCCTTCATCCGTATATGCATAATCCAGCCAACGCAGAGCGATTTCCACATTTTCACAAGCAGTTGTCACTGCCGTACCACGAGGATTCGCGTTATTATCGTCTACATTGCACTGATATCCATCCGGACCAATCAGCCACGGCACAGAAACATAGTTATACTTTTCATTCTCCAGTTTCAGATTGTCGTGATTTGCGATCAAGCCAGAACCCATGGAATCCACTGTAAATCCTGCTAATCCCTGCGTGATGAAACTCAGAGAACTATCCTGCACCGCAAAGTCAGAATTGATCAATCCTTCGGTGTATAGCTTGTTCATGTACTCCAGGAATTTACGGAAATTATCCGTAATAGGTCCATACACAATAGTTCCCGGGTTTTCCGGATCATTATGCATGTCGATACGAGTTCCAAAGGAACCGGCAATCACGCCCAACTGCGTGGTTCCCTTTCCAATTGCGAACGGAATCTCATCCGTGGTATCGCCATTTCCATTCATATCGTTATCACGGAAAGCAACCAGCACGTCATAGAGCTCGTCCGTCGTAGTAGGCATCTTCAGTCCCAGCTGATCCAGCCAGTCCTGACGAATCTGGGGGCCTTTGATCTTGAAGTACACAATGTCCTTCGTCTCTACATTCGCATTGAAGTTTACAAACTGATACAGCGTACCATCATCCAGCATGAACGCCCTGTTTTCTTCCGGGTTCGCCTGCATCCACTCATAGTATGCTGGAGCGTACTGCGGCATCAGCTCGGTCAGATCCAGAATGACTTCATCTTCCAGCAGTGCCGGAACACCGCCTGCAGCATTGCCCAAGTTCCAGTTAATCATATCCGGATACTCGCCGCTGGCGATCATCATGGAGAATGTCTCATCACTGGTGTTATGATCCCACTGAATCTGCACATTGGTCAGCTCTTCCAGGTACTTGAAGAACTCCACATCTGCGTAGGTCTCCATTGTTGCGGACATAGCACCGTTGATTCTGATGTAATAACTCAACTGCACAGGCTCGTCCGACAAGGGATAGGTTGCCTCTCCACCGACTTCTGCTTCCGCCTGTGAATCTTCCGCCTGAGAAGTATCTCCCGCGGAATCTGCTGTCGACTGCTCCTGAGCCTGAGAAGTCTCAGCCGCAGAGCTGTCATTCTGTGATGTTTCGCCGCTGCTGCAGGCCATGGAGCCAATGAGCATCAGCGCACACATCAAGAGAGCAATCAGTCTCTTTTTCATGTTATTCCTCCTAACATTCCCGGGGGGTTGTCCCCCTGTTTTGTCTAATTATATATTCCCCCGTGCAGATTTAACAAGGAATAATGTCTACTAAACATGGAAATATGTCGTTTTCCCTTAACACCCTATTCATATTTCTCTTTTACACATGAAAATGCCGATACAAAGCGCTTTTGCCTCTCATCCATTTTGCATAACGCCTTCATTCTTCACCCATTACCACTTTTATCCATAAGAAAAGCGTCCCCTAAAAAGCATAAATTTCCATATGGAAAATCCGCTTTCTAAGATGGAACGCTCGATTAATGTATTCTAAAGCACTATTATAAATATGGAATTTTCTCTATCCAATATCCAAAATCTCCTCGTTTGGCGGTCTGGGAATGTGCTGGCCGAAATTCTAAGAACCCTTGTTTCGCTGCCTCCTGCGCCATCTCCGGTATATAGCGATAGGGGACTCCCAGTTGATACTCTCGCTGTCCACGACACAAGATCAGATGTTTATACCGTGTATAGCCGCTTTGAATCAGCGATTTGTTTTCCACTTCTGTAAGATTCACGGGCAGAGGGGCCAAATCACCAGGATCTACCCGAATCCAGTTCCATTCACTGCGATAAAATGGTCTGATTTCCGGCATATGTTCCCATAAATACTCTTCCGCTTCTATCGAATCTCCCTTTTTTTCCTCCGTTTCCGCCATTGTCTCCACATCCTCCTTCTCCTCTTCTTCGTGTGTTATCTCAGATGGCGGCGCAGCCATCCATACGGGCTCTGGTTCTGGAAGTTCCTTTTCAGCCACACCCCTCCCCCATTCTGGAAGTTCTTGCCAATTTATCGCTTGCTCAAGCTTGGCAATCAAAAGGTCCGTGGGATTCTCCTTTCCCTTTTGAATCCGAAAACATTGAAAATCCTCCGGTCCAGGTCCCTTATCCGTGTGATCCAAACTTCTTCGATACAGGAGTTCTCCTCTTCCCCGGTTGTCTGTTCGTACACTTCCTAATGGATATCGTCGATAGCTTCCTCCTTTCACACATATCATCTCTGCCTGATATGTGCCAAAAGGCGCCGGCGTCATGCCATCCAACAGAATCCGCAGTTTCAATGTGCGGTCTCTAATTTCTGCCCGAATCAGCCCCTGCGCCCGGCAATACGCTCCCGCCGGCGTAAACTCCAGATTTTGTCGCACATATTCCATCTTCCTTCCTCCCTTATCCTTTCCGCACAGCCACTTGGGTTCGAAGATCCTGCCAGCTCTGAGGATCTCCCAGTCCCAGACGCCACAGCGCAAGTCCCTGAATGCCATATTCATCCGCAATCTTAGCCCTCTCTACAATACTGCTTCCGTCATCATACCACACTTCATGCTGATCCCCATTCTCGTCTGTATAGGTAAACTTCCAGCTCTGCGCCACAGGATCATACTCCGCTTGTGCTCGATAATACTTCATCCGTTCCTGCGCCTGCATATAACTGAGATATTGCACCATTTCCGTCGTCAGATTGAAATCAAAACCAAACAACCCCACTGCCGCTAAGATCTTTTGCGCAGGAATCACCGGCAGTACTCCTTCCAGCACTCTTCGCATCCATGTAGAGGATGAAACCGGTCCGGGACCTGATCCCGGCCATCCATGCTCATTGTACATCATGATGACGACCGTGTCTGCTATATCCCCTATGGCCGCATAGTCAAATTCCCCCTCCTCCTCTTCCATTTTAGGGGGCAGACATACTGTCAAATCTGCCCCTATTTCATGCAGTTCACCGTGCAGAAGTTCCAGAAAAATATTGAGAAGCCTCTGATCCTTGGGATACAGGTCTTCCAGATCCAGATTGATTCCGTCCAAATGATACGCTCGAACCAGGTCCAGAATCGATTCTACAAGCGCTTGCCTGCGTTCCGGATTCGCTAATGCGATCTCTACTGTCTGCGCAGATTCTTCTGGAACATTGTACATCAAATTATGAATGACGCCCTGCATTCGTACATTATTTCGATGACCTTCCCACACCAGATTCTCAACATATCCCGGAGCCGCGTCCGCAAAATTTTCAATCAATACCGGACTGCCTGGGTCCAGACGCCAGAAAAACAGGGCTGTCTGCGTCAATACATCTGTATTTTCCATAAATGTCTTTTCTGAAGAAGGAAACCGTTCTCCTTCCGCTTCTGTATAATACCCCAGTACGCTGATAACAGGCACCTGATGGTCATAAACCAGGATTTGTGCATCCTTCCTATTTAAGTATCCGATCTTTCTAAGATACATCACTTGAAAAAACTGTTCTGTCGTATCCATGACCTCAAATCTCGTACCGGCATGTACCCTACCCCATATTTCCCCTTCCGTGTTCTCCCAGCGGTATACCGGGACATCCTCTCTCACGGTCTGTGCCTCTACGTAAGATGGTATCTGCAGTATCTGGCCTATCTGCAATTCGTCACTGGTGAGACGATTCAAAAGATAGATTCCCTCGGGTACCACACCCAGTCTTCTCCCAATCTGAAACAAGGAATCTCCTTTCTGTACAACATAAGGTTTCGTTGGCATCCTGTCTTCCCTCTTTCTTTTTCTTGTGCATTATATGCTCTGTTCCAGAAAAATATTTCACAAGTCCTATCCTGTGCCCTCATCCGCATTTTTCCCAAAAAATTCTTGACAATTTCTCAAAAAATGCCGTTTTCAAAAATTTTTTTGGCATTTTCCGCGGATTTATGGTATACTAGGTGTGGCTTTACCAAGTCACACCTAGTATTGTGATTGTAACTTGCAGATTTTTTTAGGAGGTTGACGCAATGATTGCACTTTCTTCTGGCGGCGTATATCTGGTAGATGGTATGCCTGTCTCTCGGCAGGATGGATTTCCTTCTCCCAGCGAAGGCCGTTCTCGCACGATGGCCTATTCCATCTTACACGCGCACAATTCTTCCGAGAATCCGAATCAGTTTCGGATCACTTTCGATGCATTGGCATCTCATGATATCACCTATGTAGGCATCATTCAGACAGCGAGAGCCAGCGGGCTCCAGGAGTTTCCGCTGCCCTATGCGATGACAAACTGTCATAACAGTCTCTGTGCCGTGGGCGGTACCATTAATGAGGACGATCATGTATTCGGCCTCTCGGCGGCCCGCAAATACGGCGGCATCTATGTTCCCGCTAATGTGGCCGTCATTCATCAATACGCCCGTGAGAAGCTCACTCGCTGCGGCGCCATGGTGCTTGGATCTGACAGCCATACCCGGTATGGCGCTATGGGTACCATGGGTGTGGGCGAAGGCGGTCCCGAACTGGTCAAACAGCTATTGAAGAACACCTATGATATCCCGGCGCCCGAGGTCATTCTGGTATATCTGGAAGGGGCGCCCCGCCATGGTGTCGGTCCTCACGACGTGGCGATCTCTCTGTGCGGCGCCGTCTTCGGTAACGGCTATGTGAAAAATAAAGTCCTGGAATTTGTGGGCCCCGGCGTAAAGCATCTGCCCATGGACTTTCGTATCGGCATCGACGTCATGACCACCGAAACCACCTGCCTCTCCTCCATCTGGGAGACGGATGAGACAGTGCAGGACTTCTATAAGACCCATGGACGGCCGGAAGACTACAAGAAGCTCTCTCCGGAGAATTATGCCTACTATGATGGCATGATCCGTATCGACCTGTCCACGGTGGAGCCCATGATCGCGCTGCCGTTCCATCCTTCCAACGCCTATTCGATCCGCGAACTCTGCGAGAATCCCGGAGATATCCTGCGGGAGGTCGAGAAGGAGGCTGCCCGTTCCTTCGGTTCCAAGGTCCAGCTGCACCTGACCGATAAACTGGTGGACGGGCGCATTCGTGTGGATCAGGGCGTCATCGCCGGATGTGCCGGCGGCATGTACGATAATATCTGCGAGGCCGCCAGCATACTGAAAAACGGTTCGACGGGAAATGGCTATTTCTCTCTGTCCGTATATCCTTCCAGCTTGCCCGTCAATCTGGCACTCGTGAAAAACGGAGTACAGGCCGAATTGATGGCGGCCGGCGCGGTGTTCAAGCCCTGCTTCTGCGGTCCCTGTTTCGGCGCGGGCGATGTGCCGTCTAACAATGGTCTTTCCATTCGTCATACCACCCGCAACTTCCCCAACCGGGAAGGCTCCAAGCCCGGCGAGGGCCAACTCAGTGCCGTCGCGCTGATGGACGCTCGTTCCATCGCGGCGACCGCTGCGAATGGCGGCTTTCTGACACCGGCTACCGACATAGAATACACCAGTGATCATCCCACGTATTCCTACGATGATACCATCTATCAGAAGCGTATTTATAATGGTTATGGACATCCGCTGTCGGATGAGCCCCTGCGTCTGGGTCCCAACATCACAGATTGGCCCAAGATGTATCCGCTAGCCGAAAATGTGCTGCTGAAGCTGGCCGCCGTGATTCACGATCCTGTGACCACTACCGACGAACTGATTCCTTCCGGGGAGACTTCCAGCTATCGTTCCAATCCGCTGCGCCTGGCCGAGTTCGCGCTTTCCCGCCGTGTGCCGGAATATGTGGGCCGCGCTAAGGCGATCCAGGCTGTCGAAGCCGAACGTCTGGCCGGCCATGCGAGCGCTGCGCTGCACGACCTGCTGGCAGAGCTGGGAGACGCGGATACACTGCTGGCTAATACCAGTTTTGGTTCTGCCATCTTCGCCACCAAGCCTGGCGATGGATCCGCCAGAGAGCAGGCGGCCTCCTGTCAGAAGGTGTTGGGAGGCGCCGCCAATATCTGTTACGAATACGCAACCAAGCGGTATCGCAGCAACTGTATCAACTGGGGAATCCTGCCCTTTACCCTAGCTCCGGATACTCCCTTCGACTACGAGGCCGGCGATTATATCTTTGTACCGGGCATTCGTCAGGCCATTCTCGCGGGACAGGAAGAAATTCCGGCTACCGTGCTCAGCGCCAGAGGCAAGACGCCTATCACACTGTACATCAAAGGGTTAACCGAGGATGAGAAGAAGATCATACTGGAAGGCTGCCTGATCAACTACTACGCGGCCGGACTGAAATAAGGAGGTAATTATGCAGAAAATCCAAATGAATCCCATTGTGGAAATGGACGGCGATGAGATGACCCGAATCCTGTGGCAGCAGATTAAGGAGGAACTCCTGTTGCCCTTTGTGGATCTGAACACTGAGTACTATGATCTGGGTCTGCCTCATCGGGATGAGACAGACGACCAGGTGACGATCGATTCTGCAGAGGCGACCAAACGCCTGCATGTCGCGGTGAAATGCGCCACCATCACGCCGAACGCGCAGCGCGTAGAAGAATACAAGTTGAAGAAGATGTGGAAAAGTCCCAATGCGACGATTCGTGCGATTCTGGATGGCACGGTATTTCGAGCTCCGATTCTGATCAGCCATGTAAAACCTGTCGTTCGGAATTGGGAAAAGCCCATCACGATTGCCCGTCATGCCTATGGCGATGTCTACAAGGCTGCAGAAATCCGTGTGACGGAACCCGGCACCGCGAAGCTGGTTTTCACGAATGCTGCGGGGCAGGAGACCGTGGAAGAGGTTGCTTCCTTCGAGGGGCCCGGTGTGCTGCAGGCCATGCACAACAAGGATCAATCTATTATCTCCTTCGCCCATTCCTGCTTCCAGTACGCGCTGTCTGCGCATCAGGATCTGTGGTTTTCTACCAAGGATACCATTTCGAAGCAGTATGACCAGACCTTCAAGCTCCTCTTCCAGGATATCTACGAGAAGCATTATAAAGACGCCTTTGAGAAGGAAGGGTTGGAATATTTTTACACGCTGATTGATGACGCGGTGGCCCGTGTGATCCGTTCTAAGGGCGGCTATATCTGGGCCTGCAAAAACTATGACGGCGATGTGATGAGCGATATGATTTCCACCGCCTTCGGTTCTCTAGCCATGATGACCAGCATTCTCGTCTCTCCGGATGGGAATTTTGAATACGAGGCAGCGCATGGTACCGTGACACGTCATTACTATCGCTATCTGAAAGGGGAGGAAACTTCCACAAACCCCATTGCTACCATTTTCGCCTGGAGCGGCGCGCTGCGTAAACGCGGAGAACTGGATGGCAATCAGGCGCTTGTTGAGTTTGCCAACCAGTTGGATGCTTCCTGCCTGGAATCCATGGAGGCTGGCTATATGACCAAAGACCTGGCGCTACTGTGCGATGATATTACACCGACTGTACTAAACTCTCTGGATTTCATTCGTCAGATTCGTCGTACGCTGGAGGCAAAACGGGCATAAAGTTTTCGGTTTTTTAACAAAACGCAAAAAAAGCCTCAGATTATATTGACATTTTATTTCTTGCACGCTATAATATTCGTAAAGAGGACAAAGGTGTTCCCGGGAAACACCTTTGTCCTCTTTCTTTATTTGAGGAGGGTTTTGTATGGAATTTTCACTCATCGATACCTTATGGGTTTTTCTGGCAGCGATCTTGGTATTCTTCCTGAACCTTGGATTTGCCAGCGTAGAAGCGGGATTTGCCCGTTCCAAGAATACAGTCAACATCTTATCCAAGAACTTCATCGTCTTCGCCGTCTCTTCCCTGGGATTCCTTCTGTTGGGATGGGGACTCATGTTCGGCGGCGACAATCCCATTCTGGGAACCGAACATCTCTGGATCCTGGGTTCTTCCGATCTTTCCTTCTATGATGAAACGCTGACTTCTTCGGTTCCTTTCTGGGGCAAGTTCTTCTTCCAGCTCGTCTTCTGCGGAACTGCCGCCACCATCGTATCCGGCGCCGTAGCAGAACGCGTTAAGTATGTCTCCTTTATTATTTTCTCCTTTGTACTGACTCTGGTGATCTATCCCATCGTCGGACACTGGATCTGGGGCGGCGGCTGGCTCTCTGACATAGGCTTCCTGGACTTCGCGGGCGATACCGCCGTACACTCTGTAGGCGGCTGGGCTGCATTAGCTGGCGCGATGCTCCTGGGTCCCCGTATCGGAAAATATGACAAGGACGGAAAAGCCAAGGCCATTCCGGGGCATAGCATGTCCTTAGCTGTTATCGGACTGTTCGTCCTCTGGCTGGGGTGGTTCGGATTCAATCCGGGATCCACCATGAGCTTCGAACATCCAGAGGACGTGATGCATATCCTCATGACGACCAATACCTCCGCGATTGTGGCGGTTCTGACCTCCACCATCACCTCCTGGATCGCAATGGGCAAACCCGATCTGGGCATGACAGTCAATGGCTGTCTGGCCGGACTCGTCGGCATCACTGGCGGCTGCGCCTATGTCTCTATTGAATCTTCTATCATCATTGGAGCAATCGCCGGCATCTTCGTTGTGTTCGCTGTCATGTTCTTCGATCGCGTGAAGGTCGACGATCCGGTAGGCGCCACCTCCGTACATCTGGGCTGCGGCGTATTAGGCACGATCTTCGTAGGACTCTTCGCACAGGAGGGCGTCACCACGCTGTCCACACAGAATGGTCTCTTCTTCGGCGGTGGTCTGGGTCTGTTAGGTACGCAGCTCGTAGGCATCCTGGCCGTAGGCGCCTTTACCTTTATCGCTTCTGGTCTTGTCTGGCTTGTCCTGAAAAAGACCGTGGGAATCCGTGTTTCCCGCGAAGAGGAGATCCAGGGACTGGATATCGGAGAGCATGGCAACATGGCCTATCCTGATTTTGCCATTGTTACCGAGGCCATGCCGCTGTCCGACGCTGCTATGGCTCCTGTGGCTCCCGCTGCTCCCGCGGTCTCCAAGGAGGAAGCCGTGAAAGTGGTACATCATGAGAAACCGGGCGCTAAGATCACCAAGGTCACGATTGTGGCCAATCAGAGCAAGTTCGGCGACCTGGAAGACGCCTTGCAGCAGATCGGCATTACCGGTATCACGGTAACTAACGTATTTGGATATGGTATTCAGCGTGGTCACACCGTGTATTTCCGCGGCAATCCCGTGGGCTCTCGCCTGTTGCCTAAGATCAAGATCGATATCGTGATCTGCAAGATCCCTGTCGAAACCCTCATAAAGACTGTACAGGATGTTCTCTACACTGGCAACGTGGGCGACGGCAAGATTTTCATCTATGATGTCGAAGACGTCATCAAGATCCGCACCGGTGAACGCGGTTATGACGCATTACAGGATGAAGACTATTCCGATAACTAATTGATTGCAAAACGAGAAGCTGCTGCCTCGACGATAAAAGCATCGTAGAGGCAGCAGCTTCTTTTTATAATCTTCGCATTAGAAAATATTTCCTGTTTTCTCATTGCTTTTAACGCGTCGTAACATTTCCCTGGCCCAACGCATGAGAAATCAACGGATCACATGGAGGATATCCTTTTCCGCAGCTGCGGGAAATCGGCCTTTCAAATATTCGATGATTTTTTGCTTCGACGCCTCTGGCGTATCATGATATACCTGCTCTCGAAACTCTTCCCCGAAATACATTTCTGGTGTTGCATACCGGGCAACGCCGACTCCGTACGCCTGGCCCGCTTTATTCTTGGCATATTCAAAGTCTATGGTGATCACATACCCCATCATCTGCAACCGGGTGACAATGGCGTCAAATTCGCCCCGCTTGGAAATCCCCATCTTCTTTCGCCACTCTCGGGAGAGGAGTGATCCCGACTCCATCAGGATTTTCATGGCCTGATATTCTTGGCGTCTTAACAGTCCATCCTCGAAACGCGCGTCAAAGTCATAACCATCTCTTCTGTAATTGGCAAATGCATAGAACCACTCCTGTGTGATGAAACCAGCTTTCCCCGCGAAAAATTTGCCATAGGCACATTTTGTCTTCTGAATCACAGGACCCTTCCATTCCCAAGGCCCTTCTACGCCCTTTACAAACCAAACCCTCGGATCCGTATGCTCCTCCACGGAAAATCCGGAAACGCGGTTCCTCAAAAATGGCAGAAAGCCATAGTCCTGCACCATCTTGACCAGACCATCCTTCGTTTGTATCATCTGCATGCACCCCCTTATATTATACGATAAGAGGCGCCGCAAGTCCATAGGCTTGCAGCGCCCCTTTCGTTTAAGATTTAAGGAGGTATTGTCTTATGTTAGTTTGCTACGCCCTCATTGGCGCTCGTGATCGCACTGTTCGTACTGGATACAGCCTGCTCTACCGCAGATGCTACATCTGATCCATTGAATACAGCTTCCAGCGCACTCTGCAGGTCAGTTCTCAACTGCGGCAGCTGAGACAGCAGGGGGCCTGCGGTGATCGAGTTTACCTGGGAGTTCAAAAGCTGCTGCGCAGCGACTTCCAGCTGAGGAAGTTCCGCATAGGTATTCTGCATGGTCTCTGTCTCATAAGCACCGTGGCAGATCGGGAAGTATCCCGTTCCACTCGCCCATTCTGCCTGCACTTCCGGAGAAGTCACATACTCGAAGAACGCCATAACACCGGCTTCAGTCTGCTCATCCATGCCGGCAGCCGCACACAGTGCGCCGCCGCCCGCATATACGCCCTGCGCCTCGACACCTTCCGGTACCGGCAACGGCGCTATACCGACTTCAAATTCGCTGCTGTCAATGACATTCCGGGCACTCGCAGAGCTGGCGATAAACATGCCGATCTGCTGCTGCGTGAAACCACTGATCGTATTGGTACCATCTGTACCATAGTTCAGGAGATATCCTGCATCCTGCAGGCTCTTGATCCAGTCATAGATCTGCGTGATCTGATCCTGATAGGAAACCTCTGTGGCACGGGACGCCCGACCATTCTCATTGTTGATGATATAGCCGCCCATGTTGGTCACCATCTGATCCAGCGCGTATCCATATGCATACATGCCTACCGGAGTAATGCTGTCATTCTGTGCCGCGATCGCAGCCGCCGCCTCAGAAATTCCTTCGAAGGTGCTGGGGAACTCCGTGTATCCCGCAGCGTCAAACACACCCTTATTATAATATACAACCGGAGAAGAACAGTTAAACGGCATCACATACAGCGTATCATTGACGGTATAGAAGTTGACAACCTGTTCCAGCAGATCGCTGTCATCGAAATCATATTTCTCAATGAGATCACTGATAGAAGCAATCATGCCAGAGTCGATCATGGACTGCAGGTTCTGCTCCCCGATCTGAATGATGTGGGCGCTGCCTGCGCCATTCGCCATATTAAAGAACTTACCAGTGGACTCGTCATAGGAACCCTGGTTTTCTGCCACTACGACGTACTGGTCCTGGCTGGCATTAAAGCCTTCCACAATCTGATCCAGCACTTCCTGGTTGTTTCCACTCATGGAGTGCCAGAAAGAAATCTGTACCTTTCCATCCGATGTGACGACAGAATTGCCGCCAGATGCACTGTCCGCACATCCACCCAGTACGGTTACCAGCATCAGCACGCTGACAACCATCGCCGCTAAGCGTTTTCCAAAACTTTTTCTCATTCTCATGTCTCCTATTTTCAGTATTTATTTTAATGCTCCCTTGGTCATGCCTTCCTGCAGGCGTTTCTGACCGAAGAAGATTAAAAGCAGAGTCGGTAGCGAGGTAATCATGGCGCCGGCTGCCATCATGCCGTAATCGCTGACTGCCTCGGTATTTTGCAGCTGTCTGAGGCCGATCTGTACGGTACGCACCGTGTCATTCGTCGTCGACAACAGAGGCCACATATAGGAATTCCAGCTTACAAGGAAGAAGTAGATGGCCAGTGTCACCACGGTGTTCTTCACCATCGGCGCCACCACCTTGATGAAGAAGCCGAAATCCGAGATGCCCACCACCGTAGATGCTTCCTTCAGTTCCAGCGGGATCTGCATCATATTCTGGCGGAACAGGAAGATGCCGAAGGTGGAAGCCAGACCCGGCAGGATCAGTCCCACGTAAGTGTTCAGCAGGTTCCAGGACCGAATGGTCTGGAAGTTTGAGATGACCAGAACCTCGCTGGGGATCATCATCGTCGCCATCATGATCAGAAACACGATTTTCTTGCCTCGGAAGGGAATAAAAACAATCGCGTAGGCGGCCAACAGTGCAAAGATAATCTGCAGTGCCGTCGAGAGCACTCCCGTAATCGCGGAGTTAATCATGTAATGCAGCAGGGGCTGCGTATTAAATGCATTGATATAGTTGGTCCAGTTCAGCGAATCCGGAATGTAGTCGCCCCGCAGAATATCCGACAGATCGGAAAAACTGAGCGCTATAGAAAACAGCACCGGGAAACACATGAAGATCGCTGCGATCAGCAGAATGATATACGTAATAGTAATCTGTGTCTTTTTCATTGATAGGTCACCAGCCTTTCCGTCAGCTTGGTCTGCAGCTGGGAGATCAGGAAGATCAGGATGAACAGGATAATACCCTGCGCGGAAGCCAATCCGAACCGGAAATTGACGAAGGCGTCATTATACAGCTTATACACCATCAGATTCGTGCTGTTGTTCGGGCCGCCCGATGTCAGCATATCGATCAGGCCAAAGGACTGGAACGCGTTGATCAGCGAGATCGTCACCACAAAGAACAGGGACGGGGAAATCAACGGAATCGTTACCTTGCGCAGCCGATAAAAGAATCCGCCGCCCACGATCTCCACACTCTCATAATGGGAATCATCAATGTTCTTCAATCCGCCCATGAGAACCAGATAGGAGAATCCGATGTTCATCCAGATGGAGACCGCCGCAATGGAGTAGATCGCGAAATTCGTATCCGTCAACCATCCGATGGGCTCGCCGCCAAACCACTGTACGATCCGGTTCAAGAGACCCGCCGTCGGATGAAACAGGAGGTTCCAGAACACGGATCCGGCCGCCACAGAGATTCCCATGGTCGACGAGAAGATGGTACGGAACACGCCCATGCCCGGCAGATTGCTGGAAGACAGCACCGCCAGCATGAGTGAGATAATCACGGTCAGCGGAACCGTCAGGATTGTATATAGAAATGTCGTTCCCAACGAATGCAGATAGGTTTCGCTCGTGAACAAGCTGATGTAATTCGAAAAGCCTACCATCTGCGTCAGCGCCCCTGTGTTGGAGGTAGCGAAGAAACTCGTGATGATCGTCTTGATAAAGGGATATATGACAAATAGGATGAAGATCAGCATGGAAGGCAACAGGTAGATGATCCAGAGCGGAAGCCGTTTTTTCGGCTTCAACTCCTTCCCCTGCTTTCTTTTCGCATTCTGCGCTTTTCGCTTACGTGCCATCGTTTTCACCCCCATCAAGCGGTGAGGGCTGCATGGCCCTTGATATGTAAGGCAGCGCGTACCAATGCTCCCTCGGCGTCGTCGAAGAAATGGAAGTCGTCCGTAGAAAGGCGAATCGCAAGATCCTGTCCCGCTTCGATCATGTACTGTCCCGTCCAACGCGCGGTAAATAACTCTTTGCCTACCTCAAAGAGAACCTGGGTCTCATTGCCCATCATCTCGGTATTCACAACCCTGACATGGATCGCCCGGGGGTCTCCTTCTGCCGCCAGCTCGATCTGCTCAGCACGCACACCGATCTGCCACTGGCTTCCCTCCGGCATGTTTTCCTTCTCTTCCTCACTCACCGGAACCAGGATGCTGCCATTCAGCAACAGGCCATCCTCCGTCATCCGCGCCTGGGCCAGATTCATCTGCGGGGATCCGATAAAACCTGCCACAAACGTATTTGCCGGCTGATTATACAGTTCCAGCGGCGTACCCGTCTGCTGAATCTTGCCGCCATGCAGCACCATGATATGATCGCCCATGGTCATGGCCTCCACCTGGTCATGGGTCACGTAGATGACCGTCAGCCCCAGCTTCTTCTGCAGACGACGGATCTCCGTACGCATCTGTCCCCGCAGCTTCGCATCCAGGTTGGAAAGCGGCTCATCCATCAGACAGAGCGGCGCCTGACTTCATACGCTTCGCGCCAGTGCCACACGCTGACGCTGGCCACCGGACAATTCCCTCGGCTTTCTCTTGAGATACGGAGTCAGACCCAGCATCTCTGCCGCCTCTTCCAGACGGCGCTTCTGCTCTTCCTTTGGTACCTTCTTCACATCCAGTCCAAACAGGATATTATCCTTCACAGTCATATGAGGATACAACGCGTAATTCTGAAACACCATGGAAAGGTTGCGGTCCTTGGGCAGCATATGATTGGCGATCTTACCATCGATCTTGAGGGTTCCATCCGTGATCTTCTCCAGACCCGCAATGACGCGCAGCAGGGTACTCTTACCACAGCCAGAAGGTCCTACCAGTACATAAAACTCTCCCTCTTCCACATCCAGGTTGATCTTTTCCAAGATATTGACCTTTCCATCATAGGACTTGGTCAGGTCATGCAGCTCAATCTTGCTCATCCTTATTTTTCTCCTTTCCATGCACCGAAGAAATGCATCACGTTTAAATCCTCTTCCATATCCGCGCCATGCGTGCCATGGCCCTGTTCATTCGTATGAATCCCGTGATCTGTCGCCCAACACAGAAGGGTATCCTCTGCCTTCCAGCATTCTTCTGCAGCTGTCGCCAATCTGTCGAAAGCCGCAATATGGTGCTTCAAGGCCGCCAGAGACTGCTCGGATTCCGGGAAGGTGCGATGCATGACATCGTCATACTCCTGATTATAGACCACAATCACATCATAATCGCTGTTGCGAATGAGCTCCTCTGCCTGATCCGTCACTTCTCCATCGTAAGGAAGGATATAATAATCAATGTTTCTCTCCTGGAACAGGATGGCCATGCTGGAATTCTCCACCGCCACCAGCGCGGTCTTCTTTCCCTCGGCTGCCAGGATATCAAATAGGGACTCCTGCTGCAGCACATGCTTCTCGTACTTCTGGATTCCATGTACACTCGGCTCTACCCCCGTATACATCGTCCCAAAACAAACCGGCGTCACCGATGGCAAAACGGTGCAGACCGGTACGCCCAGCTGCGTATGACGCAGCACGGGTACAAACCACTCCGTATACTTCTGAAACAGCCACTGTCCTACCGCGTCCGGGTTGTAAATCAATACCTTCTTTGCAGTTTCCACGCCCTGTTGTCTTAGTAGTCCTTCCAGCATCGAAAACGGCACATTCGCTGCCTTCGGCGCCGGAATCCCCATGCCGCCGGCCATTGTAGCCGCAAACTGCGTCATAGAAATCGAATTCTTCATGCGTAATCTCTCCTTAAATCTTCAATATCAATCTTAAACGCCTATGATTATACGTACCTTCTGTAAAATCTGTTCTCCCGGAACTGTGAAATTCAGGTAAATGCTTGTAAGAATTCCGTGAAGAAGTCTTTCGACCTCTCCTGCATTTCTTGTACAATGCGTCAGAATATATACAGAAAGAAACAGGCAAAGAATCCCTTAAAAGCTCCTTTGCCTGTTTCTATTTTACCATGCATTCATATAATGTCAACGCTCCAATTTCAGAAAATTGAATTTATAGCAATATCACAATTTTATTTTCCGAAAATTTCGTTATCCTTTACAAGTTAAGTACCGGCTTCTCCAGTTCGTCCAAATATCCCCGTCCATACTTCTCCCAAAATTGTGGAAGATTCTCCTGCTCTTTTAGATATTTCATAAACTGCAAAACCGCCGGCGAGAAGATCTGTTCCTTCTTCCAGACCAACACGGCCCCTGTCTCCAGCACAGGCGCCAGGGGAATGAATTTCGTCCCCGGATATTCCTGATTCACCTGAAAGCACAGAGCTGCACCCACATGCTCCCTGACCATGTAAGCCGCGTTCAGAAACAGATTATAGGTCGCCGCTACCTCCAGTTTCTCGTAATAGGGTCCAAACCAGTTTTCCAATTCGTTTCTGACAGACTCCCGATGCACCATGATGAGGGGGAGCTCCGAAAGTTCCCTGGCCGTGACCTCTTCTTTTTCCTGAAGCGGAGAACCTTCCCATACCAGTGCTCCCCACCGTTCCTTATAGGGCATCCGAATATAATTATATTTCCCCAGATCTACCGGTTCCAGCAGAAGCCCCATGTCCAAGCGTCCCTTCTCGATACGCTCTTTAATTTCATCCGCAATGGCCGTATAGACATGGAACTGTACCGCGGGGTGCATCTCCCGGAATTCCTGCATATACTGAGCCAGAAAAATCATATTCTGCGTCTCTCCGCATCCGATAGAAATCACGCCGCTGAGTTCCTTGTCCCGATGTGCAAATTCCTCTACGACTTCCTCCGTCAAATCCACGATCTCCTGCGCTCTCCTGCGCAAAAGCATGCCCTCCTCTGTCAAGGCCATGCTATGATTGCTTCGCCGAAACAACTGCACGCCCAGTTCCTCTTCCAGCTGCATCAACTGCCGGGACAGGGTAGGCTGTGTCACATGCAAAAGCCCTGCCGCCCTTGTGATATTTTCTTCCTTCGCAATCGTTAGAAACACTTTCAGCATCCTAAGCTCCATCCTTATATTCACTCCTTTCTTTCGAATGCATCCTCGATCAGACGCATCCATTGTTCCATACCCTGCGATATATACTTACTGCGATGATGAATCATATGTATCGTTCGATGGAGTACAAAATCCGGCACTCGGATCCGTCGCAGTGTTCCCTGCTGAATCTCTGTCTCGACCAGACGTTCTGGCAGAAAGGCAATGCCAATTCCCTCCTGCGCCGCCATCTTTAGCGCTTCTACAGAACTGCTCTCCCACGCTGCCTCCGCCTTATATCCTCGAGCACCCAGTGCATGTTCCAGGATCTCTCGGGCGCCGCTTCCCCGTTCCCGCAGAAGCAGCGGACATTCCAACAGCTGCGAAAGACTCATCCGCCCTGGGTATACTTCTGGACTCCCCACAGGAATCATCTGATCATCCATCAGCGGTTTACAGGTTAAATATTCGGAATGCGGGATCCCCTCGATGACCGCCAGATCTAGCCCGTCCTGAAGAATTCCCTTCTCAATCTCATCCGAAGCCTCAACCCTGACCCGTACTTCTAACTGCGGCCATGCCTCTTTCAGCTTTTTGACTACCTTCGGCACATAGCAGGAACCCACCGTCACGCTGCACCCCAATCGCAGCAGCCCCCGCTGATCCGGCGCACCCAATGTCCGTTCCATTTCCTCGAAAAGTCCTACGATATGACGCGCATATGCCAGAAGTCTCCTGCCATCCTCTGTGATCCGCAATCTCTTATTCAGACGCTCAAACAGACAGATTCCATAATGTTCTTCCAGTTCATGAACCGCTACACTCACCGTAGGCTGCGCAATATATAACTCCTTCGCTGCTTTCGTAATACTTTCCTGATCCGCCACCGCAATAAAAATCCGCAGATGCCTCAGTGTCATTGACCTCGCTCCCTTATATATAGTCTATAGACTATGAACCATATTATATTATAGTAGTTCCATTATGAAAAATCAAGTGGTATACTCCCTTTGGAGGTGGAACTGAATGCAAAAAAAACTGAAATTCTACATCACACTCTTCCTACAGACATTCAAGATCAGCGCCTTTACCTTTGGAGGCGGTTATGTCATTGTATCCCTGATGAAAAAGCAATTCGTGGACAAGCTAGGCTGGATTTCCGAAAAGGAAATGCTGGATTTTACGGCGATTGCCCAATCCTCTCCCGGCGCTATTGCGGTCAATGCTTCTATTCTCGTGGGATATAAAGTCGGTGGTTGGCTTGGCTCTTTCATCGCCATCCTGGGTACGATTCTGCCGCCTCTGATACTGCTGACGGCAATTTCTTTTGTTTATACCTGGTTCATATCCATCGATGCGATCCGCTATATCATGCAGGGGATGCAGGCGGGCGTGGCCGCCGTCATCTGCGATGTGGTCTGCGGCCTGGGCGTGTCCGTCTGGAAGGAAAGTCGGGGCATTGCCCTCATCACGGCTCTTCTTTCTTTTATTTTGGTCGCCTTTCTTTCTGTCAACGTTATTCTGATCGTTGTTGTCTGCATCGTCATGGGAATCCTCATCTATGGAAAGGAGCGTGCGCGGCATGGAAATACTCCTTAAACTTTTCTGGGCATTCTTTCAGATCGGCCTCTTTTCAATCGGCGGCGGATATGCCGCCATGCCTCTGATCCAGGAACAGGTCATCACGCAGAACCACTGGATGAGTGTCAGTGAATTCACCGATCTTATCACCATCTCCCAGATGACGCCAGGCCCCATCGCCATCAACTCCGCCAGCTTCATTGGAGCTCGCATGGCCGGCGTATCCGGTGCAATCGTGGCTACCCTGGGCTGTATCCTGCCTTCCTGTGTCATCGTCATGCTGATTGCCTGGCTTTACCGAAAATACAGTAATCTGCACGTCATTGATGACGCCCTCCGCGGACTGCGTCCCGCCGTCGTCGGCATGATCGGTTCCGCTGCCTTTTCCATGATGCAGTCGTCCTTCCTGGCGGCGACCGGAACAGCCATCATGGGTGTCGATGTGGCGGCCGTTATCATCTTCGCTGTCGCTTTCTTTGTGCTGCGAAAATGGAAGCCCAGCCCCATTCTCGTCATGTGCGCTTGTGGACTGGCCGGATTTATCGTGTATTCCATCTTTGGAGGGGTCTGAGTTCCGCATAATATCCAATGTCTGTTCCATAAGAGCATTGCGACTTCACAGTCCACAGTGTTCCATTATTCAAAAAGAAGCCATTGCTCCTTAGATGATTTCTCATCTATTTTGCAATGGCCTCTTTTATACAATCTGGTCATACCAGCTCTCTACCTCTCTCGCATCCTGGCTATTCAGAAAAATACGTATCTCCCCGATATCCACATAGAGAATCGGCGTATAGTCATCATAGAGAAACATCATGCAATCGCCAGTCTCCTCCCCACGATAATACCCCAGCTCCCTCTTCGGTGTGGACGCGCCGTTGGTACGGCGAAAGGAATCGTCAGGCATTTCGTAAATCAGTTCCGCCTCCCTCACCTGATCCAGTGAAAACTCACACTCGTACCAGAATGATGCGATTCGCACCTCCTGCTCTTCCACCTGGAACGATACCGGTGCGTGATCCACCTGAAACAGAAGGACACCGATTCCAATGGGCATCAGAACCAGAATCAGAACCAGCAAGGCCATGAGGAAACGGTTGAGCGGACGCGCCATATTGAAGGAATAGCTGGTGCTGTTGGTCCGGTCTTCCACCAGCAGACGCTTATCCTCCGGATTCGAATACCACCCATGCCGCCAGTACTCGTCCCCATCGGCCTTGTCGTCTCCCCATCCCATGTTCTTTTTCAGCTGATACATCTTCTTGCGCGCGCGGCTCATGATGTAGAATATCCCCAGCAGATATATCGTCAGCCACAGCACCCAGATTCCGATAAATAGACCTACGCTGACAAAATTCAGGAAGCTGACAATGACTCCTGCCGCCAGGCTGATCGCCTGAAACCTGCGGTTGGCCCGCTGTTTTTCTGAGCAGATCCTCTCTGCCTCCGGATGTATCGCCTCATCCGGCGGGATATGAACGCCCAGGAGCATTCCCTTCTCATAGGTATCCCTACGGTTGGTGATAGCCCAGCAGATGCCCACCAGAAAAAGATCCAGCGTCAAAAAGACAATCATCATACCAATTTCCATGTGGCTCCGCTTCCCTTCTTCAAACGCCCAGCTTTTCCCAGTATTGTTCTACCGGAATGCCCTTATAGCCTGTTCCCTTCTCCTGATCTGCCAGAATCAGCCGCTCCAGTATATCCACAGTCTTGCGAGTGCTGCCTTCTAAAGACATTCCTTTCAGATAATGTCCAGCCAGAAACGCTGCAAACAGGTCTCCGGTGCCCGGCAGCCGCAGCGGAATGCGCTCATAGGGGACGCTGAAACTATTCTTCCCATCGGCTTCATACCCATACACCTGACTCTTGCCGCCGACAACTGCACTCGTGATGACCACAGCTTTTGCGCCCAGATCACAGATGCGCTTCGCAATCTCTCTCAGCTGATAGGCTTCCACCTCAGGCCTTCCCCGATAGCAGTCCGCCAGGAAAGTGGCTTCCGTCAAATTGGGCAGAACCACATCCCCCTGCGCGCACAGCTTCTTCATGCGGGCCACGGTCTGTTCCGTCATGCCGTTATAGAGCCGTCCGCCATCTCCCATGATCGGATCCACCAGAATCTTGGCACCCTGCGCCTTTCCCCGCCGGCAGAGTTCTTCTACCAGGGCATTTTGCTCCTCTGAAAGAATGAAACCCGTGCAGACCGCGTCATAGGTGATGTGCAGTTCTTCCCATACCGCAAGACACCGGCGCATATAATCCGTCGTATCTAAGATCTCGTACTTTCCCAGATCCAGCGTGCTCGAAAGAAGCGCTGTGGGGAGATTCAAAACCTCATAGCCCATACGCGAAAGCACCGGCATCATCCCCGAAAGCGCCACCTTGCCATAACCCGGCAGGTCATTGACCAACAACACCCGTCTTTTTTCCATGTCCTCATTCCTCTTCTCTTTCTATACTGATTCTCATTATAGCAGAGGAATCCGGGAAATGCAATATGACAGTGCTTACCCTTTCAATTTCCAGGAGGCTGTCTCCTGCTGCAGCTCCACCATATGTTTGTACAGTCCTCCCTCCCTCATCAATTGTTCCGGTGTTCCCTGCTGTACCACATGTCCGCCTTCCAGCACGACGATACGGTCGGCACCCGCTACGGTTCGCATGCGATGTGCGATGATGAGTACGGTCTTTCCCTGTAGCAGATGCGAAAGCGCTGTCTGCACCGCGCTCTCGCTCTCGACATCGAGACTTGCGGTGGCCTCGTCGAGGAGTACGACAGGCGCATCCTTGAGCAGCGCTCGTGCGATGGAAATACGTTGGCGTTCTCCGCCGGAAAGCGTGGATCCATTCTCGCCGATCACGGTCTGGTAGCCCTGCGGAAGTCTTTTGATGAATCCATCACACTGCGCGGCTTTGGCTGCTGCCAAGACTTCCTCATCTGTGGCTCCTAACCGACCTAGCCGTATATTTTCCATCACCGTATCCCGAAACAGTACCACATCCTGAAACACCATGGCATAACTGGCTAGGAGTGTCTCCGGATCTACTTGTGACACATCCACACCGCCAAGTGTCACTTTTCCACCTGTAACGTCCCAGAAACGGGCCGCCAGTTTGCAGGCCGTGGATTTCCCACCTCCCGAAGGACCGATCAGCGCCGTTACTTCTCCCTGTTTCGCGGTAAAGCTCACATCCTCCAATACGCCTGCGCCTTCCCTGTACGCAAAGGACACATGGTCAAAGGCGATATCATAATTTTTCGGATGAAAATCCTCGCGCCCCTCCTGCAACGGTTGTTCCAGAATGGTTCGCATTCTCTCAATCTGCAGTTTCGTGTTGAATGTCGCGGCGATATTCTGTAGGATGATGCCCAGCGGATCATACAGCCGCGCCGCAGCAAAGAGAAAACCTAATAAATACAGAAAACTGATCTGGCCCGATGCCAGCAGCGTACCTCCTGTCAGAATCGTCGTCGCCAGACCAACTCGCAGGAAAGCCTGTGCGGAACAGACGAAAACACCCGTCGCAAGCTCTGAATGAATCGAGCCCGATTCCATCGCAACGAGCTTTTCTTCCAGTTCTGCCAGATATACCTTCTGTCGACTGCAGGCTTTAATATCACGAATCGTCTCCAGCCCCTCCTGTATACAATCAGCCACTGCCCGTTTATTGCGTATATTCCGCGTGCCGAAGGTATCTTGAATCTTCTTGGATCCTGCCGTCAGCAAAATCGCTGCCGGCACCACCCATAACACCGCGATAGCCATCTTCCAGTCGAAACAGAACATACATATGCCGATGACCAGCGTCGACAAGATGGACGCGAACAGCTGCGGAACATAATGAGAAAACATCTGATCCAGCGAAGAACAGTCTGCGATCATCGTCGATGTGAGGTCACTCAGATCCCGATTGCCAAAAAAGGACAGTGGCAGCTTCCGTAGGGTTTCCGCCAGGCTGACCCGACGATTCGCACTCTCCCGGTATGTCGCCAGATACAGAGAAGCATATTGAAACCAGTGCAATATAAAGAGAAGAACCAACACGGCCACAGCAGCCCCCACATACAGCCAGAACCCGTCCATGGGATTTCCGCCCGATTCTAGGCAGTCCAGCAGATGCTGCACCGTCATCATCACGACTCCTACCGGAATCATAAGACTTAGATTACACACAAAGCACCAAATCACCGCCTTGATCAGATCCTTGGCCCCTTTCTCGCTCAAGGCGAATATGTGCTGCAATCTCTTGATCATTCCGCCGCCTCCTTTCCGACCTTCCACTGCGCGCTTCGCCGATAATCTTCCCACATGCGCGCATACACTCCCTGTTTCTCCAGAAGCTCACTGTGCGTACCCCGTTCCGCGATTTTTCCATCCGCCAGTACAAGAATCTGATCGGCATTCTGTACGGTGGATAGGCGGTGTGCGATCATCAACACCGTCTTATCCCGCGTCAGCGCTTCAAAAGCCTTCTGAATCTGGTGTTCATTCTCGGGATCCGCGAATGCGGTCGCCTCATCGAGCGCTATGATGGGTGCGTCCTTCAGGATCGCCCGTGCCAACGCGATCCGCTGGGCCTCACCGCCAGACAGGTAGACCCCCTTTGTTCCCACAACCGTATCCAAGCCCTTCGGTAATTTGGCCAATATGTCGTCGCATTGCGCGGCGCGGGCTGCGGCCAGTACCTGTTGCCGAGTAGCGTCGGGGCGGGCTGCGCGTATGTTCTCCAGAATACTCTGCTTAAACAGACGTGTGTCCTGAAAGACAAACGCCACCTGCTTCATCAGCGCCGCGCTGTCCATCTCTTGCACATCCACGCCGCCTATCCGCACACAGCCGCTCTCCACATCCCAGAAGCGGGGAATCAGGCTGGCAGCCGTCGTCTTTCCACCGCCGGATGGTCCCACCAGAGCAACCACCTGTCCTGTATGCACCTGAAAACTCACATCATCCAGGGCAGGCCTTGCCGCGCCCGGATAGGTAAATGTCACATGTTCAAACGTAACCTCCGCGCTTTCCGGATGCTTCGGATCGCTCGTCTCCTCCATGGGAGTCCGCTCCAATATCTCATCCAGACGACCTATCGCCTCGTCCGCCTCCATGATCGCCTCGCTCATATACATGATGCGGTTGATCATCTGTCCGCAGGCCGGTGCGAACAACGCATAGAAGATGAAATGAATCAGTGTGGCCCGTATGTCTCCCTCCGCCGCTAAAAACAGGACAGCGGGAATCAGCAGGGCAAACGCCCCGTTGATACAGGTTAGAAAGCAGGTCTGCCCCACACGACAGCTCATGGCGTATTGGCTGGCCAGATGGCTGTAATCCTGAATCGCAGCGTAAAATGCCTTGAAGGAATATACGGTCTGCTGAAACATCTTAACGACAGGAATTCCGCGAACATATTCCACCGCCTCACCGCTCATCCGCTCGATCTCCTGCTGATACCGATGGAAAAAGCCCGCATTCTTGCCCCCCATCATCAGGCACATGCTGATGAGTGCCAGCCCCATGGTCAGCAAACATAACAGTCCCATACGCCAATCAAAGAGAAACAGCATGATGATGCCGGCCACTGGAGTCACCACTGTAGCAGCCAAATCTGGCAACTTATGCGCCAAAAGATCCTCCGTCAATCCTGCATTGTCATCAATCAGTTTTCTCAGGCGTCCCGACTGGTTTCCACTGAAAAAACCGAGCGGCAGGGAGAGCACGTGTGTCATAGCTGCTTTTCGCATGTTGCGTGCGGTGCGAAAGGCAGCTATATGCGTACACATCAGCGCTGCGAAATACAGCAGGATACTGCCCGCTGCAAAGCCGACCGCCAGGAATCCCCACTGCGCCAGTCCTATACCTGCTCCATCTACGAGTATGACACGCGCTACCCACCAGACGCAAAGATAGGGTACGAGTCCCAGTACCGCAGACACTGCAGATAGCACACAGCCCCACTGCGTCAGGCGCTTGTATCCGCCAGCATACGCCAGAATTCGAGACAGGCTGTTTTGTTTTTTTTCCTTCACGATGATCCCTCCTTGAAGATATTGTTAGTCTATGCTAACTCCCATGCAAAAAGATAGGGGTTATTCCCCCATCAAACTCATCCAGCCAGCTGTGTAGAAAGTTCTCAACTGATCCACATACTTCCTCGCCTGTTCTAACGCCATGTCATGAACAACCACCTCGAAGATCCCATTGAACATGCCGCTGGCCAAAATATGGCATAACTGCCGGTCCAGACCCGGCACCTTC
Organism: Clostridiales bacterium UBA1390; assembly: GCA_002305315.1. Lineage (GTDB taxonomy): Bacteria > Bacillota > Clostridia > Lachnospirales > Bianqueaceae > Faecimorpha > Faecimorpha stercoravium. The sequence goes on from DBQQ01000010.1 coordinate 30,320, forward strand.
TTCCCCAGGCGGCGCAGCACCTCCATGTACTGCAGTGTGGCATCCACTTCCACCTCCACCATATTATGTACAAAATGCTCGTAGCTGGTTCCTTCCGCCCGGCATAGCAGCAGCTTCACCGGATCTCTGTGCTGACAGATGTATTCCACCATCCACCCCAAATAGGAAGAAGATTCTACCCCCATATGAGAAGGCTGCTCCGCTTCCGGCAGTTCTGCAAAAGTGATCTGCGTCTCCATGAATCGTCCCATGAGGGCTGCCGCATGCGGCTCCACGATCGAGGCGAACAGGGCTTCCTTACTAGAAAAGTAGCCATAAAATGCGCCCGTCGTAACGCCTGCATTTTTCACGATCTGACGCAGCGAGGCTCCGAGAAACCCCTTATCCAGAAACTCCATCAGCGCACTCTTCTGGATTTTTTTCAAAGTATCATTCGAATTCTCTTCCATAGAACCCCCTTCTATAACATTGTTATATAACACCGTTATTATACTACCATCCTACAGATCTGTCAATAAGAAATTGAAAAACAGCATTCTCAGGCACGAAAAAGGGGTCGTTGCAGAATAGAACCCCTGCAG
>DBQQ01000032.1:0-171 GCA_002305315.1 Clostridiales bacterium UBA1390
CAGGCCTTTCAGTTCCTCCAGCCGCCCCGCAAAGACGATCTGGTTTTTCCGACGGGACCGGGGCAGCACGGGGGGCAGCGGGTCCTCCGGGGCCAGGGCGTTGGGCTTGACGCAGAGCCGGGCCGGGTCGAACACCCGGTGCAGGGTGTTGAATTCCAGCAGTTTCTGCCG
>DBQQ01000032.1:219-40775 GCA_002305315.1 Clostridiales bacterium UBA1390
AAAGGCGCAGACGGCGCTCTGGGCCAGGCTGTCCCGGTAGCAGCGGTACCGCACCGCCTGCCACAGTCCGCCCTTGCGGCGGGGGCAGTCCTCACAGACCCGGCCATCCCGCAGCAGCACCCCGTTGGGGCAGAAAATCCGGAAATTGTGCAGCGTCTGCACCACCGGCNNCACCGACGGGCTGACGGTGAGCAGGGTGTTGTGTACATGCACGATATCGATGTGGTGCCGACGGATGAGGGCCCGCACCTCCCGCCAGGTTTTCCAGCTGAACACCGCTTGCAGGCCCATGGCCAGGGCCCCACCCTCGTTGGTGCGCTCATAGGTGAACACCTGATGGCCGTGGCGTTCCAGCATGGCCTTCTCGTCCGCAAAGACGGCGTCCTCGCCCCCGGCCAGGCGGTAATGGCAGTGGACCAGCAGGATGTTGTATCTGTTTTTTTCCACCGTCAACCCTCCAACCCGTATATTTCGGCATTTTACCTATTATACCCCGTACAGTGATAAAAAGAAAGAGACAGGGCGGATTTTGCCTTTCGCCGGTTGACATGCAAGGTGTTTGCCCCATATAATGCAGACATTCCCTATATTGAAAGGAGGTCTCTGATGCAGGAGCTGTTCTTTCGCTCCGCCGGGGAACGGGATATTCCGGCGCTGGCGAGCATCTACAATTCAAACCCCGCCTTTCTGCGGGCACACCTGGGTGTGGACCGGGTGACGGAAGACTTTCTCCGCAGCGAGCTGGCAGAAATGGGGCGGACAGGCTTTCTGAGCCGCCTTATCGTCACGGAAGATGGACGCCCGGTAGGACTTTCGGATTATCGCCCCGGGGACACCTGTTATCTTTCGCTGCTCATGCTGGACTCCAACTGGCAAGGCCGAGGGCTGGGCCGTCGGTGTTACACCATACTGGAGCGGGAACTGGTAACACGAGGTTGTCGGGCAGTGCGGTTGGACGCCGTGAAGGGAAAACACTCCCCCGCTCCTTTCTGGGAAAAGCTGGGCTTTTCCGGGCAGGAAGTCGTTCCGCTGACTTGGGGCGGCAAGACCTCTCCCGCCCTGGTGATGTATAAAAGCCTGCCGGCGTCGTCCCTGCAACTGATCCGGATGGAGGAACGCTATCGCCCCCTGGCGGAAGAACTGATGGCCGAGTGGACCACCGCCGGGGAGAAGATCATCCCCTATGCCATCCGCAAAACCGATTACCGGGACTTTTCTGCCTTGCTGGACAGCCTGGAGATGCACGAGCCCTGCCCGGAAGGACTGGTACCGGATTCCACCTATTTCTGTCTGGACGTAGAGCGGAACAAGCTGGTGGGGGCGGTGAACATCCGCCACCGGCTGAACGAAAGGCTGCTGCTGGATGGCGGGCACATCGGGGACGGGGTGCGGCCGTCGGAGCGGGGCAAGGGCATCGGTACCCGGATGGTGGGGCTGGCGCTGAAAAAGTGCCGGGACCTGGGCCTGGACCGGGTTCTGATGGTCTGCGACAAGGAGAATGTCGCTTCGGCCAGAACCATTCTGCGCAACGGCGGCGTGTTGGAAAACGAAGTGGTGGTGGACGGCGTAGTGGAACAGCGCTACTGGATCCAGCTGTAAGATAAATGCAAAAAGCCCCGCCTGCCTTTTGGGCAGACGGGGCATTTTTTGTTATGTCAGAGCGACGGAAAGATTATTCCGCAACCTGAGAAGCCGCAACAGCGCAGGCGACGGTCATGCCGACCATCGGGTTGTTGCCGGCGCCGATCAGGCCCATCATCTCCACGTGAGCGGGCACGCTGGAGGATCCGGCGAACTGAGCGTCACCGTGCATACGGCCCATGGAGTCGGTCAAGCCATAGGAAGCAGGACCTGCGCCCATGTTATCCGGATGCAGGGTACGTCCTGTACCACCGCCGGATGCGACGGAGAAGTACTTCTTACCATTCTCCTGTGCCCACTTCTTGTAGGTGCCGGCAACCAGATGCTGGAAACGAGTCGGGTTGGTGGAGTTACCGGTGATGGAGACATCTACGCCTTCCAGCGCCATGATAGCAACACCCTCACGCACATCGTCCGCACCATAGCAACGAACCTTAGCCCGCTCTCCATTGGAGTAAGCGTGCTGATCTACGACCTTTACCTCGCCGGTATAGTAGTCAAACTCTGTCTCGCAGTAGGTAAAACCATTGATACGAGAAATAATATAGGCAGCGTCCTTACCCAAGCCGTTCAGGATAACCTGCAGAGGCTCCTTACGAACCTTGTTCGCGGTCTTAGCAATACCGATAGCACCTTCAGCAGCAGCGAAGGACTCGTGTCCAGCCAGGAAGCAGAAGCACTTGGTCTCTTCGCGAAGCAGCATGGCACCCAGATTGCCATGACCCAGACCTACCTTACGATCCTCGGCTACAGAACCGGGGACGCAGAATGCCTGCAGGCCCAAACCGATCTGCTCTGCAGCATCGGCAGCATTTTTTGCACCATTCTTGATTGCGATTGCGCAGCCCAGAGTATAGGCCCAAACTGCGTTATCAAAGGCGATGGGCTGTACACCCTTTACGATGGACTCCACATCGACGCCCTTAGAAAGACATAAATCACGAGCCTCTTCCAAAGAGGAGAAACCGTACTTAGCAAGCTCCTTTTCCAGCTTGTCTTTTCTTCTGTCGTAACCTTCAAACTGTACCATTGCGTCGTCCCCCCTTCTTACTCATTCCGCGGATCAATGTATTTTACCGCTTCGTCATACCGGCCATAGGTGCCGATATTCTTCTCATACGCTTCCTTCGGGTCAGTGCCCTTGCGGATTGCATCCATCATCTTGCCCAGGTGAACGAACTTATAACCGATGACTTCGTCGTTCTCATCTACGGCGATATTCAGGACGTATCCCTCTGCCATTTCCAGATAACGAACACCCTTCAGACGAGTACCAAACATAGTACCTACCTGAGAACGCAGGCCCTTGCCCAGATCCTCCAAAGAGGCACCCACGGGCAGTCCGCCCTCGGAGAAAGCGGTCTGAGTACGTCCATAGGCCAACTGCTTGAAGATCTCGCGCATGGCTACGTTGATCGCGTCACACACCAGATCAGTATTCAGAGCTTCCAGGATGGTCTTGCCCTGCAGAATCTCGGCTGCCATAGCGGCGGAATGGGTCATACCGGAACATCCCAGCGTCTCCACTAGAGCCTCCTCGATGATACCATTCTTAACATTCAGAGTCAGCTTGCATGCACCCTGCTGCGGTGCGCACCAGCCCACTCCATGAGACAGACCGGAAATATCGCTGATCTCTTTGCTGCGTACCCATTTTCCCTCTTCAGGAATTGGCGCCGGACCATGCTTAGGGCCCTTGGCGACAGTACACATCTGTTCTACTTCATGCGTGTAGTTCATAAGTGAATCGCTCCTTCCAAAAAATCAGTATTCATGCATACCAATTTTTATTATACTCGATTGAGGGGAACAGAGCAAGAGAAAAATCGAAAAAAGACAAGAAAAGAAAAGATATTGCACTTGGAGTCGAAAAGGGTGTATACTATATGAAAATACCAAAAAGGAGGATTCCATTGGAAAATAAAAATGATTTCAGCAAAGGCAGTGTTACGGGCAATATTCTGCGCCTGGCCGGTCCTATGACGCTGGCACAGCTGATCAATCTGTTATACAATATCATTGATCGTATGTATATCGGGCATCTGCCGGAAAATTCCACCACGGCGCTGACGGGGCTTGGTCTGACTTTTCCGATCATTGCCATGGTGACAGCATTTTCCAATTTGTTTAGCACAGGAGGCGCGCCACTTTTTTCCATTGCCAGAGGTGGAGGCGATGAGGAGCGGGCTGAAAAACTGATGGGAACGTCCTTTACCATGTTGGTGGTGAGTGGCTTGGTGCTGACGGTATTGGGGCTGTTTTTCAAGAAACCGATTCTATATCTGTTCGGCGCGAGCGACGACACGTTTCCGTATGCCGACCAATATCTGTCGATCTATCTTCTGGGTAGTGTATTTGTGATGGTTAGCCTGGGCATGAACAGTTTTATCAATGCACAGGGCTTTGCCCGTAAGGGGATGCTGACTGTGTTGATTGGAGCCATCCTCAATATCGTGCTTGATCCTATTTTTATATTTGTCTTTCATATGGGCGTACGGGGCGCAGCAATCGCTACGGTGATTTCACAGGGAGTTTCAGCACTATGGGTGCTCAAAGTGTTAGCTGGGAAAAAAGCCATTATTCCATTGCGGATTCGGAGCCTGGGGGTTCGATGGAAGATGCTGAAGGAAATCATGGCGCTGGGCACGTCCGGTTTTGTGATGGCTGTCACGAACAGTGGCGTCCAGGTAGTTTGCAATGCGACGCTGCATCAGTTTGGCGGGGATATCTACGTAGGAGTCATGACGGTGCTGAATTCTATTCGCGAAGTCGTCACGATGCCGGTTTCGGGAGTCACGAACGCGGCCCAGCCCGTGTTGGGATATAACTATGGGGCGAATGAATATGGAAGAGTTCGTCAGGGAATTCGATTCATGTCTGTCCTCTGTATCGTATATACCACATTGCTCTGGATTATTTTGATGATTTTCCCAGAATTCTTTATCCACATTTTCAATAGCGAGGCACAGCTCCTGGAGCTGGGAGTGCCTGCGCTCTATGTTTATTTCTTCGGCTTTTTCATGATGTCGTTGCAGTTCTCCGGGCAGTCAGCCTTTGTGGCACTGGGACGTTCTCGAAATGCGGTATTCTTCTCGATTTTTCGGAAGGTCATCATTGTGATTCCCTTGACGCTTTTGCTGCCGCGTATCCCTGCTTTGGGAGTCATGGGCGTATTCCTGGCCGAGCCCATTTCTAACTTTATCGGAGGCGCTGCGTGTTTCGGCACGATGATGCATACGGTCTGGCGAGAGATGAAACGGAAGGAACAAGGCAACGGAAACGAATGAGGAAGAGAGGGGATTTTCTCATTGCTTCTCTATCGAAAATGGTACATTGTATGAAAACTAATGGGAGTGTCAAATTACCTTGACACTCCCTTGTATTGATTATTTTACATCCACCCAACGAGGCCAGGAGAATTCGCCGCGATAGTTGGAGGCATTGTTATGAGGATATTTCAACGGAGCATTGATCTTGTCGCCGGGGAATGGGGTATCCTGCGTGTAGATCCACATCTCCTTCGCATCCCATACGACGACCTCGTCGCGTGCGTCACCGAAGAGGTCCAGCACTTCGACACACTGCGTAGGATGTCCATCTTCGGGGAAGGGTACCACCTGGCGGCCCCATCCATCAATCATGCCGCCTTTCTCGCAGTCCGCGTTCAGCAGGATCAGATCCTTGCCGTCTCCGGTCCAATTGACCGGGATGATGACATTGCCGTTCGTACCGGGTTCGTCGCTATAAAGCACATTTCCGTGGCCATCATAGAGCAGTACGATGCCCTGGCTGCCCCAGAATGTGGTGACGGCCGTCTCGTATCCCGGCAGATCAGGACGGTAATTCGCGGTACTGATGCGCTGTGCGTGGCAGATCAGCTTACGAACCAGAACATTGCCGTCGAAGTCAAGGATCATGAAACCTTCTTCTCCACTGACAATTCCGATATAATCCTTGTCGGAATCCGGAATGAGCTTGCCGATGATGATCTCGTCCGTATGATCCTTAGCGGGCAGCGTCCAAAGTTTTTTACCGTTAGAATCCACCATGTTATATCCGACGAACATCTCGTCCTTGCCGTCTCCGTTCAGATCGGCGGTGTAGGGGAAGTGTCCGGTGATCCCGTCATGATAATGCCACAGAAGCTCCAGTTTATTATTATAAGCCCACAGACGGCTGTATCGATCCTTGATCAGGATATCCGTACCCACGGGGTTCCCGGAGAAATTGCAGATACGAACAGCATCGATATTGACGCGATCGAAGGCGTACTGTCCATAAGGAACGCCGCTGTAAAGAGTCTCCAGCGGAGAATCTGAGATGGGTACAGGAATGCTGGCCAGTTCACGTCCGGTAGTGCCTTCCAGAATGCGCAGTTTGAAATCCATCACGGTCACGACTTCATTCTTGCCGTCCCCATTGATATCGGTGATCTGGAAAGGAAGATCTGCCGTCAGATCCGTATGCCAAGAATCCGGGCAGGGCTCGCCGATCTGCCAGAGTACCTTGCCGGAAAGATCGAAAGCGGTCATGCAGCTGATGTCTGCGTAACGATCGCTCAGTACCCGCTTATGGTGCTGGCAGATAATCATATCCAGCGTTCCGTCTCCTGTCAGATCACCAAAGCGCAGGTGTCGTCCTGCTCCAAAGTTTTGCAGGCTGATCCGTCGATCCAGCTTCATCTTGGGGTATAATGCGCGCTGTGCTGCTAGATCAGCGGCCATCTCCGCCTTGACTGCCGCATATTCTTTCTGATCCTGGGCATACATGGAGATTTCAATATCCGTATACTGTACCGGTACGGTTGCCATCAGCGCGATGCGGCCTGCGGCATAGCGATCGCACCTTGCCTGCAAGGTCACACCGTCGATTTCGGCGGTGTATGTATCGCCATCTACAGAAAGCCTTACTTCATAGGGAACATCAAACTCGGGTGTGTACTCTTTCTCCGCGAGTACTACATACTCTTCCTGATCCCGCATGGCCCACTGCAGTTTTCCGCCATTGTGACAGAAAAGAACAAAGCAGCGGCTGTTCTGGTACCGCAGGCAGATGCCCGCTAATCCATGTGTATTGAGGAAAAGCATCTTGGCATCCACCTCGTAGTTCTTCCACTGACGGTCTCCGGTTACGAGTGTACTCCAGGGACGCCAAGGATCCTGTACCAAAGGTTTTACCATCTGATTTTCCATCCAATGTTTTCCTGCGCGGGGGGCAACGGACCAGAAGGGTCCTTTCCAACTATAATCGGCCATGGGACAATACCAATTGCCCTGATAGCCTGTAGGAGGATCATAATGATATTCTCCCATAGCCGAATGATTCGGATCAAAGGGGAAGCCCCCCAGGGAGAAATCGCTGAAATCCTCTTTTTGCATCAATACATCACGCATAAAGCCACCTCCTAAATGAATATGCCCCTATTATAGCACAAAGTATTCGGGAATGCGAGAGAATTTTCGGGCGGATCTGGAAAGAAAGGGGGGATTGTGGTATAATGGGCGCAGCATAACAATGTTCCAAATCGCGGCGATTGAGCTGCGCCCTGAGATGTCCGCCAATGGACTCGGGACGGGCAGCGTTGCGACGTTCGATATCGTATCAATTTGAGAAAGGATGGGTGTCATGAAATTCAGAAATGGGTACTGGTTACTGCAAGCTGGTGTGGAGGAATATCCAGCCGCGCAGGTGTATGACTATCGCTTCCGGGATGGAGTTCTTACATTATATTTTACGGTAAGGAGGACGGAGTATAGAAACGAGACCGTCAATGCGCCACTTCTGACGATGGAGATGCGTGCCGTGGGTCCGAATGTGTTGTCGATACGGGCATACCATCATAAGGGCGGCCGAGAAAACAAGCCTGCCTTTGAACGAACTGCGGTCCAGCAGGAAGCGACGGTGGAGGAGCAGGAGAATGCTCTTGTGTTTCGTGCGGGACGCATGAGTGCAAGGATTCAAAAGAAGCCCTTCCACATCTGGTATTATGAAGGCATCCGTCTTCTGACGGAGTCAGAGGGTAAGAGTCTGGCATATTTGACGATGCCGGACGGAACACATCGGATGAAAGAGGAACTATCGCTCGCTGTAGGAGAGCTGATTTATGGATTGGGAGAACGTTTTACGCCCTTTGTGAAGAACGGACAGAGCGTGGATCTCGTCCACGAAGACGGCGGAACCGCTAGTGAACAGGCATATAAGAATATCCCATTCTATATGAGCTCCCAGGGATACGGAGTATGGATGGATACGCCGGCGCCGGTTTCCCTGGAGATCGCTTCCGAGAAGGTAGAGCGGGTACAATTTTCGGTGGCTGGAGAGGAGATCTCATATTGCGTGATCGGCACAGGGGGAGACGCCAATCCGTATCAGGGTGTATTGAAGAATTATACGGCGCTGACGGGGATGCCGGCTTTGCCGCCTCGATGGTCCTTTGGCCTTTGGCTCTCGACTTCGTTTGTAACAGAATACGATCAGGAGACCGTCATGCGTTTTCTGGATGGGATGGCGCAGAACGGGATTCCCGTGGAGGTCTTCCATTTCGACTGCTGCTGGATGAAGGAGTTTGAATGGTGTAATTTCCAGTGGCGGGAAGACTGCTTCCCGGATCCGGAAGGGATGCTGCGGGCCATTCATGACAGAGGGATTCGCGTGTGTGTATGGATCAATCCCTATATTGCGCAGAAATCGCCGCTCTTTGAGGAGGCGGCTGCGCAGGGATATCTGCTTTGCCGTAAGGATGGCAGTGTATGGCAGACCGACATGTGGCAGGCCGGCATGGGGATCGTGGACTTCACGCATCCAGAAGCCAGAAAATGGTATCAGGAGAAGCTTCGCGGACTGCTTCGGATGGGCGTGGACTGTTTTAAGACGGATTTCGGCGAGAGGATTCCCCGGGCGGATGTGGTGTATCACGATGGATCGGATCCGGAACGAATGCACAATTATTATACGCTGTTGTATAACCAGGCGGCCTATGAGGTGATCCGTGAAGAAAAAGGAGAAGAGGACGCGGTTGTCTTCGCACGATCGGCGACTACGGGCGGGCAGAAATACCCGGTACACTGGGGGGGAGACTGCGAGTCCACATATCGCTCCATGGCAGAGTCGCTGCGCGGCGGACTGTCGCTCATGCTGTCGGGATTCAGTTTCTGGAGCCATGATATGGGTGGATTCGAAGATGACCATTGTACGCCGGATGTGTATATGCGCTGGACGCAGTTTGGATTGCTTTCTACGCATAGCCGGTACCATTCCAGCAAAAAGTATAAAGTGCCGTGGCTGTACGGCGAGGAGGCCGTGGAAGTCTGTCGGGAGTTTACCCTTCTCAAGCAATCGCTGATGCCCTATATCTGGGCACAGTCTGTGGAGTCTGTGAAGAAAGGTCTGCCGGTCATGCGTCCGATGCTGCTGGAGTTCCCGAACGATATGGCCTGCCGATACCTGGATACGCAGTATATGCTGGGAGAAAGTCTGCTGGTGGCGCCGGTCTTCTCCGAGACGGGAATCGCCCATTTTTACTTACCGGAGGGCGGATGGATTCACCTTCTGACGGGACGTGTTTATGCGGGCGGCCGCTGGTATAAGGAGCAGTATAATCATCATAGCCTGCCAGTCTTTGTACGCAGCGGTTCCATCCTGGTTCGCAATCTGCAGCTAGGAAGCGTAGATTATGATGATCGAAAGGCAGCCCGGATTCATATCTATGATGTTCCGATGGAGGGGGCGCATGCTTCCTGCTATGATAGGAAGGGGTGTGAGATCGCTTCCGTCAGCGTACGGCGTAATGAAGAACAGATGATTGTTGTGACCCACGGCTTTGACGAAGACTGCCGAGTGGTGCTGGAAGGGCAAGAGTATCCGTTGGCCAGCGGAGTGCTGGTACTCGTATAAATGAGGGAGGGATTATTGTGAAAAACTTAAGCGAATTACAGCAGGATATGTATCAGGAACAGCAGTTGACCAATCGCATCCACACATTGGAAAAGCGTCGCGATCAGCTGGAAGATAAAGTGCGGGATCTGGAGCTGGCCAAGGAAAAAGAAGAGGAAGATGTGGAAAAGCTGCAGGGCAGAAGTCTTTCGGTACTGTTCCATAAGATATTGGGAAAACAGCAGGAGATGTTGGACAAAGAACAGTTAGAGGCGTATGAGGCAGCGGTGAAGTATGACGCGGCCGTGCGAGAGTTAGAGACAGTGAAACAGAATCTGAACGCGCTTCGGGACGAGAAGGTGGAACTGCAGGGCAGTGAAGATCGTTACAAGAGAGCATTAAGAGCGCGGATAGACGAGTTGCGGCGCCAGAAGGACGCCGTGGGAGAGAAAATGACCCAGATGCAAGAGCATAAAGGAGAGCTCAGGAAGCAACAGCGGGAGGTCGAAGAAGCAGAAGCGGCAGGACGAAGCGCACTTGCCATTGCGGAGAGTATTCTGGACAGTTTGGATAGTGCGAAAAGCTGGAGCACCTGGGATCTTATCGGGGGCGGAGGATTGGTCTCGGACTTGGTGAAACATGGACATCTGGATGATGCGCAGGATAAGGTGGAGAACCTGCAGGTGGCCCTCGGCCGATTCCATACGGAACTGATGGATGTGTCCATACCGGCAGATCTGGAGGTACGTGTGGATGGATTTCTCAAGTTTGCGGACTTCTTTTTCGATGGACTGCTGGCAGACTGGATGGTGCGGGATCGGATCAATGGCTCTGCAGAACAGGTGCAAGAGGTTCGAAGAAGCATCGAGAAGATCATGGACAGGCTGCGCAGCATTGGCCATCAGATAGAGAAGGAGATGCAGAGACTGGAAGCCCAGATCGAGGAGATGGCACTACAGCAGGAGGAGTCCAATCATGCCTAATTATCGTATGCTCCTGCAGTACGATGGGACCCGATATGCCGGATGGCAGAAGCAGGGGAATACGGAGAATACGCTGCAGGGAAAATTGGAAGTGCTGCTCAGCCGTCTCTGTGAGGAGTCGGTTGAAGTGGCTGGCGCGGGCAGAACGGATGCCGGAGTGCATGCCGCGGGACAGGTGGCGCATTTTCATCTAAAAACCTGCTGGAATGCAGAAGAACTAAGAAAAAGTATACAGCGGTACCTGCCGGAAGATGTGGCGATATTATGTCTGGAAGAAGCGCCTGAGCGGTTTCACAGCCGGCTGAATGCGAAGGGAAAGACGTATGTATATCGTATATGGAACACGGATATTCCGAATGTATTTGAGCATCGGTTCATGACGCAGATCATTCCGCCGCTCGATATGGATTCGATGCGTCTCGCGGCTTCCCAATTGACGGGAACGCAGGATTATCGGGCATTCTGTTCTCTGAAACGATATAAGAAGTCCACAGTTCGAACGATCCATCGGCTCGACATAGAACAGCATGGACAGGAGATACGAATCGTAGCGTGTGGAGACGGTTTTTTGTATCATATGGTACGGATTCTGGCGGGAACACTGATCGAAGTAGGCTTGGGCAGTAAGGATCCTTGGGATATGCGATGCATCTTGGAGTCCAGGAACCGGGAGGAAGCGGGATATACGGCCCCGCCGCAGGGACTGATCCTGCATTCTATACGGTATGAGACGCCCATATTTAGAGCAAAAGCATAAAAAGAATGGTGATACTTCTGAAATTTCCTTCGATTCTATGGAGAAAATGGCTTCCGGCAAAATTTTATTTTGTCAAAACTTGCGGAGAAAAAAGAGAAGATCAAAATGGGATTTGTACAATTCTGATTTTCCATAATGTCAGCGTTATAAGTTCATAAACAAACAATACTTGTAATTCCGAAACCGGGTGATTATAATATGGGGATGAGAAAGGGGGAGGTAAGATTGGATGAGTTGGTAGAAAGCCTGATGGAAGAGCTCAACTGTAATGTGGTTTTCACAATTCCTATCTTTGGCGGAATTGATGTATATGAGTCCGTAGTAGTGACATGGATCATCATGGGAATCATCATGGTCGCCACTCTGCTTCTTGTGCATGGGCTCAAGGTGCGGCATATCAATAACAAGCAGGCGGCCCTGGAGAGCGCAATATCGTTTCTTTACCGGTTCTTCGAGGACATGCTGGGTAAAGAGGGCATGCGCTACATCCCCTATCTAATTACGGTTGTGGTCTATATTGGAATCGCCAATATGATTGGCCTTTTAGGATTTAAGTCTCCGACTAAGGATTTGAATGTGACAGCATCCTTAGCGGTGATGAGTATTGTGCTGGTAGAGGCGGCTGGGATTCAGAAAAAAGGGGTAAAGGGCTGGCTCAAGAGCTTTGCAGAACCAGTACCGGTGGTTTTGCCGATCAATGTATTGGAATTGGTGATTCGTCCATTGTCTCTGGCGCTGCGATTGTTTGGCAACGTGCTGGGTGCGATTGTCGTGATGGCGCTTGTTAAGTTTGTGGCACCGCTGATTGTGCCGCTGCCCTTTAGTTTTTACTTTGATATATTTGATGGAGTCATACAAGCATATGTCTTTGTGTTTCTCACATCATTATATATAAAGGAAGCCATTGAATAAAATCAGAAAAGGAGATTAAAATCATGGGAATTATCGCAATTGCTGCCGCAGTCGCGGCATTGACAGGAATTGGTGCAGGTGTAGGTATCAGCATGGCTACATGTAAAGCAGTCGATGCGATTGCCAGACAGCCAGAGGCGGATGGCAAGATCACGAAGGCATTGCTTCTGGGATGTGCGCTGGCGGAGGCAACCGCTATTTACGGCTTTATCATTGGTATCCTGATTATCATGTTCTTAGGTTAAATCCTGGCGGAAGGGCGTTAGGACATGTTAAATATAGACATTTGGAACATCGCTTTCACGGTGATTAACATCCTAGTCCTGTATTTTTTCCTGAAGCATTTCCTATTCCGCCCTGTGCAGAAGATCATGGACGAGCGGAAGCAGATGGTGGAGCAGGATCTGGATGCGGCAAAAGACGCTAAGGGAGAGGCCATTCGCATGAAGGAAGAATATGAGGCTTCGATTGCCAATGCGGATGAAGAGGCTTCTCGGATTGTGGAGGATGCCAAGCGTAAGGCGAGCGCAGAATATGATCAGATGCTGATACAGGCCAGGATGGATGCTGAGAAGAAGAAGCAGGAAGCGGATCAGGAAATCGCCTTGGAGAAGGAGCGAGCGTTGAGCGAGCTCAAAAACTCGGTGGCAGATCTGGCTCTGGTCGCTGCAGAGAAGCTCATGGAACAGCATAGCGGCGAGGAGAGCGATCAGAAGCTGTATGATGCATTCCTCGAAAAGACGGAGGAGCATCATGACTGAACAGGCGAGGATATACGGCACGGTTTTATTTGAGCTCGATATCCCACAGGAAATGACAGACCAGGCAGTGACGCTGCTGCGAGAGAATCCTCCGTTGCAGGAGGTATTGAGCAGCCCTGTGGTGAAACGGGAAAAGAAGCATCGCATATTGGAGAAAATCTTTCGGGAACCGGAGTACACTCCTTTATTACTTCATTTTCTGATGAAAGCCACGGATGCAGGCTGCATAGGACAGCTGCCGGACATTCTTCTTGTCTGCCGAGAACTTCAGTATAAGAGTCGGGGAATCGCAGAGGCCAGTCTCTGCTATGTCACCATGCCGGATGCAACCTGGATCGAGCGGATCCGGAAGTTTTTGATGAGAAAATACGGCTATCAGGATGTGACATTTCAGTTTACTATGGATCCCAGCCTGATTGGTGGTTTTATCCTCAGAGTGGGGGATGTGGAATATGATTACAGTCTGCGAAAGAAGCTTCTGGGGCTGCGTCAGGCTGTAGTAAGATAGGAGTTTTGGTATGAGCACAATCAGTTCTCAAGATATTATCTCCATTATCAAGAGTGAGATTGAGGATTACGATAGTCGAGTCGCTGAGGAGCAGGAAGTCGGCACTGTGATATGGGTCGGTGACGGCATTGCCATCGTATATGGGATTGACCATGCGATGTACGGAGAGATCGTTATTTTTGAGAATGGCAGCAAGGGCATGGTGCAGGATATTCGTAAGAACGAGATCGGCTGCATTCTCTTTGGTAAGGACACGGAGATCGGCGAGGGAACCAGGGTGCGCAGGACCAAGCGGATGGCGGGTGTTCCGGTAGGCCATCAGTTCTTGGGACGCGTAGTGAATGCTTTAGGAGAGCCTATTGATGGCCTGGGTCCGGTGCAGGAGGAAGGATATCGGCCAGTAGAGGAGCCGGCGCCGGGTATTGTGGACCGGAAGTCTGTGGACAAGCCGATGGAGACCGGAATCCTTTCGATTGACGCCATGTTTCCCATCGGAAGAGGACAGCGGGAACTGATCATTGGAGATCGGCAGACCGGTAAGACCAGCATTGCGACAGAGACCATTCTGAATCAGAAGGGCAAGGATGTGATCTGTATCTATGTGGCCATCGGACAGAAGGCTTCTACTGTGGCCAAACTGGTGAATACACTGAAAAAGAGCGGCGCCATGGATTATACCATCGTCATGTCCTCAACGGCCAGCGATGCGGCACCGCTGCAGTACATCGCGCCATATGCGGGCACCGCGATGGCGGAGTTCTTTATGCATGAGGGCAAGGACGTGCTGATTGTTTATGACGATCTCTCGAAGCACGCGGTAGCATACCGTGCGTTGTCGCTGCTGCTAGAGCGGTCTCCGGGACGAGAGGCGTATCCTGGCGATGTTTTTTATCTGCATTCTCGGCTGCTGGAACGCTCCAGCAGGCTTTCCGATGAACTGGGAGGCGGTTCCATTACGGCGTTGCCGATCATTGAGACGCAGGCTGGGGATGTATCCGCGTATATCCCCACGAATGTGATTTCTATCACGGATGGACAGATCTTTCTGGAAGCAGACCTGTTCTTTGCGGGAATGCGGCCGGCGGTAAACGTTGGTTTATCCGTATCTCGTGTGGGAGGTGCTGCGCAGACGAAGGCCATGAAGAAAGCAAGCGGCAGTATACGTCTGGATCTGGCGCAGTATCGGGAGATGGAAGTATTTACGCAGTTCAGTTCCGATCTGGATGACAATACGAAAGAGCAGCTGGCGTATGGAAAACGGCTGATGGAGCTTTTGAAGCAGCCGTTGGGGCGGCCGCTTTCTATGCATGAGCAGGTGATTACACTTTGCGTAGCAACACATCGTTTGATGGTTTCTATTGAGGTGGACCGTATCAAAGAGTTCCAGATGAAGATGTTGGCCTGGTTTGACACAGAGCATCCGGAGATCGGACAGGAATTGGAAGAAAAGCAGGAACTTTCCGATGAGCTGATCGAGAAGATTGTGGAGTATGGAAAGCAGTTTAAGGAGCAGTTCTAAGACAGAAGGAGGAAACTATGGCGAATGCGAGAGAGATCCTGAGCCGCATGAACAGCGTCAGGGATACGAGAAAGATTACGAATGCCATGTATCTGATCTCTTCTAATAAATTGCGAAAAAGTAAACAGATGCTGGAAGATACGGAACCTTACTTCTATACGCTGCAAGCCGTGATTCAGCGAATTTTGAGACATATTCCGGACATCCAGCATCCTTACTTTTCGGATAGTCGTCTTAAGAATGAAGATGAGAAATCGCGCGCGCTGGTGGTCATCACAGGAGATAAGGGATTAGCGGGTGCTTATAATCATAATGTGCTGAAGGCGGCGCAGGATTGGATGGAGCGGGGAGCCAATCACCATTTATATGTGGTGGGCGAGTTGGGACGTCAGTATTTTGCGGCGAAGCATATGCCTGTAGAGGAGCAGTTTCATTACACGGTTCAGAATCCGACCATGCATCGTGCCAGAAGGATTTCTTCCGTGCTGATGGAAGATTATGAATCAGGGAAAATTGACGAAGTATGGATTCTTTTTACGCAGATGGTAAACAGCCTGTCGGAGGAGGTGCAGCTTAAGCAGTTGCTGCCCTTGCAGAGAGAGAGTTTTCAAAATGTCAAGATTCCGGTGTCAATGATTCAGGAAGAGATTCAGATGGTACCGACGCCGCAGGCAGTAATGGATCATATCGTGCCGAATTATGTGACAGGATTTATTTATGGAGCATTGGTGGAGTCTTTCTGCAGTGAACAGAATGCTCGTGTGATGGCTATGAAATCGGCCAGTGATAATGCCAGTGCCCTGTTGGACGAACTGTCAGTACAGTATAACCGGGTGCGTCAGGCAGCTATTACCCAGGAGATTACCGAGGTGGTAGGTGGTGCCAAGGCACAGAGAAAGAAAGAGAAGATAGGATGAAGGAGGCAGCTATGAACAAGGGAAAAATCGTACAGGTCATGGGACCTGTGGTGGATGTGGAGTTTTCGCAGCAGCCTCTTCCCCATATTAAAGATGCGCTGACTGTGGAAAACGGCGGCAAACGCCTCGTGATGGAAGTAGCGCAGCATATTGGCGGGGGTGTGGTACGATGTATCATGCTTTCAGCCAGTGAGGGGCTGTGCAGGGATATGGAAGTGACGCCGACCGGAGCCGGTATCTCGGTACCGGTGGGAGAAAAAACGCTGGGACGTTTGTTCAATGTGCTGGGTGAGACCATTGATGGTGGGGAAGAACCGAAAACAGAGGAGAATTGGGTCATTCATCGAGATCCGCCGGCTTTTGAGGATCAGAGTCCTGTAGTGGAGATGCTGGAGACGGGAATCAAGGTCATAGATTTGTTGGCTCCTTACGCCAAGGGCGGAAAGATTGGTTTGTTTGGCGGCGCTGGCGTCGGCAAGACGGTTCTGATTCAGGAGCTGATCACCAACATCGCCACAGAACATGGCGGGTATTCCATCTTTACCGGTGTAGGAGAACGTTCTCGAGAGGGAAATGATTTGTGGACCGAGATGAAGGAATCTGGAGTGCTGAGTAAAACGGCATTGGTGTTTGGTCAGATGAACGAACCGCCGGGAGCCCGTATGCGAGTTGCAGAGACAGGACTTACCATGGCGGAGTATTTTCGAGACGTAGAACACCAAAATGTGCTGCTTTTCATCGACAATATTTTCCGATTCGTCCAGGCGGGCTCCGAGGTTTCCGCATTGCTGGGACGTATGCCTTCTGCGGTGGGATATCAGCCCACGCTGGCAACGGATATTGGAGAGCTGCAGGAACGAATCGCTTCGACGAAGAATGGGTCTGTTACTTCCGTACAGGCAGTCTATGTGCCGGCGGATGACCTGACGGATCCTGCGCCGGCTACTACGTTTGCGCATCTGGACGCGACTACGGTACTGTCCCGTAAGATTGTGGAGCAGGGAATCTATCCTGCGGTAGATCCGCTGGAATCCACATCCAGAATCCTGGAAGAAGATGTGGTGGGGAAGGAACATTATGAGGTAGCGAGCCGCGTGCAGCAGATTTTGCAGAGTTACAAGGATTTGCAGGATATTATCGCGATTCTGGGCATGGAAGAATTGTCCGAGGAAGACAAGCTTACAGTCAATCGTGCCCGTAAGATTCAAAGATTTTTGTCCCAGCCCTTCCATGTGGCAGAGAACTTCACAGGGGTTCCTGGTAAATATGTGCCGGTGAAGGAGACTGTGCGAGGGTTCAAGGCGATTCTGGATGGCGAGATGGATGCGTATCCGGAAGCCGCTTTCTTCAATGTTGGAACTATTGATGAGGTTGTAGAAAAGGCAAAGACCATGACGAGGGCCTAAGAGAAAGGAGCAGTAGAATGTCCAGCTTTAGTTTACGCATTATTGCCAGTGACCATGTTTTTTATGACGGAAGCTGTGAGATTCTGACAGTGCCGGCTCATGACGGCCCGGTTTCGATTTTGGCGCACCATGAAGCCATGATGATGGCTACGCAGGAGGGTGAAGTACGGTTCCGGCCTGCTGGCAGCACAGAATGGCAGGAAGCGGTTGTAGGAATCGGAATTGTCCAAGTGGTCAATAATCGAGCATTGATGGTTGTGGATTCTGCGGAGCGACCGGAGGAGATTGATGTTCGTCGGGCGCAGGAGGCTCTGGAACGGGCAGAAGAGCAGATGCGTCAGAAGCAGAGCCTTCAGGAATTCAAGATGTCCCAGGCATCTATGGCTAGGGCATTGTCCCGTCTGAAAGGGAGCCGTCATTATCAGGGATTATAAAAAAGAGCCGGATCTTGCGAGATCCGGTTCTTTTTTATAGTCTATGAATGGGATTTTCTCATTAGGAGAATCGGGGGATGGAAAAGGCTACTACACCACATCTACGGAGAAAGCCTGCTTCAGAAAACGGCAGAAATCCATGACCAGGGGCTTCTGCAGGCCGTCATGAGAGCAGTGCAGAAGGATACGCCGGGAACAGTGTGGGTCTGAGATGGGAAGGAAACGTACGGGAAGATCGGCTGGAGCATCCCAGGATTTAGAAGGCCAGAAACCAACGCCCAGACCCGAGGCCAGAAGACGATGAATGGACTCAAAACCATCGCTTTCCATCAGAATATGCGGAGTCACACCAGCCTGCGCCAGATAATAATCACAGATCTTACGCATCGGGCGAGAACCGGAAAGGCTAATATACCCCGCGTCTTTCGTATCCTTCAGGCAAATCGAGGAAAGCTTTGCATAGGGGGAATGGATCGGAACTGCCAAATGCAGATCCTCTTCTAATAGGACGATCGAATCTGTGGTGGGTAATGATTCGTCGCCGCGGATGGCGGTTACACAGATATCTTCTTCGGTGGAAGAGTCCCATTGATGGATATGAAAACTCACTTCGGGATGCAGGGCTCGATAGGCGATAACCTGCCGCGTCATGAGAGAAGTAGCAGCCAGAAGCCGCAGATGAATGGTACGGGCAGCCCTTTCGGCTCCGTTGCGGAGCTCTTCGGGGATGCGATCTAGGCTCTCGATAAGGGGAAGCAGTCTTTGCTGCAGCAAAAGTCCGGCTTCATTCAGTTCGATGCCTCGGTTGCGGCGAATGAACAGAGAAACCCCCAGCTCTGTTTCCAGACGATGAATAGCCTGGGAGAGAGCTGGCTGCGCGATCTGCAGATGCTCGGCAGCTTTCGTCATATGTTGATATTTCGCAGCAGCCAAAAAATAACGTAATTGCAATAACTCCATATATAGGTCACCTCATTTTGGCAAAGGGCCAGAAATCCTGCTCACAATATAACACAGGGACTGCTCTTTGTCAATCTTGGATGGGTTTACAGAAAAACAAGAATAAATTCATCTGAAATTCACGTATCGTTTTGACAATGTGTATAAATTGTGTTATGATAAATAACAAAGGTTCGGTGAACCTTATTATAAAGAAAGAGAGTGACATAATATGGCAGCCAAACTGCAAATCGAGTTTCAAGTAACCAAGTCCGGTCATCCGCTGGAAATTAGCGATCATTTGTCAAGCCTGCTCAAGAGCAAGAGTGATCAGATTCCTCCCGCGTATATGTGTAATAAGGAGAAGCTGGTGTTTATCATCTATGAAAAGGTAGATAAAGTTCTGAAGGAATATATCGAGAGCTTGAATCAAGAAAAGACCGCTAATGTTGCTTATATTTCCATGTATGGAGAAGGAATGGATGAGCTTTCTTCCATCTCCAAGGGCTTGGGCGTCAATGTAGTGGGTACTTATAACGTAGGTATCAAGAAGGGCCTGTTTGGCAAGGGAAAACTGACCCAGGAGGAGATTGATGGTGCAGTAGAGTTTGCTAAGAAAGAAGCAAACCAGCTGTTTGAGAGTCTGCACCTGTAAGATTGCGACATGAGGTTTCGTGCCATAGAGGAAGCGTTAGCAAATCATGGTGCGGAACCCCTTTTTATGTGAGGGCAAAACATGAAAAAGAAAGGGATATGGATGGCCGTGGGGATTCTCGCGGGCATTGTGCTTTTTTTGATACTGCCACCCTTGGGAACGCTTAGAAGCATGGCCGTCATGTCAGTGTATTCAGCCTACTGTCAACGGGACAGTATCGAGAGCCACACAGGGATGCGGCTCAGGATTCCGGGCGGCATGAAGACCGGGGAACGGGACTGGTATCCGATGACGCTTTTTTATGATGCCAGTGAGGAATTTTCCTCGTATATAGGGGAGGATGTGCGGCTTAATATTTATTATAATTTCCCGGCTTTCGATATATGGGAAGGAAGTTCCTGGCTGTATGATCCGGACTCTCCGTATTATACCAGTTTCTATGGAGCGTATCTGGTAGAAGGCGGCGCAGGCTTTGGTTTCGATGAGGAGGGGAAAATCGATACCGAAGAAGCGGCGCAGGTCATTTGGTTTGATCTGTTCCGGCTGGTGCTGGATGATTTTGGCCTTTCTGAGCAGGACGCTGTGTTTGCGTGGGAAGAAGAGGAGCGAAAAGAGATTCCCTATTATGCGAACCTGGAAGACTGGCAGCAGATAGACGGACGGCTGGAAGTGAATGGGGCGGGCCATCATCCAAGGGATTTTTGCTTGTCCTATCTTCAGTACGGAAAGCCGGCGGAGGGGCCCGCGGAGGCATTTGCACCGGTGCGGCTGCAGGGGAGAATGATTGGGCGATATTTCGAGGAAGAAGATGTAAGTCTGTTTTTCTATATTCTATCGGGAGATCCTACGGTGCTGGAGGACTGTGACAGACGCATTCTATCCCACAGCCAGGTGATTTGTGCGAATTAAACATTGATTTTTGCGCGCAGATAGGGTATGATACCATTTGTAAACCAATAGGAAGGGGAACAGGCATGAAGGAATCTTACAGTGTGGTACTGTTATTTGGAGGCGTGTCTTCGGAGCACGATATCTCCTGTATGTCGGCACAGACTTTTATGAATGCCATGGAGGCAGATGGAGGATATACGGTGTATCCGGTCTATATTGACCGAGAAGGCGCGTGGTTTTTATATGAAGGGGATAAGCGGGCGCTGCGGCAGGCGCCTTTGGAGGAATACAGAACGCCTGTTGCGATATTGCCAGGACTTGGGAAAGACTGTTTTCTGCTCCTGGGAGATGAAGGGCCGCAGAGTCTGACGGTGGATGTGGTGATCCCTGTGCTGCATGGACTCAATGGAGAAGACGGAACGGTGCAGGGCCTTTTGGAAATGGCGCGTATCCCTTATGTAGGCTGCGGAGTGCTGGCATCGGCGCTGGGGATGGATAAGGTGTATACCAAGAAGATTGTGGCGGAACTGGGGATTCGTCAGGCAGCTTTTGTCGATCTCAGACGCGGCGAGATTCTGGACGCTATGGATACGGCGGTACAGAAGGTCGAGGCAGCGTTTGCCTATCCGGTATTCGTAAAGCCTTCCAGAGCGGGTTCTTCGGTGGGCGTCACAAAAGCGTCCAACCGTCAGGAACTGATGGATGGGCTCCGAAAGGCGGCGAAAGAAGACAGACGCGTTCTGGTAGAGGAGTTTATACAAGGCCGTGAAGTAGAGTGCGCGGTGCTGGGCGGAGAAGATCCGAAGGTCGCGAATGTAGGAGAGATCTTGGCGGCTGCCGAATTTTATGACTTTGATGCCAAGTATGTGAATGCGGAATCGAAAACCGTGGTGCCCGCGGATATCTGCGAATCGGCACGCCAGGAGATCCGCAGGGATGCCCGGGCGATCTTTCAGGCGATCGACGGCAGCGGATTGGCCCGTGTGGATTTCTTCATAGAGCAGAAGTCTGGCGAAGTCATATTTAATGAGATCAATACGTTCCCGGGATTTACCAATATCAGCATGTACCCCATGCTGTGGCAGGCCGAAGGGCTGTCCGTGGAGGAGCAAGTTCGGGAACTGATTCAAATCGCGATAGAGAGGAAACCATTATATGGAGCGTAATGTGTATATTTCTATTCGGGGAATCCACTCGATGGGGCTAAGCACGGAAGAAGATGATATCGAATTGGTAACACCCGGCAAATACTATGAGAGAAATGGAAAGCGATACCTTACTTATGAAGATGAGCGAGAGGATGGAAAACAGGGCCGAGCGACAGTAAAAATAGAAGATAACTGTGTGCTGGTCACGCAGCCAACTCCCTATGGAGCCAATCTGTGTTTCGAACAGGGGAAGCGTACCATTTTGATTTATAATACTCCTTTTGGTGTCCTGGAAATGGGAATCACGACAAATTCTCTGGTGATGGATCTGAAAGAGCATAACTGGAAGATTCATGTAGATTATACATTGGATGTCGGAGGACAAAATACGGGGAGACATGCTGTGCATATTTTGGTGCAGGATCGAAAAGGAGAATCGAATATTCGATTGGTTCGATAAAGGGACTTGACTTTAGAACAAAAATTAGATAGACTATGATAGTAATTTGCAAAGGAGGCATAGACGCGGATGGATGCGTTAAGTATTACATTTACCGTGATCCTGGTCGTGGCGGCGATTCTGGTGGGACTGTATTTTTTAGGAAGGAAGTTGCAGAAGAAATCAGATGAGTCTCAGAAGTTCATCGATCAGAACCGACAGATGGTATCTGCATTTGTAATCGATAAGAAGAAAATGAAACTGTCAGAGGCAAATTTTCCAAAGGGGTCATTTGATAAAGTGCCATTTTATCTGAAGATTCGCAAACTTCCCATGGCGAAGGTGAAGGTGGGACCGCAGATCGTTACGATGCTGTGTGATGGAAACGTGTTTAAGACCCTGCCCACCAAGCGGAATCTGAAGCTGGAGATCTCAGGCGCCTATATTCTGGGATATTCTACGGCGAAGAAGGGCGAGAAGAAATATGAGCCGCCGAAGAAGCTGACCTGGCGGGAGAAGCTTATGGCCAAGGCACAGGGCCTCAGGAATCAGAGCAAGGATCAGGATAAAAAGACGGGATCTTCCAAGAAGAAATGAGAAACTGTAAAAAAGCGGGAAATCCCGCTTTTTCTTGTTTCATTTCGTCTAAAGAAGTTGTTTTCAGGCGGGATCTATGCTATACTTACAGTGTGCAATTGAAACTACACAAGAAGGACGGGAGCGTATGTCAATGGTAAAGCGTGTTTATGTTGAGAAGAAGCCGGGATTCCGTGTGGAAGCGGAAGGGCTTTTAGAAGAGCTGCGGGACAATCTGAACCTGGAGAGGTTGACGTCCGTTCGGATTCTGCATCGTTACGACCTGGAGAATCTGTCCGAGGGCACCTATCAGCGTGCGGTTCGGCGCATTCTTTCGGAGGCACCGGTGGATGATGTATATGAAGAAGAGGTGACTTTGGATCCGGCGGATTTTGTCTTTGCGGTGGAGTATTTGCCGGGACAGTATGACCAGAGAGCGGACTCCGCAGTGCAGTGTATTCAGATTTTGGAGGCGGAGGAGAAGCCGAAGGTCAACTATGCCAAGGAGTACGTGCTGGCGGGAAGTCTGACCGAAGAGGAAAAGCAGGCCGTCAAGGAATACTGCATCAATACGGTGGATTCCAGAGAAGCGGATCTGGCCAAGCCGGATACTCTCGATATGCATTATGGCGTCCCCGCGGATGTGGCCATTGTAGAGGGCTTTTGTCAGAAGTCCGAGGAAGAGATTGAAAAGATGCGCCAGGAATTGGGATTGGCCATGAGTCAGGCGGATCTTTTACATACGCAGAAGTATTTCAGAGATACAGAGCACCGGGATCCCAGCATCACGGAGATTCGGGTGTTGGATACATACTGGTCCGATCATTGTCGGCATACGACCTTTGGGACCGTGCTTACGAGCGTCCGGTTTGAGGATGGGACACTGCTGACTCCGGTACGGGCTTCTTATGAGGATTATCTGGAAACCAGGAAGCTCCTGGGAAGAGAGGATAAGCCGCAGTGCCTGATGGATGTGGCGCTGGCGGCCATGCGCAGGCTGAAGGCGGAGGGCCGTCTTACGGACCTGGAGGAGAGCAACGAGATCAATGCCTGCAGCATCGTTTTGCCGGTGGATGTGGATGGTCAGGAGGAAGAATGGCTCCTGATGTTCAAGAATGAGACGCATAATCACCCGACGGAAATCGAGCCCTTCGGTGGGGCTGCCACCTGTCTGGGCGGTGCGATCCGTGACCCGCTGTCCGGCCGTTCTTATGTATATCAGGCCATGCGAATCACGGGTGGGGCGGATCCTACGGTATCGGTGAAAGATACGCTGCCGGGTAAGCTGCCGCAGAAGAAGCTGGCGAAGCAGGCGGCGAAGGGATACAGTTCCTACGGAAACCAGATTGGACTGGCTACGGGGTATGTGCATGAGATTTATCATCCAGGCTTCATGGCAAAGCATATGGAGCTGGGCGCGGTCATCGCGGCGGCTCCACGGGCGAATGTGGTGCGCGGCGCGGCCGATCCTTCGGACGTGGTGATTCTTCTGGGTGGAGATACAGGTCGGGACGGCTGCGGCGGTGCGACCGGATCTTCCAAGGCGCATACCGAGGAGTCGATTCATACCTGCGGTGCAGAAGTGCAGAAGGGAAATCCTCCTACGGAGCGTAAGATTCAGCGGTTATTCCGAAATCCGAAGGTGAGCCGTCTGATTAAAGTATGTAACGACTTTGGCGCGGGCGGTGTCTGCGTGGCAATCGGTGAGTTGGCGGATGGTTTGGATATTCAGTTGGATCTGGTGCCGAAGAAGTATGCGGGCCTGGATGGTACGGAGCTTGCGATCTCGGAGTCGCAGGAGCGTATGGCCGTGGTCGTGAAACAGGAAGACGCGGCAGCGTTCTTAGCCTATGCCGCAGAGGAAAATCTGAACGCGGTGCAGGTCGCTGTGGTGACGGAATCTCCCAGACTGGTCATGCACTGGAGAGATCAGGTGATCGTGGATCTGTCCCGGGAGTTTATCGCGACGAATGGTGCTCCTAGCTATGCAGAAGCGCTTGTGACCTGCCCGGCAGAGGCGGAGCCCTCGTTACCGGAACGCGCGAGCCAGAAGAACTTCAAAGAGAAGGTGCGGATGATCATGGGCGATCTGTCCGTATGCAGCCAGAAGGGCCTGGTAGAGATGTTCGATTCCAGTATCGGCGCTTCCACGGTGCTGATGCCCTATGGCGGCAAGTATCAGATGACGCCGATTCAGACCATGGTGGCCAAGCTGCCGGTAACCGGAGAGACCACAACCGTGTCCATGATGGCCTGTGGGTATGACCCCTATGTTTCCAGCTGGAGTCCCTATCATGGGGCGATGTATGCGGTGGTCGAGTCGGTAGCGAGAATCGTAGCCGCGGGCGGAGATTATCATAAGATCCACTTCACCTTCCAGGAATATTTTGAGAGAATGGGTTCCCAGGAGAGCTGGGGCAAGCCATTGGCGGCGCTGCTGGGCGCACACCAGGCACAGCGGGAGCTGGGACTGGCTTCGATTGGAGGCAAGGACTCCATGTCGGGTTCCTTTGGCAAGATGCACGTGCCGCCCACGCTGATTTCTCTGGCAGTCGCAGCTGCGCATACGCAGGATGTGCTGACGCCGCAGATGAAGTCGGCAGGCAATCAGGTGGTCTATGCGGAGCCCGTTTTGACAGCGGAGAAAGTCTATGACTTCCAGGCGCTCATGCGCTTGTATGACCATGTGACAGAAGGCATCCGCAAGGGAGAAGTGCTGTCTGCATATGCTGTGGACGGCGGAGGCCTGATCGAGGCAGTCGTCAAGATGTGTTTGGGGAACCGACTGGGCTTCCGGTTCCAGGATGTGCCGGAGGTGCATCAGGCACTGCGGCAGGCGCCGGTATACGGCGGTCTGGTTCTGGAACTGGCGGAAGGGACAGATCCGGCGTCCTATGGAATGTCCCTGGGTGTGGTCACCGAAGAAGCGGTGTTTAGCCTGGGCGAGGAGAGCATCTTCCTGGATGAGGTGCTTGCGGTATACGAAGGTCGTCTGGAAAAGGTATATAAGACGCAGGTGCCCGATCGGACTCCGATTGGCGATACACCGTTCTATAATGGAGAACGTACTGTATATATTGGAAAAGAGGGCGGAAAGCGTCCGCGTGTCTTCATTCCGGTATTCCCGGGAACCAACTGCGAGTACGATACGGCGAGAGCCTTCCGGATGGCAGGTGCGGAACCGGATGTGTTCGTGCTGAGAAACCGGAACGCGCAGGATATTCGGGAATCTATTGACGAGATGGCAAGACGGATCCAACAGGCGCAGATCCTGATGTTCAGCGGCGGCTTCTCCGCAGGAGACGAGCCGGAGGGTTCCGGTAAGTTCATCGCAGCGGTATTCTCTAACGAAAAGCTCAAGGAAGCCACGATGCGTCTTCTGACACAGCAGGATGGTCTGGTTCTGGGAATCTGTAATGGATTCCAGGCACTGATCAAACTGGGATTGGTGCCCTACGGCGAGATCCGGGAGCTTTCTGAGAAGGATCCGACGCTGACATATAATACAATCGGCCGTCACGCCTCCTGCATGGTCAGAACGAGAGTGGTATCCAACCGTTCCCCCTGGCTGATGGGCGCAGAGCCGGGTGACATTCATACGATCGCCATCTCTCATGGAGAAGGCCGCTTTATGGCGGATGAGGCGATGCTCGCACGTCTGGCGGCGAATGGCCAGATCGCGACGCAGTATGTCGATATGGAAGGACATCCCACCATGGATATTCGGTATAATCCGAATGGTTCTCTGTGGGCCATAGAAGGCATCACATCTCCGGATGGAAGAGTGCTGGGTAAGATGGGGCATTCGGAACGTATCGGAGATCAGGTGGCGAAGAATATCGAAGGCAATAAGGATCAGAAGATTTTCGCATCGGGTGTGGCATATTTTGGATAATCATGGCTTGCGTACAGGGAAAGATTGGAAGTTCCCTGTACGCTGGCTCTGTCGAATTGTCAGAAGAATTTAAGAAAAAATACATTGAATTATACGGGCGTTTGCTGTATAATCAAAGAATAAGCAGAATATTCAATAAGGATGGTGTGGTATGGACAGTGGATTAAAGATTTCTGCGGTGGCCATCTCTGCGAAGGGCAAGGGGATGAATCTGGACAATGTCTATGTGAATGGACGTTATCTGGCACCGGGCAGCGACGAGCCTCAGGTATGCATCCGAAAGACTTCTAATGTGGATTTTCAGATGTATGGCGTCTGCGATGGTGAGAATGCTGAAGATGTTGCGTTAAAGACCTCTCCCTCTGCGATGGTAATGCAGCGCATGCAGCAGCTGCAGTCCGTACTGAGTATGGATGGAGCTATATCGCGAGATAAAATTTGGAGTTTCTTATGTGAGACCAATGGAAAGATCAGAGAATACCAGGAGGCAGTAGGGTCCGAAGGAGTCAATAGTACGTTTGCAGGACTGTTTCTGCATAAGAACAGGGGCCTGGCTGTTCACTTGGGAGACAGCCGGATCTATGTGATCCGGGGCGGCCGTATGCTGCAGATTACGGAGGATCATCTGGAGGCTACGGATCTGTATAAGTTTGGAATCATCACGCAGGAGCAGGCGGAGGTACATAAGCTGGAGAGCCGTCCCACCGCTACGCTGGGCATGTTTGATATTTATGATGTGGAATCGGAAGTATTCTCCAAGTACTTCGTCTTCTATCCCGGAGACCTGTTCATCCTGTGTACGGATGGAATCACGGATTCTATCACGAATCAGGAGATTGAGCGGATTGTCAGAGGGGCAAAGGATTCTCCGAAGGAGACGATTGCGCAGCAGTTGATGCAGTTGGCAAAAGAGAAAAACCAGGATGACAAGTCCATCATCGTACTGCAGGTGGAGGAAGTCATGGGCGAGGGTATCACTCCGGCGGCCACACCGGCGCGGGAGTCCGCACCGGCCGTTCAGGAAGTTGCCGCAGCGGAAGAAGAGTCTGAGGAGGCACCGGTACAGAAGAAGACCTCTGGGCTAGGAGCGTCTTTGGCGGCATTTGCGGCTAAGGTAGGCGGCAGTTCTTCACAGGAGGAGCCGCAGGAAGCACCTGTAGAGGAGGCACCAGAGGAGGAAGAGCCAGTGAGGCCCGTACCGACCAGACAGGAGACGGTTCCGCAGGAAGAGGGCTTCTCGGATAATGAGGAACAAGCGGAAGAGGATGAGGATGAAGGAGACGAAGAAATTACCATCCTAGATAAAATCTTTGGGAATCCGAAGCTGATTTTCATCATTCTGGCATCCATTGTAGTCATTATTCTGTTGATCGTGCTTCTGACCTCTTTAGGAGGACGCGGAGGCGAGAATAACAGCAGTACAAGCAATAGTAGTACGGTGTCCATGCAGGAAAGCCTGCCGGACAATTCTTTGACAGGTGTCAATTCTAGTGCAGAAGTGTCCCGTTCCGAGACCTCTGTTGCGGACAGCAGCGTGGAGGAGAGTTCGGCAGCGGAAGAGAGTTCGCAACCAGAAGAATCTTCAGTGCCTGAGGAGTCCTCCGTACAGGAAGAGTCTTCTACGCCGGAAGAGAGTTCGCAGCCAGAGGAGAGTCAGGGTACCGCCAGCGCAGCGACTCATACGATTGCGGCGGGAGATACCTTCTATGATTTACTTCTCAGATATTATGATGAGTTTAGTGAATCTTTGCTGGATAGTTTCTGCAGCTATAACGGCATTACGCCGGAGACAGTTCTGCAGCCAGGGGATACTCTGCAGATTCCGCCTCGTAGTGAGCTGAATTAAAACATAATAGAGCAGGAAGCAGACCGTCATCCTTTAGAGGATGGCGGTCTTTTGTATTGTATTTTGATCTGCTTTCTGTTACAATAAAATAAGAATGACAAAGGAGTTGAGGGGATGAACGAGAAGATTCTTGTGGTGGACGATGAGAAGAGCATCGTGGATATACTGAAGTTTAATCTGCAGAAAGAAGGATATCAGGTCTTTACGGGCGCCGATGGGCAGGAGGCCCTGGATCTTTATGAGGCCTGCCATCCGGATCTGATCCTGCTGGATGTGATGATGCCCAGACTGTCCGGATATGATGTGTGCAGAAAAATCCGGGAGAAAAGCATGGTGCCCATCATCATGCTGACGGCACGTACGGAAGAAGTAGACACGGTGCTGGGATTGGAACTGGGCGCTGATGATTACGTAACCAAACCTTTCAGCATGAGAGAACTCATGGCGCGGGTACGAACCAACCTGCGCCGCAGTGCTGCAGGGGTTTCGCAGGAATCAGGAACGGAGAAACTTTCCTGCGGGGCTCTGTATATGGATCCGGAACGATATGAGGTGACGAAAAATGGACAGGTCGTGGAATTGACTCTGCGAGAATTGGAATTGCTCAAATTTCTCATGTATCAAAGAGGTCAGATTTTTTCCAGAGAATATCTCTTGGAGAAGGTCTGGGGATACGAATACTATGGAGATGCCAGGACTGTGGATGTGACGGTACGCAGACTTCGAGAGAAAATCGAGGATGTACCCAGTTCGCCAGAATATTTGCTGACAAAACGGGGTGTGGGTTATTATTTTACGGATAAAGAGCCTGGAAGCCAGAAATGAAAAGGTCTTTCGGAAGTATCAAATGGAAGTTGGTGTTGGTGTACGCTGTTTTGGTGGTATGCGTCATCTTCATCAGCGGCATCTATATTATCGGGAACATACAGCGAAATCTATATCAGTCTCGATATCAGGAATTGAAATATACTGCGGGCCGAATCTCGGATACCCTGGAGCTGGCATATACATCCAGCGAACAGGATCTTGCTGAGGTGTTTGCCGATGTGGTGACCAGCCTTCTCACAGAGGGTGGAAATGAAGAGGGACTGTTGATGTATTTGCTGGATCCCTCAGGAGAACTTTTATATAGCAGAAGCGGAGAGATCCAGCCGGCAGATCTGGCTTCACGAACCGTTCTGGGCGCGGTAGCGGGGGCAGAGAGTACGGAACTATACGTGCATCAGATCACAGAAGATGGTACGGAGCGAACAGTGGGAGATTATGCGGTGCCTGTGAAAAGAGGGGACAGCATATGGTATATTCTGCTGCTGCGTCAATCGGTCAGCGATATTGAAGAGACGATGCAGAATAATACGGTTATTATTGTGATGGCTTCATTGCTGGCTATTGCGGTATCTGCCCTGCTGGCGTATTTTTTAGCAGCGGGGATTGCAAGACCAATCGAGCGTCTGACGCACAGGACCCAGGAGATGGCTACCGGAAATCTTGAGATTGCGGATGAGGAGTTTTCCAGCTCCGGCTCTTCGGATGAGATCCAGGAGCTGGAAAGTAATTTCAATCACATGGCGCAGGAGCTGAACCGAATCTTATCTGAGATCAGCAGTGAAAAGAATAAGTTGGAGACGATCTTTCATCATATGGCGGATGGTCTGGTGGTCTATGATGTGGATGGCTACGTGGTGCAGTGCAATCCGGCGGCGCTGGAACTGATGGGGAAAGGCGTGGAGACGGAACGTTTCGGAGAGGCGTTTCCCAATGAGCACTTCGCGACGCTTCTCTATAGTCCGGAAGGGACGATTGCAGAACGAATGTTAGAACTAGACGACCACTACGTGCGTGCGGAGTTTGCGGCCTATGGCAACGAGGACGGCGCCTCGGAGGGATTGATTGTGGTTTTGCAGGATGTGACGGAACAGAGGCGGGCAGAACAGATGCAGCGAGAGTTTGTTGCCAATGTGTCTCATGAGCTGCGAACCCCGATCACCACGGTCAAGAGTTATGTAGAGACCATTTTAGATGGAAACGTGCGGGAAGAGGAAATGCTGGTCGCATTCCTCAACGTCATCAATAAGGAATCGGATCGAATGACGTCGCTGATTGGAGAATTATTGGAGCTTTCGCGTATAGATAATAGACAGGTGCAACTTCGCATGGAAGAGGTGGACTTGACAGATCTCTTGACGGACTGTGTCAGACGGTATCGGATCTTAGCGCAGAAAAAGGAACAGACGATGGAAATGCTGCCGGCTGGACCGTCCCTGTTGGTGGAGTGTGATCGTTCAAGAATTGAGCAGGTGCTTCGTAATATTTTGATGAATGCGGTAAATTACAGTCCTGAAGGGGCCCATATCACGGCATGGAGCAGTCTGGATGCAGAGCGCCAGGAGGGGATCCTTCACATCAAAGATACGGGTATGGGGATTCCCTATAAAGAACAGAAGCGGATCTTTGAACGTTTCTATCGAATCGATAAGGCACGATCCCGATCCTCTGGCGGAACGGGTTTGGGACTGGCCATTGCTAAGGAAATGATGGAGATGCATCATGGAAGAATCGAATTGGACAGCATACCGGGAAAGGGAAGTACATTCCATTTGATTTTTCCTTTGTCCATAAGGGAGGAGATCGATGAGGAAGAAGAGAATGAGTCTATGGATTCTGATTTGGATTCTTAGTCTGGGGAGTTTGCAGGCGCAAGGTGATGAAAGCGCATCTCTGCGGATAGCCATCGCAGAACAGATGGGGTTCGAGGCAGAGAGTATCATTTGGCGCGATGGTACGACAGAAAAACTGGGGACCTTTTGCTGGTCCGGTTCCTGGATCGAACAGACAGCTTATACTTTTTTGTCGGAATTGGATCTGACAGGAACAGCCATGCCAGGCACGATCATATACTATGGTATACTCACGAAGGAAAATAATGGATGGAATATCTGGGATAGAGGTTCTGCAGAAGTGGGAGACTCTGGATTGGTGCAGGAAAAGGTTTCTTTGCCGAAGATTGGCTGGCAGTATTTCGCTGTATTTGTGCGACAGGGAGGAACGATTTATGGGTGTGTCTACCAGGTGGAGCGTATGAGTCGGGAACTGGAAAGCGAACTGCAAAATCTTCGGATGAATCTATACGAAGCAGGCATCGACAGGGAGACGCCATGAAAAAGATACGATGGGGACTTATCTTGTATGCGCTGATTTTGATAGCGTTGTTGACACTGGCCGGTTGGCAGCTTTCTACGTTTCTGCGGATGTGGACGCATCGAGGAACTAGCGGATATGATACAGGAACGGCCGGAAGCGTGCAGCAACTGGATCAGTGGGCGGGCATCCTGCGTCCTATGAGGATCTATGCCTCATCAGGAGAACAGGAGGGGCGCAGCAGTCTGGTGAGTGATCAGACACAACATTATGAGGCGCTTTATGAGGCATCCTGGCTTTTTTTTCAGGAAGTGCTTTCATCCTGTGAGGAAGTGCAGATATTGGATGAAATCCATGAAAAGGGTGCGATTTGCCGTTACGAATACGCGTTGGATCTGGATGCGCAGATGGTACGAGCGCAGACAGAATGGATGTATGCCGAGGATTTCTCATTTCAGGAAGTATGGATGATCCCGGCACAGAGTGTAAGGGAAAATGCTCATGTCTATCTGATCAATCGCGAAAACAGTCAGGCGCTCAAGATCGAATCCACACAAGTACAGTGGCAGAGCGAAATCAATACAAAGCTCTTAGAGGTGATTGGTTCCGTTTGTTCGGCCCTGGGAGAGAAGTATCTGGATGCGTCCTATACGTTTCCCGATGTATTTCATTCATCCTTTTATATGCGGGATCAGGCAGAACCAGAAACAAAGATTCTATGGCAGGTTGTGGAGGAAGGGGAATTCACACAGGAAAGCTGTCAGGAAATCGCAGCGCGCTTTTTTGATTATCCAGATCTCATGCAGGGGGAAAGTTATCAGGAATCGGCCTGGATTTTTACGGACGATCGGTGTACTGTGCGCATACAGGAGAATGGGATGATTGACTATGTGAAAACGCCAGTCAATACGCAGGAGAGTGAGATTACGATCGCAGAGGCCTATGATATAGCCTTTGCCTTTTTGGAACGCGAGATGTCCTTTGATGAATATCCGTTGGGGACGTATCTATGTTCGGTAGAAAAGACGGAAGAGGGATATCTCTTTTGTTGGAATTATAAGGCAGATGATCTTCCGGTGATTCCAACGGACGGCATTTGGAAGGAAATGGAAAGAACGGCTGCGATCCAGATCGAAATACAGGGACAGGAGGTATATCGGTATAGCCGATGGCGAGTTCAGCAGGATCGGAATCTATATCGTCCGCAGGTGATTGCGGAAAGCGTGATAGATGCCTTGAACCGATTCAGTGAGTATGTGAATGAAGGATGGGAAAATCTGGAGATCGTGTGCCTGCTGGAAAATGGAGAATCTGTGTTTTATTGGGAACTCACAGCGTCTGGCGTGAAATATTATGAGAGGGTACAGGTGTGAATTGGAAGACGATACGTGTAGGAATCCTAGTGATTCTGGTAGTAGTGAACCTAGCTTTATTCTGGTTGAACCGATTGGAACAGGATCAGCTATATGCGGCTACTGATGACCAGCTGCAGCAAGTGATTGCGCTGTATGAAGAGAATGAGGTGGATTTGGATGTATTAATTCATCGGGAAAGCTATCCGCGTGCGCGTGTCATACTGGGGAATGCCAGTCTGCTGGATCGTTCTCTGGTAGAGGTGCTTTTAGGCACGGAGTATCAGACGACCTATATGGACGCGCAGCAGACGCGGTATGCCAAGGAGGGTGAAACCATTCTTCTGGATCCAACGCACCACCGTATAGAGTACACATCGGAGCAGCTGAGGTGGCCTCTATGGGAAGAGGAGACTCTGAGAAGCTGGGCGGATACGCAGGTGTCCGCCTGTATAGGAGATTTGGAATATGTATGTATTCAGGAGTCGATGGAAGAAGAATACGCAGAATTTCTATATTGTCAGCATTGGAATGAGGAGTATCTCTTCATGAACCAAATTCTGGTACGGATAGAGGCAGAGGGAACGGCACAGATTATCATGGAGTACTATGAACCTATGGGATACGAGGAGACGGAAAGAGAGATTCGCCCCATTGATGAGATGCTGTATGCGGTATTGCGGGTCATCCTGGAGGAACGTCAGGATGATGAGGCAATCGTTGTGACGGAGATACGCAGCGGATATGATCTGAAAGGACAGGAAGCAGTATATTGTCTGGAGTTTGTGCTGAATCACGGAGAGAAGACGATTCGTATGAATGCGTATACGAATGAGAGGATGGACTAACGGTATTTTCCCAAAAATGCCGGAAAAATACCACAAAAAACATGGTACGGGTTGAAATACAGATGAATTTGTGGTAAACTTTAAGTGACGTCGAGACGGGAATAATCGGCGGTGTTTCAAAAAACAGCGTATATGCGCTGATTGAGAGGATAGAAAAATGGAAAAAATCATGATTCAGGGTGAGCACCCGTTAAAAGGGTCTGTAAGCATCAGCGGCGCAAAGAATGCGGCGGTGGCGATTATTCCGGCAGCTCTTTTGGCGGATGACGTAGTGGAATTAGAGAATGTTCCTTATATTGCCGATATTAAGAATCTGGTTGCTGTTCTTAAGGAAATGGGAATTCGGATTCAGTATAGAGATGAACATACATTGGTGATCGATAGCCGTGGGCTTAAGAATCAGTGTGTGGATATGGAAGGCGTTCGCAAGATGCGAGCCTCCTACTATTTGCTGGGGGTTCTGCTGGGGCGTTTCGGCAGTGCGAAAGTGGTATTTCCAGGGGGATGTAATTTTGGCCTTCGTCCCATTGACCTGCACCTGAAGGGGTTTGAGGCATTGGGGGCTACGGTGGATGCGAAGGATATAATCAGTGTCGAAGCCAGGGAATTGAAGGGTTCTAGCATCTTTCTGGATGTGGTGAGCGTGGGCGCTACGATCAATATCATGTTGGCGGCCGTCCTTGCTAAAGGAACCACTGTCATCAGCAATGCGGCGAAGGAACCTCATGTGGTGGATACCGCGAATTTCTTAAACAGTATGGGAGCCAGAATCAGTGGAGCCGGGACAGACCGTATTGTGATTCGGGGCGTAGAGAAGCTCCATGGTACGTCTTATACGATCATTCCCGATCAGATTGAGGCGGGCACCTACATGGTGGCGGCCGCGATCACCGGGGGAGATATTCTGGTGGAGAACATCATTCCCAAGCATATGGATGCGATTTCCGCGAAGCTTTCGGAGATGGGCGTGCAGATAGAGGAAATGGATGACGCGATTCGCGTCACCGTGGATCAGCCGCTTAAACCTACGATGATCAAGACGTCCCCGTATCCTGGTTTTCCGACGGATATGCAGCCTCAGTTTATGACGCTGATGGCAGTGACGCAGGGAACCAGCATCATCACCGAGAATGTATGGGAGAATCGTTTTCAATATGTGGCGCAGCTCATCAAGATGGGCGCGGATATCAATGTGGACGGCAGAATCGCCGTGGTGCAGGGGGTAAAGGATTTAACGGGCTGCGAAGTAGAAGCGACAGATCTTCGAGCAGGCGCAGCCATGGTATTGGCGGGACTGGCCGCCAGCGGCACGACTACGATTACCAATATTAAGTACATCTGCAGAGGATACGAGGCCATGGTAGAGAAACTCTATTCTCTGGGCGCTCACATCTCCTGCGATGGAAAATCATTCGACCCGATTGTTTTAGAAGGGAAATTAGGATGAAAATTACGATCCTTTGTGTGGGTAAACTCAAAGAAAAGTTTTATAAAGACGCTGTGGCAGAGTATGCCAAGCGTCTTTTAGCGTATTGTACCTTCCAGGTCATAGAGGTGGCGGATGAGAGCATCATCGAGGGTCAGGAAGAGATGGCAGTGGAAAAGGAAGGGCGTCGGCTTCTGGCCAAACTGCCGGAGAGGGCTTATGTGGTGGCCTTATGCATCGATGGTAAGGCAAGGGATTCTGTGGAACTGGCGCATTGGATGGGCAGTCGCATGAATCAGGGCGATTCCCATCTGGTATTCGTGATTGGCGGTTCCTGCGGACTGTCGCCTGCGGTGCTGGCACGAGCGCAGGAGCGCATCAGCTTTTCCCGCCTGACATTTCCGCACGGTCTCATGCGCGTCATCCTGGCGGAGCAGATTTATCGAAGCTTTCGAATCTTAAAAGGCGAGCCCTATCATAAGTGAGCAGGTACGAAGGGAGGAATGATGATATGATGTATCCTTTTATGACATTAAATGATGAGACGGAAATTGTTCATTCTGACATGCAGGAAGATGGAACGGTGAAGGTGTATATAGAACGTCCAGATGAAGAATATGGTTTTAAGCATGCTGTCTGCTGGCGGCCTCAATATAAGTGGGAGGATATCTATCATTTTTCCGAAGAGGAAATCAGACAGTTTGAAGAGATTATTCGTTCCACGGCCCATTTAATCATGGAGTTCTCCCAGGGAAAATGCTACAAAGATTTGGATTACAAGCGC
This sequence comes from Clostridiales bacterium UBA1390, assembly GCA_002305315.1. Taxonomy (GTDB): domain Bacteria; phylum Bacillota; class Clostridia; order Lachnospirales; family Bianqueaceae; genus Faecimorpha; species Faecimorpha stercoravium. The sequence continues at coordinate 35,867 of DBQQ01000032.1, forward strand.
AGGAAAGTGTCTGCTTTGCAATAATAATTCGAGAATAGCGTCGCATACGCTTCTTAATATTATGAGGATGGTAGAAGCGAGAAGCGAAGACATTATTCAGAAATGGATATTATACTTCGGCGAGATTCATTATTTTTGCTAGTATGTCTTTTGTGGAAAAAAGGCGAGCCCTATCATAAGTGAGGGCTCGCCTTTTTATTGCGAGAAGTGACGCAGATACGTGTCTTCTACAATTCGATTCAGTGAAGGGGAACGTAAGGAATTGAAATAACTTTGCATGGTATCGTCCACCAGAAGGATAGAAGCACTCAGTCGGTCGGCGACGGTCTGCGCATCATCAGTGTTTTCAAACAGCCTGGGAAGAACAATAGTACGTTGATAGCGTCCGGCATCGGTTTGCTTTTTTGTGGGGATACGGAAGAGTTGATGATGATGATCGTCTATGACGGAAAGCAGACAGAAAAAGGTGTCCAGATTGTTGCGCAGAGCGGCAGCCGTGGAGCGGGACTGTATTTTCAAGAGTCCCAGTGGAGCATTATTTTCTTCGATGATATCAAACCCGTACTTAATCGTCGGGTTATATTTATATTTCACATATGTAGCCACTTCCATACTGCCGCGGTCCATATGGCCATGCAGGGAGGATTCCTGCGTGTTGATCTGCGATACGGTGTAGGAGATGATGGTACGTGTCTGGTGTTCCCGGGTGTGCATACCCACCTCTTTCGCTAGGAGATGATCGATCAGCTGAGAACGATTCATACCTTTCTCATAGGCGAGGCGGTCGATTCTGGCAATCACTTCATCTGTTAAAATTAAACTGTACATACTCTTGTTCATGCAGATTCCACCTTTCTATTTAATTTTACATCGAAACTCTTATTATGTCAACTATTTTATATAATAGATGAGCGGTTTTTAATGGCTTGTATTCTGCGGCAAGCTCTGATATAATAGAGGCATATTACCATCACGGGAGGAGTAAGTATGAAAATTACCAGTCTAAAGACCAATCATCTTGTGAATCCGTTGGGATACTGGTTGCAGCAGCCCAGTATTTCCTATATTGTAGAAGATACGGAAGCAAAGCGCCAGGTAGAGGCGCAGGTGACGGTAGCGGCAGATCCGGAGTTTACAGAGATTATATGGGACAGCGGCAGGCAAGAAGATGTGGATAGCACACATTTCGTGCTGCCGATCGAGATGGCGCCGCGTACCCGGTACTATTGGAAGGTGCGCGTATGGGCCGATAACGGAGAAGAGGCAGAAAGCGAGGCGGCCTGGTTTGAAACCGCAAAAGAGGCGGAGCCCTGGACGGCACATTGGATCACGCCAGATCTTTCTCCGTCCATTCATCCCATTCTTTTCAGGCAGTTTACCATGTCGAAGAAGGTCGTTCGAGCACGGGCCTATATGGTGGGACTAGGCGCTTACGAGTGGACGCTGAACGGACAGAAAGTGGGAGAGGAGTATCTTCTGCCGGGCTGCGAAGCCTATGATAGCTGGATTCAGTATCAGACTTACGATATTACAGAGCTTCTGAAAGAGGAGAACGAGGCGGAGGTCTGGCTGGGCAATGGTTGGTATAAGGGAGATTACGGCCTTTCGTCTAAGAAAGATGTATACGGAGACCGCTTTGTACTCCTGGCGGAGCTGCATATGGAGTATGAGGATGGGACCAGAGAGGTTCTCACCACTGACACAGATTGGAAGGCCCGTAAGAGTCCGGTGACGTACAGCGATATTTATAATGGGGAAATCGTGGACTGCTCACAGGTCTCGACGGAAGTGTACGATACCCGCGAGGTCTCGATGGGCTATGATAAGCTCAGAGCGCGTCTCAACCCGCCGATTCTGATTCATGAACGCCTGAAGCCGATCGAGGTCATTCATACGCCCGCCGGTGAGGCGGTGCTGGATATGGGCCAGAACATGGTCGGATGGGTGGCGTTTACGGTCACGGCGCCAGCTGGGACGCGGATTCGTCTGCAGCATGGGGAAATCCTGCAGGATGACTGTTTTTACGTGGAGAATCTGCGGACAGCAAAGCAGGAGTTTATCTACACCTGTCATGAAGGAGTCAATCATGCTCGGGCCCACTTCACTTTCTATGGCTTCCGGTATGTTCTGGTAGAAGGGTGGCCTTACGAGGTCAAGGCGGAGGATTTCACGGGCTGTGTCATCCATTCGGATATGGAAGAGACGGGACGGATTGAGACCAGCAATCCTCTGGTCAATCGGCTTTTTGAGAATACCCGGTGGGGACAGAAGGGAAATTTTCTCGACACGCCTACGGACTGCCCGCAGCGTGATGAACGTATGGGATGGACCGGCGACGCGCAGATCTTCTGCGGTACCGCCAGCTATAACATGGATACGTACGCGTTTTATACCAAGTATGGATATGATCTGTATCAGGAACAGAAAAAGCTCGGCGGAAATGTGCCTTATGTGGTGCCGATGGCAGGGTACGATGGAGATGGTTCCTGCGCCTGGGGCGAGGCAGCCACTGTCATTCCCTGGGAAGTCTACCTGCATTTTGGAGATCCCAAGATTCTGGAGAACCAGTATGAGAGCATGAAGGGCTGGGTAGAGTACATGTACCGGGCAGAGGAGGCAAGCGGCAGCAGTCGGCTATGGAAGGTAGGCTGTCATCTGGCGGACTGGCTGGCGCTGGATGGTAAGATTGAGGGCGGCGTATATGGCGGTACGGATCCGTATTTCGTGGCGTCTGCCTATTACTATTATTCCACGAATATTCTGGCGCAGGCGGCTTCTGTACTGGGAAAAGAGGAGGATGCCGCGCATTATCAGAAACTGGCGGAAGAGATCAAGGCAGCTTTTCAGCAGGAGTATTTCACGCCCACAGGACGCCTTGCGGTGGATACGCAGACGGCGCATACGATGGTGCTGTTCATGGGATTGGCGCCGGAAGACGCGTTGGAACGGACTCGCGCAGGACTGCGAAAGCTGATTCGCGACAATTATTTCCACTTGAATACGGGCTTTGTCGGGACGCCCTATCTGTGCCGGGCACTATCAGATCACGGCATGAATGATGTGGCGTACACCTTGCTTCTGAATGACGATTACCCAAGCTGGCTCTACGAGGTCAAGATGGGTGCCACTACGGTTTGGGAACGATGGAATTCTGTCATGCCGGATGGACATATCAGTGGAACCGGCATGAATTCTTTGAATCACTATGCCTATGGCGCGGTCGTGGAATGGATGTATCGCAACATGATCGGAATCCGTCCGGTAGCTGGCGCACCCGGTTTCCGGAAGGCGGAAATCAAGCCGCAGCCGGATTATCGGATCACCTGGGCGAAGATGGATCTGCGTACTGCAGTAGGAAGCTATCATGTGGGATGGGAAATGGGCCCTGCAGAAGAGGGCGGCCGCAGACAGATGACGGTGCAGATCCGAGTCCCCTTTGGCGCCGAGGCCGATGTTTATCTGCCGGATGCGGATGCCGCCTCGATTCCGGGCGCAGACCAGGCGGGAAGCTGCGCGCACATCCTGCTCGATGCGGGTTCTTATACCTTCACGTATAGGACGACGAAGGCCTATACTAAGAGGTACAGCGTGGAGTGTACCGTGCCGGAACTGACAGGAGAGCCGCAGGCGCTGGCGATTTTGCAGAAGTACCTGCCCATCTTTCGTCCGGATCACGAGGGAGATATTCCTTGGGTGGACGATAAGAGCAATATTGAAGAACTGTTGAAGTCACCCTTCCTGCGTACGCCGGAAGCGTTGATCGAAGCGTTGGATCAGGAGCTGAGGCAGCTCACCATTTGAGGAGGAATAGTATGAAGGATCTGCCCTGGAGAAATCCAGATTATTTCGGGAGTACCGCCGAGGAAGAGAAGCGTCGTTTTCGCCGGGATATCAGCCGCAGCGCCTGGTCACTCCTGATCATGCTGGTTGCCGCGAATCTTCTTGCTTTGATTCTCAGTTTTGTGCTGATGAGCCAGGGCATCATGCAGTCTGGCATGCTGACGGATCTGTCGACACTGACAACAGACAATTTGATAGCGGCGCTAGGCATGAGTCCTGCCGTATATGATTTTTTGACGGCTTATATGCCTTCTATCCTGGGAGAGGTGCTCCTGATCCTCCTGCTCCGATACTGGGTCGGCTTTCGTCTCAACGAGACATCGATGGTTTCCTCGACGACGCAGAAGCCGAAACAGATGACGGCCTTATCCTACTTCAGCGGATGGGGGTGCGCGGCGATTGCATCGGTGGTCATCAGTTTGCTGTTGCAGTTTCTGAGTATGGCGGGGTGGGTCATGAATATGCCCGCCATACAGACGCCCATGCCGAATGAAGATCCTGTTGGGTTCATTCTGTCGATGTCTTATGTATGTCTTTTAGGACCAATTCTGGAGGAAGTCATTTTCCGTGGTTTCATCTTAAATGGTCTAAAGAAATATGGCGAGGCCGCGGGCATTCTGGTGTCCACACTGTTCTTCATGATGTATCATGGCAACCTGGCGCAGACGATCACACCGCTTCTGGTAGGACTTCTCTTCGGGTTCCTGACGGTTCGAACGGGTTCCCTCTGGCCAGCCATCCTATGCCATATTTTGCATAATACGACAGCGATGGCGATGGATTATGTGCCAGGAGACTGGTATGACATGGCTTTTGCGGTATATGCCATCATTGGGATCTGTGCGCTGCTGTATTTTCTCTACCGTTTCCTGCCGGAACGAAAGAATCTGAAGACCTTCGGGCGTACCAGCAGGGGAGAGCGCGTGTTGGAACTGCTCCTGGCGCCTGGATTTATCGTCTATTTTATACTGTATTTGCTTCTCAGCGCCTTGTATTTTATCCTATAAGAATTCGGACGGGGATTTCTCATTAGTCCGGGGTGGGATGTGCACTAGTCAACAAAAACTGG
>DBQQ01000036.1 GCA_002305315.1 Clostridiales bacterium UBA1390
AGCGTATACAGAAAGCCCGAAGAACCTGTATACTCAAATTTTCATGGCTCGGGCAGGCTCCCGATCCGGGGCGTATACAGAAAGCTCGAAGAGCCCGAACTCGGGTAGAACCTGTATACTCAAATTTTCAGGATCTAGGGAGGTTCCTGGTCGATAGCGTATACAGAAAGCCCGAAGAATCTGTATACTCCAATTTTCAGAGCCCAGGCAGATTCCTAGTCGACAGTGTATATAAATAGGGAGGCTGCTACGAAATACGCAGCAGCCTTCAAAAGTCAAAAATCGACATCGGGCAAGGGCCCATTTTCGATGAGCTGGCAGAGAACTTGGGTGAGATCAATACGCAGGGTTTCCTGGGTGCTTTCTTCGCCGGCGCATTCGATGTAAAAAGTCTGCCCATCCAGCATAAAGGTCGCATAATAGATCATGGTGCGAATTCCATGGCTATTGGCGCGAGAACGATAGTAACCAGCCTGGATCGCTACGCCATTCACATAGCTGGTGGTTTCATGACCTTCTATGAAAGTATCCTGCAAAATGGCATTTGTCGTAGAGATTGTGAAGTTTACAGTGCCGATATTGCCTTCAAAGCCCAGAAGAGAGAGATCTTCTTGATTCCAGATGCCGATCGCGCTGGCAGACAAGCCGGGAAAAAGGAGTTCAAGCTCAGCAGAGGCCAGTTCTCGGGAACGAACAGAGAGTGCCAGATTCTGAGAAGATAGCGAAGAGGCAGGGGCAAAACAAAGAGTATCGCCACTAGCAAGTGTGATCACCTGAGACTGCGGACGAAGCTGCCACAGGCCCAGGGCAAGGATTAAAACCAGGCAAGCGGCCAGAGAAGCCATGCGAAATGGATGTCGCTTTGACACGGGGGTCGTATACTCTATGGCCTCGGAAATATAGCGATCGCTTAGATTAGCGAGCGCATGAGAGAGTCGTTGCGTTTTCATAGAATTCCCTCCTGAATCAGATATTGTCGAAGTTGTTTGCGGAGCCGGGTGAGGCGTACAGAGACGTTTTTTTCGCTCTTGTGTACCTGCCCGGCGATTGTCTGATACGAATCGCCGAACCAGTATCGGCGTACAAAGATGACGCGGTTCTCCTGGGAAAGCGTGTCTAAAAAATGTTCCAGGGCCTGCGTGAGTGTCTGGGCTGCTAGGTTCGACCAGACGTCTTCTGAGCTTGGTAGGATCTCAGCCAGTTCTTCCAGTGCCACGTCATATTGGCTATCGCGCTTGGCAGCGGATTTGTGCTCATGTTTTTTCAGGGACAGGTTGTGAACGATTTTGCAAAGATAGGCGCTTAAGGAATGGGGGCGCGCAGGCGGAATGGCATTCCATATGCCCAGGTAGGCGTCGTTGACGCATTCCTCAGCGTCCTGTTGGTTGTTGGTAAGCTGATAGGATAATGCGTGACAGAGACGGCCGTATTTTGCGTCCAGTGCGGTGATGGCGTCTTCTGAGCGCTGCCAGAAAAGTTCGATGATCTGTTCATCATCCATAGGGAACACCTCCTCTACCTATAAACTACGATTTGGTGAGTGAAAACTACATCCATGCTAACATAATTTTTGAAAAAAAGCAAAAAATAGGCTTGACAAATACCGGGCGGGGGTATATGATGGTTGCAGATACCCTGTGGGGGTATTTGGAAGGAGAGATATCATGGAGTGTTGTGCACATAAGAAGCATACGCCGCGTGATGAGGAGACGCAGAAGGCACTGCAGAATCGGCTGAATCGGATTATGGGGCAGCTGAACGGGATTAAAAATATGGTGGATGAAAACAGATATTGTGGAGATATTCTGATACAAGTGGCCGCGGTACAGAGTGCGCTGCAGAGTGTAGGATATATGATACTGCAAAATCACATGGAGACCTGTGTGGTAGAGGAGATTCAGCAGGGGAATCTGCAGATTGTGGATGAGGCTGTGGATCTGATCAAGAAGCTCAAGTAAGGAGAGAATGGTATGCATACCGAGAAATTTAATGTAACGGGTATGACCTGTGCGGCATGTAGTGCGCATGTGGAGAAGGCCGTGGCTGCGGTCGAGGGGGTCAGTGAGGTCACGGTCAGCCTTCTGACCAATTCTATGAGTGTGCAGTATGAGGCGCCGGCATCGGCACAGGCAATCTGTCAGGCCGTACAGATGGCGGGATATGGAGCCAGCCCGGAACAGAAAGCGCAGACAAATGCACAGGCAGCCAGGGAAGCGCTGGAAGATCACGAAACGCCGAAGCTGGCCAGGAGACTGATTGCGTCTTTAGTCCTGCTGATTCCCCTGATGTATGTGTCCATGGGAGCGCTGATGTGGGGATGGCCCATTCCGGCGGGATTTCGGGAGAATCCCATGGCGATCGGGCTGTATCAGCTTCTTCTGACGACAGCCGTAATGGTCATCAATCAGCGCTTTTTCATTAGCGGTGTGACCAGCCTGATTCATGGCGGGCCCAACATGGATACGCTGGTGGCCATGGGCAGTGCGGCGGCCTATCTGTACAGCGTGGCGATGTTGTTTGCGATGAGCGGCGACGCGGCTCATGCAGAGCATTACCTGCATGAATTGTATTTTGAGTCGGCGGCCATGATCCTGACGCTGATCACAGTGGGAAAACTTCTGGAGGCACGCAGCAAGGGGAAGACGACCAATGCCATCAAGAGTCTGATGGATCTGGCGCCCAAGACAGCCCGAGTCCTGCGAGGCGGCAAGGAAGAGACGATTCCTGCCGAAGAGGTGCAGATCGGCGATACGTTTCTGGTGCGTCCCGGCGAAAGCATTCCGGTAGATGGGCGAATAGTCGAGGGAGAGAGCGCGGTCAATGAGGCGGCGCTGACGGGAGAGAGTCTTCCGGTAGACAAACAGCCCGGCAGTCTGGTCAGTGCAGCCACGCTCAATCAGAATGGATTCTTGACCTGTACAGCCACACGAGTCGGCGGCGACACCACGCTGAGTCAGATCATTGAAATGGTGGAGAATGCGGCGGCGACCAAGGCGCCCATCGCCAAGGTGGCCGATAAGGTATCCGGCATATTTGTGCCGGCGGTCATTGGGATTGCGCTTGTGACCTTCATTGTCTGGATGCTGGTAGGCGAGACTTTTGGCTTCGCGCTGGCACGAGCGATCAGTGTGCTGGTGATCAGCTGCCCTTGTGCGCTGGGCTTGGCCACACCGGTGGCGATCATGGTAGGGAGCGGTCTGGGCGCTAAGAATGGTGTATTGTTTAAGACGGCTTCTGCCTTAGAGGCGGCAGGTAAGATAGATTTTGTGATTTTGGATAAGACGGGAACGGTCACAGAGGGGAAACCACAGGTGACGGATCTGCGGCCGAATGAAGAGATCACGAAAGAGGAACTGCTCGCGGTGGCCGCGGCACTGGAAGAAAAGAGTGAACATCCGCTGGCTAAGGCCATTCGAGAACACGCCCAGAAGGAAGGGCTAACCTATGAGCCGGTCGAGGCATTCTCGGCGATGCCTGGACATGGCGTCCAGGGAAGTATCCATGGAGAGAGGGCGATTGGCGGCAATGCAGTGCTCATGCAGGAACAGGGCTTATTGACAGAATCCATGAAAAGGGCTGGAGAGGCTCTGGCGGAAGAAGGCAAGACACCGCTGTATTTTGCGCTGGGGACGAAGCTCCTGGGAATCATCGCGGTAGCGGATGTGGTAAAGCCGGACAGCGCGCAGGCGATTCGGGAGCTGGAGGGCATGGGGATTCAGACCATCATGCTGACAGGAGATAATCGCAGGACTGCGGAGGCAATCGGACGGCAGGTAGGACTTCAGAAGGTCATCTCGGATGTGCTTCCGGGGGACAAGGAAGCGGTGGTGCGGAGTCTGTCGACGCTGGGAAAAACAGCCATGGTGGGCGATGGAATCAATGATGCGCCGGCGTTGACGCGCGCGGATGTGGGCATCGCGATTGGCGCAGGCGCAGATGTGGCGCTGGATGCAGCCGATGTCGTTTTGATGAAATCAAGTCTCTTGGATGTGCCGGCGGCGATTCGCCTTTCTCGTCAGGTACTGCGAAATATTCATGAGAACCTGTTCTGGGCGTTCTTTTATAATTGCATCGGGATTCCCCTGGCAGCTGGGGTATTGATTCCCGTGTTGGGGTGGCAGCTGAACCCCATGTTCGGCGCGGCGGCGATGAGTCTTTCCAGTTTCTGTGTTGTGATGAATGCGTTGCGGCTGAACCTGTTTCAGGTACATTCTGCGAAGCGGGATGTGCCGCGTAAGAAGATCCCTCTGCCGGACACGCTGCCCGGCTTGATGGATAGAAATGCTCCGTGTCCCATACCGGAGAAGAAGGAGGAAAATAAAATGACAAAGACAGTGTATGTAGAAGGAATGATGTGCGCACATTGCCAGGCGCATGTGAAGAAGGCGTTGGAAGGCGTCACGGGCGTCACGGGGGCTGAGGTCAGCCTGGAAGACAAGAAGGCGGTCGTAACGCTTGCGCAGGATGTTTCCGATGAGGCGCTGATGAATGCTGTGAAGGAAGCAGGATACGAAGCGACCCGCTGCGAATAAGGAGAGTCAAGAGGCCATCCCGACTATAAGGGGTGGCCTTTTTGAATCGTGCATTTTTACATACTTCTGTTTGACATTACAAGGGGAAATTGGTATAATGAATAAAAGGGTTTTTCGTATTTTGTGAACAAAACAGGAGGGATGGACATGGAGTTAAAGTTAGAGCACGTGACAAAACGATATGGGAAGCTAGAGGCACTGTCGGATTTTTCCATCACCTTTGAAACGGGAATTTACGGTATCCTGGGGGCAAATGGCGCCGGAAAGAGCACGATGATGAATCTGATTACGGACAATATTCGTAGGGATGAGGGACGGATTCTGCTGGATGATCAGGAGATTTTACAGATGGGAGACCGCTTCCGTCAATATCTGGGATATATGCCGCAGCAGCAGGGAATGTACGAACATATGACGGCGGAGAGCTTCCTGACGTACATCGCCAGGCTGAAGGGGATCAGGGGCAAGGCTGTGCGAGAGCAGGTGCAGCATGTGCTGGAGCTTGCGAATCTTCAGGATGTGCGGCATAAGAAGCTGCTGGGATTTTCAGGGGGAATGCGGCAGCGAGCGCTCTTGGCGCAGGCGCTTCTGGGCGATCCGAAGATCTTGATCCTGGACGAACCGACGGCAGGGCTGGATCCGAAGGAGCGTGTGCGAATCCGTACATTTATCCATGAATTGTCCCAGGATCGTATCGTACTCTTAGCGACCCATATCGTCAGTGATATTGAATCCATAGCAGACCAGGTACTGTTGATGAAAAAGGGAAAACTGCAGCGCATGGGTACGCCGCAGGAGCTGATCGCGGCGATTCCACCGGAGTGGGAGCCTGTGGCATATCACCTGAGCCTGGAGGATGTGTATCTGTATTTTCTGGGGGAATAGGCCATGGGTGAGTGGAAGAGAATACTGAGTAATCCCAGAAGGCTTGCGCTGCTTCTGGCGATTCCATTGATTTGTATCGGACTGTTTTTATATGATTGTACGGGGAGTATCCAGCTGTCTTCCTGGCAGGAGATGATAGAGAACAACCAGTTCTACCAGGGACTGGTGAGAGAGATGCAGGACTATAGTCTGGAAGAGGCACAGACGTATCTGACGGAACAGAGTGATCTTCTGAGTGATGTGGTGCTGTGGACATGGGGATGGGCGCTGGAGGATAAAACAGCAGAAGAGGTCGCGGAGATGCTGGCAGGATATCCGGATCTGGCAGCCCTCATCGAACAGCCGGAAGCGCTGCGAGCGGGAACCAGAAAATACTCCCAGGCCTATGCGGAGCTGCAGGAACAGCTGCAGTATCTGATCGATTATCCGGGATATCTGGCGCAGATTCAGACGCAGGCGGAGACACAATCTCAGACGACGATTTTTGGCGATCCGAACAGTTTCTCCTATCGAAATCTGCAGAAAACAGCAGGAGAATTTCGGACCATACAGGATGTGACGGTAGAGATGGGCAATAATCGGGGCATGGAGTCCTGGATTGCCTTTGACTTGGCGGATTATCTCTATGTGGTGGTTCTGATTGTGTTTGTCCTGGCCTTCCTGGAAGAACGAAAGAAGGGTCTATGGAGTACGATTCGCAGCTGCCAGAAGGGACGGATGCATCTGGGCTGGGTTCGTGTGGGGATCCTGTTTGCGGTCTGTGTTATATATACGCTTCTGCTCTATGGAATCAATCTGGTCCTGGCACTCGAGTTGGAAGGAGGATGGGAAGGTCTGGGGAGATCTCTGCAGTCGCTCATGAGTTTCAAGACCTGTCCCATACCGATCAGTATCGGCGGCTGGATCGTGCAGTACCTGCTGGTCAAGGTAGCCAGTGGTTTTCTGATCGGGGTTCTGCTGTGGTGCGTGCTGGGCTGGATCAGCAATATTCAGTTTTCGGTGACCGTGCTGGCGGCCATTCTGATCGTGGAATATGTTCTTTTTGCGACGCTGCCGGTGCAGAGCATTTTGAATCCGCTAAAATATTTCAACTTGTTTTCGTATATTCAGACATCAAAGCTCTACACCCAGTATCTGAACATTGATCTGTTTGGATATCCCTTTGGCATACGAACGCTGGCGCTATGGGCGCTGCCATTTCTTTTGGCGCTCTTTCTGTTCGGTGCGCTGTGGGTACAGCGCAATCGGTATCCGGCGGGCAACCGGGACTGGCTCAGCAAGTTTGCGCACCTGGTCAACCGCGCATTGGATCTGGGACGGCGGCATCTGAGCATTGGGGGTATGGAGACGTATAAGACACTCCTTTTGGAATGGAGCATACTGTTGCTGGTGGTTCTGTATGTTTTCGCGGGAGATCTGCAGTATTATACCTATCAGTCTGACAGCGGCGCCTACGACATGTGGTATGAGGCATACTTGCGGGATGCGGAAGGTCCGGCGGATTCCACGATGGATGATTACCTGGCCAATGCGAGGGCTTTGGCGGATCCGAATGACGGACAGCTGCAGAGCGCGCTCGATCAACTGGAGGCGCGTGTGCAGGAACTGCGGCAGCGCGCGGAAGAGGGAGGATATGAACCCTGGCTTCTGCAACAGGAACCCTATCGCAATCTGTATGGGGACTGGCCGCAGGAAGTGCAGAGACGCAACGCGACACTGGCGATGATTGTGGTGGCACTCTGCAGTGTGGGGCTTGTGGCCTATGAGCGGCAAGCGGGCGTGGGCTACATGCTGCGTTCTGTCAAACGGGGACGACGGGGTATATTTCGCCGCAAGACGGTCCTGGCCGTGCTATTGGCTGTGGCAGTCAGTGCCATTTTGTATGGACATGAAATCCTGCGTTTTTTGGAGGAATATCAACCGAGCGTATTGGCTGCGCCGGTGCAGAATCTGGACTTTCTGCAGGCCTTTCCGCTGAAACTCAGCATCAGCGGATATATGGCGCTGACCTACGGCCTTCGTACATGCATGCTGATTTTGACGGCTTTTGTAGCGATGTTTATCGGGAGTCGGGCCAATCGAATGGAAAGCGCGTATATGCTGGTACTGGGCATCTTAGGGGTGCCGGCGCTGCTGCTCATCTTGGGACTGGACGTATTCGGCTGGGTATCTCCGGCGATTCTCATCTCCACAAGTCAGCTGCTGAATCTGACAGCGTCGCAGCCGCTGGCCATACTACCCTGGATACTGTGGGCCGCGGCAGGGGGCTTGGCCTGGTTTTTCAGCAGAAAATATTGGGTTCGTTAAGAGTACGACGGAAACAGTCGGCAAATGTCTGGCCGGCTGTTTCTTTTTATTGACAAAATGCCGAAAAGAGAGTAAATTAATAGAGGTCAATTTTATTTTCCTTTATGGGAGGCACAAATATGAAAGTCGTTGTAGTAGAACCATTAGGAGTCGCGCAGGAGAAACTGGACCGACTGGCGGAGGAGATCCTGGGACAGGATGTGGAAGTCGTATATTATGATCATCGGGAGACAGATCCGCGGAAGCTGATTGCCAGAGGAGAGGATGCGGAGGCCATCATCGTGGCGAATCAGCCGCTGTCCGGAGAAGTCATTCGCGGATTCCGCAAGCTGCAGTTTCTATCCGTTGCGTTTACAGGGTACGACCATATTGATATGGAAGCTTGCCGGGAAAAGGGTGTCGTTGTTTCCAACTGCGCGGGCTATTCTACGGTGGCTGTCGCGGATCTGGTCTTCGGGATGGTCATCAGCCTGTACCGCAGAATGAGAGAATGCGACAGTGTGATTCGTCAGGGCGGAACCAAGGACGGTCTGATCGGACCGGAGCTGGAAGGAAAGAAGTTTGGCGTCATCGGAACGGGAGCGATCGGTCAAAGAGTAGCGACGATTGCAAATGCTTTCGGATGCGAGGTGCTGGCTTATAGCAGAAGCCGGAAAGAGCTGCCTGGCGTACGATATGTGGAGCTGTCGGAGCTTTTGCAAGAGAGTGATATCATCTCGTTGCATGTTCCGCTGACGGAGCAGACGAAGGGCCTGATTGGGAAGGAAGAACTGGCACAGATGAAGAAGTCTGCCATTCTGATCAACACGGCCAGAGGTCCTGTGGTAGACAGCGCAGCGCTTGCCGAGGCACTTAAGAGCGGTCAGATCGCTGGCTGCGGTATTGATGTATTCGAACAGGAGCCGCCGATGAAGGATCATCCGCTGTATCATACGCCGAACACGCTGATTACGCCGCACATTGGTTTTGCCACGATTGAGGCTCTGCAGAAGCGAGCCAAGATTGCTTACGAAAACATTGCTGCCTGGAGGGCTGGAAACCCGCAGAATCGCGTAGATTAAGCCCCAAAAGAAAGATAGATTCTTTTACAGCTTGTTCATAGGCAATTCATGTTTTTTCGCTACAATCTAAAAAACTGTAAATCAGGAGGAGAAATGCCTTGATAGAAGTAAAGAACCTGGTAAAGAGGTACGGCAATCACCTTGCGCTGGATAACGTATCCTTTACCATAGAAAAAGGCGAAGTAGTCGGCTTTCTGGGACCGAACGGCGCAGGCAAGTCCACGACTATGAATATCATTACAGGATACCTTTCATCGACAGAAGGGGAAGTGCTGGTGGATGGATTAAGCGTGCTGGATAATCCGGAAAAGGCAAAACAAAGAATCGGATATCTTCCAGAAATTCCGCCGCTTTACACAGACATGACCGTAAATGAATATTTAAGCTTTGTTTGCGATCTGAAGAAGGTTCCCATGTCGAAGAAAGCGGAGATGATCACGAAGATCACCAAACAGGTACGGATCAACGATGTGCGCAAGCGTCTGATCCGCAACTTATCCAAGGGTTATAAGCAGCGTGTGGGCATCGCGCAGGCGCTGATCGGCGATCCAGAGCTGTTGATTCTGGATGAGCCCACGGTAGGACTGGATCCGAAGCAGATTACGGAGGTGCGTGATCTGATTAAGAACCTGAGCGAGGAGCATACGCTGATTATCAGCTCCCACATTCTGGCGGAGGTACAGGCAGTCTGCGATCGTGTGATCATTATCAATCGAGGCCGTATTGTAGCGACGGACACACCGGACAATCTGGCGAAGACAGCGGTTAAGAGCAATAAGTTGGAGTTGCGGATTAAGGGCCCCAAAAATGATGTTCTCAATGGCATTGCACAGCTTCCCGGCGTTCAGTTTGCGGAGATAGTTCGCATTCGTGAAGAAGGTGCTGTGGATGTGAACGTGGAGACAGAAGAGAATGCTGACGTACGGGAGGCGATCTTCAATTTCTGCAGTGAGAATCGGTATCCGATCCTGATGATGAAGACCAGTGAGGTCAATCTGGAAGACATCTTCCTGCAGATCACTGGAGAAAGAGAGGCGAAGAGAGCATGAGAGCCGTATACTTAAAGGAACTGCGCAGCTATTTCACGACGCCTTTGGGATATGTGTTTATGGCGTTTATGCTAGTTCTGTTTGGCATTTATTTTATGTTGTATGGTCTGATCTATCAGAACTCAGATTACAGCTATGTGTTGGACGCGGTGACGCTGTTGATTCTGTTTGCGCTTCCACTCCTGACCATGCGTATGTTCTCCGAGGAAATGAAGAATAAGACGGATCAGCTCCTGTTTACGTCCCCGATTAAGATCTGGAAGATCGTGATGGGGAAATATCTAGCGGCTTTGACGCTGTTTACACTGGCGCTGGTGATTACGATGTTGCAGCCGATCGTACTGTCTGCGTTAGGCGGTTCGGTACCGATTCAGAAAGTAGCCGGCGGCTATATTGGGTTTTTCCTGTATGGATGCTGTTTTACGGCGATTGGCATGCTGATCTCCTCCATGACGGAGAATCAGCTGGTCGCAGCGATTGCCAGCATTGGTGTTTTCATGCTCATTTTCCTGCTGGATGGCATCGCAACCATGCTGCCGACGAGTCGAGCCTTTGCCCTGGGTGTGGTTATCCTTGCGGCACTGATCGTAGCGTTCCTGATCTATCGTGCGATCCGAGACATCTACGTGACGGGCATTGTTGCCGTGGTCTGTATTGGCGCGGCTGTGTTGCTCTTCTTCTTTGTGCCGTCTGTATATGACAACCTGCTGGTAAATGTGGCGGACTGGTGTTCCCTGGTTACTCGTTACAGCGATTTTTATACCGGCGTCTTTGACTTTTCAAATGTAGTATTCTACGCGTCGTTCACGGTGTTTGTGGTGTTCTTGACCATGCAAGTGATCGAGAAGAGAAGATGGAGCTAAGGGAGGAAGAGAACACATGGGAAAGTTCAGTTTTAAGAATTCCGCCAAGAAAAATAAGAATCTGAAGTATGGCGGATACATGACTATTGTGGTCGTCCTGGCCCTGGTAGCTTTTGTAGTTGTGAATATTTTATTTCAGCAGCTGCATATCACGGTGGATTTGACGCCGGAACAGCTGTATACGATTGGTTCCAGGACTACGCTGATCCTGGAAGATGTGCAAGATGATGTGACGATCTATGGTCTGTACGTATCCGGCAACGAGAATACGGAAGCGATTGCGTTGATTGAGGATTATGTGCAGAACAGCGACAAGATCCATTATCAACAGGTGGATCCGTATACGAATCCGGAGTTTACCCAGCCATATACGCAGGCCGGAGAGACGATTGCGACGAACAGTCTGATTGTTGTCAATGAAAATACAGGAAAATATAAGATTGTCAGCAATTCGGATTTGTATGAATATACACAGACGCTAAATCAGTCCACCTATTCCTATGATTATGAGATTACCGCGTTTCAGGCGGAGGAGACGCTGACATCTGCGATTCAGTATGTGACCAGTGAGAATACGCCAGTGCTGTATCAGTTGACGGGACACGGGGAGACAGAAATCTCATCCGCGGTACAGTCCCTTCTGACCGACGCCAATTTTGAGCTGACCACGTATAGCTTTGCGGATGCGGAGACGACACTGGAAGCCAATGACTATACGGTGCTTGTAATCAATAACCCGACTTCCGATCTGACGGATCTGGAGTATGAGGATCTTCAGGCCTATCTGGATGATGGCGGCCGTCTGATGCTCAACCTGAGCGTGGCGTATCCGGACAATATGGAAAACTTCAATCGTCTGCTGGCCAGATATGGCGTGACTGTGCATCGCGGCAGCATGATCGAGACAGACAGCGAGTATTATTATCGGTATCCCAATCTGATCCTGCCGGATATCGGAGAGCATGATGTAACAGAGGGCCTTTCGAAGACGGATGTGCAGCAGCTCTGGTCGGTTGGTTTCACGGTAGAAGAAGATCGAAACCGCAGTACAGAGATCACTCCGATTCTGACAACATCGGACAGCGCGATTATCAAGGCGGATCCCGCCAGCGAGACCATGGATGTGGAAGAAGGCGATGAGCAGGGACAGTTTTATACCGGCCTGATGATCGAAGATACGACCTCTGTGGATGGCGATCTGAAAAATACCCGGATTGCAGTATTCGGCAGCGCGTATATGTTCGACTATGAGAATGGTTTTCTGACCAACGGAAACTATACACTGCTGCATAACACGTTGAACTATCTGCAGACCGCAGTAGATACGTTGTATATTGAGCCGAAGGAGTATGTGACGGATACTCTGTCCATCAATGCCAGCACCATGGTAACGCTGAGCGCAACCTTCGTCATTGTGATTCCGCTTGCGCTCATCATTGCAGGTATTGTCGTATGGTCACGGAGGAAGCGTCTATGAGTAAAGGCAAGAAGCTGGCGCTCTTTGGCGGGGTTCTTCTGGTTCTTATTGCCGCAGTGGTGGTGATCGCGATACTGCAGAGTCAGGGAATTATGCCTACAGGGGAGGAATCATCGGAGGAAGCCTCTGTAGGAACCGAGACGGAGTACCTTTTACAATATGATGAAACTGAGATCGAAACGATCGAGGTACAGAATGCGGCTGCCTCATATACGCTCGTGTCTCAATTGACCGAGACTGAGGATTCCAGCGGCAATGCGGAGACAGAACAGACCTGGACATTGCAGGGATATGAGGATTGGGAGCTGACCAGTTCTTCGATTGAAAACCTAACATCCGTAGGCTCTTCTCTGCGAGCTGTGAGCACAGTCGCGGCCAGCACAGGCAGTGTGGACCTGGCAAACTTTGGACTGGATGACCCATACGCGGAGGTAACGATTCACTATACAGATGGTACCGAAGTAACGGTATATGTGGGTAACGAGACGCCGGACGGTGTATACCGGTATGCGATGCTGTCGGATCGGGATGGCGTCTTCACGGTTTATAAGAGTGTGGCGACTTATGCAGGCTATGATCTGACGAATCTAAGAAGTATTACCATCGAACAGATCAATGTGGAAGAAGAGTTGACCTATCTCCTGCTGGAACAGAAAGATTCTCGACCAATCGAGATTTCTATGTGGGAAGACGGAGAGACGCATGAGGGGATTTATGATACTTCTGCGTTCAAGATGCTGCAGCCCTACGATTGGTACGCTGCTGTAGTAAGCGGAGATGTAGGCGATATGTTTGCAGAGTATACCTCAGTTTCCGTAGAGAAACTGGTAGAATCCGAAGCGGAAGATCTGGATCAGTATGGTTTAGGAGAAGAAAGCTTCGAGCATCATGTGAAGCTGACGACGCGTGTTGAAGTGGAATCGGATACAGAAGAGAGCTCTTCCGAAGACAGTTCCGCGGAGGA
This sequence comes from Clostridiales bacterium UBA1390, assembly GCA_002305315.1. Classification (GTDB taxonomy): domain Bacteria; phylum Bacillota; class Clostridia; order Lachnospirales; family Bianqueaceae; genus Faecimorpha; species Faecimorpha stercoravium. Next base: position 13,139 of record DBQQ01000036.1, read on the forward strand.
AGCGGAGCCGGTATATGAGTACCATACGGTGGATTACTACTTCGGGACTTCGGCAGGAACGAATGAGGACGGAGAAGAGCTGATCTACTTCCGGGAAGGGGATTCGAACGATGTCTATACCGTAGTAGCCAGTTCACTGGATTGCTTCGATTTTGAACCCTTTGATTACCTGCAGAAACTCGTATTCATCTACAACATTCAGGAGCTGGATGGATTTAAGGTGACGGGAACGGCAGAAGGCCAGTCCTATGAGGGCAGGATTCTGCGTCAGGACGAGTCAGAGGTATCTTCCACGGAAGAATCTTCTGCCGAACGGCTGGAGGTTTATTATCTGAATGATCAGTTGGTGGATGGTTCCGCGTTTAGAACGCAGTACCAGAAGGTCATCGGCGTCATGATGGATTATGAGATCACCCCGGAGGAAGGTACCCCGGATTATGATGAGAATGACAAGATCACCATGGAATATTATTTCTCAGATGGAACCACCCATACGGTGGAGTTCTACCGGTTGAACGAGTTCTATTATGTGACGCCTTGGGGCGATTCCTGGATGGCTTGTAATGCTTCGCAGATTGATCTCATGTGGGAAGGCTTTGCGAATCTGGAAGCATCCGAATAAATTTGGCTATAAGCGAAATTTACCGAAAGAATGGGTGATTTTGAATGGATTTTCTTCAAAATCACCCGTTTTTCTTTCTGTATATCGGGATTGACAGCATGGCCTTTTTATGATAAAATTCCATTATGCGCGAACGAATGTCCGCATAAGACGGACTTAACGGAAGAAAAGGAGGAGTCATCCGTGGGAACAGAGTATTATCTGGTGAAAGGGAGCGCGCTGCCGGAAGTGCTCTTGAAAGTGGTGGAAGCCAAACGAATGCTGCACTCAGGCGAGGCTAAGACAGTGCAGGAAGTAACAGAGAAACTGGGAATCAGTCGGAGTTCATTTTATAAATATAAAGACGATATCGAGCCCTTGGCAGAAGGAGTTCATCGCCATTCTGTGACGATTTCCTGTGTGCTGCAGGATCAGCCGGGCGTACTTTCGGAGGTATTAGAGACCGTATCGGATGCGCAGCTGAACATTCAGACCATCTATCAGTCGGTTCCGACAAATGGACTGGCAGAGATCTCGCTGAACGCACAGTGCAGCGCGGAGAGTACACCGATGGGGGAACTGTTGGATAAAATTCGTGAGGTGAAAGGAGTCGCGTCAGTGAAGCTTCTGGCGCGGGAATGATATGAGAAAAGTTGCGGTATTAGGATACGGAACGGTAGGTTCCGGTGTAGTGGCGGTCTTGGAGCAGAGCGAAGACCAGATCAAGCGAAAGCTGGGCGAGGAGGTGCAGGTGGTCAAGGTATTGGATATCCGGGATTTTCCGGGTGATCCGATTCAGGAGCGGATCGTCCATGATTTCGAGGAAATTCTGAAAGACCCGGAGATCGAGGTGGTCGTGGAGGTCATGGGAGGACTGCACCCTGCCTATGAATATGTCTCACAGTCGTTGTGTGCAGGTAAGCATGTTGCGACCTCGAATAAGGCGCTAGTAGAGGCCTATGGAGCGGAGCTGGGAGTACTGGCCAGGGAGCATGGCGTGAGCTTTCAGTTTGAGGCCAGTGTGGCCGGGGGAATCCCGATTCTGCGAACACTCAATACGGCCATGATTCAAGAGGAGATCTATCAGGTAACCGGTATTCTGAATGGGACTACGAACTATATTCTGGCACTGATGGAGGATACGGGCGCAACTTTCCAGGAGGCGCTGGCGGATGCCCAGGCCCGAGGATACGCAGAGCGGGATCCAGAGGCAGATATCGAGGGATATGACGCCGCCCGGAAGATTGCGATATTGGCCTCGATGATTTGCGGAAAGCATATCCGATATCAGGATGTGCCGACACAGGGCATCTCCGGTATCACAAAGGCAGACATCGAAGGGGCCGCGGCTTTGGGTGGACGCTTGAAGCTTCTGGGCAGCTGTTCTCAGGAGAATGGGCGGTTCTATGTATCGGTAGAGCCCACGTTTGTGCCGATGGATCATCTGCTGGCAGCGGTCAACAGCGTATTTAATGCAGTCATGCTGAAGAGCAGCATGCTGGGGGATACGATGTTTTACGGTAAGGGAGCCGGAAAGCTCGCGACAGCCAGCGCGGTCGTCGCCGATGTGCTGGCGGCGCTGGACGGCAACGGGGTATACGAGATGAATACCTGGAGCAGTGAGATCGAGGAACCGGTGCATCCGGCGGATCGTCCATGCCGGTATATGGTCCGGGCAGAAGGCGCACAGACAGAACATCCTCTTTTTGCGTCACTCGTACCTTCCGAGGGTGGGTTCAGCGCCCTGACGCATCAATGTTCCAGAAAAGAACTTACGGCGTTGCTGGAACAGATAGGACGCCAGGCGAAGGTGTGCAGTGTATTCCGTAAGATGGAAGAATAGAAAGGAAGAGTATGAACATGAAGTACGCACTGATCTTGACGGATGGAATGGCAGATGAACCGCAGAAGGCCCTGGGCGGCAAGACGCCCATGGAAGCGGCAAGAACTCCGAACATGGACCGGCTGGCAGAATCCGGCGAGGTGATGGAGCTGTTTACGATTCCGGATTCTCTGCCCGCAGGCAGCGATGTGGGGAATCTATCCATTGTTGGACTAGATCCAGTACAATATTATTCTGGGAGATCTCCGCTGGAGGCGCTAAGCATGAGGGTGCCGATGGAGCCTGGAGATGTCACGTACCGGATCAATCTGGTGACGTTATCGGACGAAGAACCCTATGAGGAGAAGACCATGGTGGATTACTCCGGCGGAGAGATTTCCACCGAGGAGGCGGCTCAGCTCGTCGCGGCAGTGCGTGAAAAACTGCAGAATGATCGGTATCAGTATTATGCAGGGGTGAGTTATCGGCATATTCTGCTGCAGAAGGGCGGAGAGATGCGGGATGACTTTACGCCGCCTCATGATATTTCCGGAAAGAAGATCGGAGAATACCTGCCGAAAAATCCGGAGATTCTGGATATCATGAAGAAAAGCTACGAGATCTTGAAAAATCATCCGGTGAATCAGGCTCGGATTGCCGCGGGCAAGCGTCCGGCGAATTCGCTGTGGGCCTGGGGAGCCGGCCGTCCGGCGCAGTATCCGCCTTTTAAGCAGGGGCTCAGGGGCGCCATGATTTCCGCCGTGGATCTTCTGCGCGGCATCGCGTTGGGGATGAAGATGGATGTACTCTTCGTAGAAGGCGCCACCGGCAATAAGGACACCAATTTCGCCGGCAAAGGTCAGGCAGCCATCGAGAGCCTGTTGGTGAATCAGTATGACTTCGTGTACGTGCATATCGAGGCGACAGACGAGTGCGGCCATGCGGGGGATCTGGAAGGAAAGGTCTGGTCCATTGAACAGATTGATGAGAAGATCGTAGGGCCGATTGCGGAGGCGCTGGAGAAGAGCGGCGAGCCGTATACGATTATCATCACGCCGGATCATCCGACGCCGGTGCGGGTCAAGACTCATACGAGGGACGGGGTACCCTGCCTGGTGTATCGTTCGGATCGGCCTGTCGCACATCCAGATGGTGTGGAGTTTTCCGAACGGTGGGCGCATGAGCATGGGCGGCATCTGCGGGGTTGTGATATGCTGCCGGAGGTTCTGGCCGCGAACTGAGAATACGATAGAAGGAGTCATGGCAGTGGCTCCTTTTTTCCATATATTGTACCAAAATTCTCTTTACAAGCGTCACGGGGTTTGCTATGATAAAGAAAACACATACTATGGGGGGTTGACTATGAATACCACGGAACAGATTCAACAGGGAAAAACAGTATTAGGGATCGAATTCGGTTCTACACGGATCAAGGCAGTGCTGGTCGATGAAGAAAACATGCCGATTGCCTCGGGCAGCCATGATTGGGAGAATCGGTATGAGAACAATATCTGGACATATAGTCTGGAAGATATCTGGGACGGATTGCAGGATTGCTATCGGAATCTGGCGGCGGATGTAGAACGGCAGTATGGCGTGAAGCTGCAAAGGATCGGCGCCATCGGTTTCAGCGCCATGATGCATGGGTATATGCCCTTTGATGAGGCAGGGAATCTCCTGGTGCCGTTTCGTACCTGGCGCAATAACATCACGGGGGAAGCTTCTCAGGTGCTGACAGACCTGTTCCAGCATCCGATTCCACAGCGCTGGAGCATTGCGCATCTGTATCAGGCCATCCTGAACGGAGAAGAGCACGTGCCGCAGATTCGTTTCATGACCACGCTGGAGGGGTATATTCACTGGAAATTGACGGGACAGAAGGTGCTGGGAATTGGCGAGGCCTCCGGCATGTTTCCTATCGATATGCATACGAAGAATTATCAGGGGCGGATGCTGGAGCAGTTCGATCAGCTGGTGGCAGAGTACCATTTCCCCTGGAAGATTACGGAGATTCTACCCAGCGTATTGGTAGCCGGCCAGGAAGCGGGGCGACTCACGGAGGAGGGCGCGCGGCTGCTGGATCCTTCAGGAGAACTTGAGGCGGGGATTCCCCTGTGTCCGCCGGAAGGAGACGCGGGTACGGGTATGACGGCCACGAACAGCGTCTCGGTAAGAACAGGAAATGTATCGGCCGGTACCTCGGTCTTCGCGATGATCGTATTGGAGAAGGAGCTGTCCCGCGTGCATCCGGAGATTGACCTGGTGACGACGCCGGCAGGAGACCCGGTGGCCATGGTGCATTCGAATAACTGCACATCTGATCTGAATGCCTGGGTGGGCCTTTTCCGAGAGTTCGCGCATCTCATGGGGCTGGAGCCGGATATGAACGACCTGTATGGGAAACTCTATCGTGAGGCTCTTTCTGGGGACGCGGATTGCGGCGGACTGCTGGCCTATTGTTATTTCTCGGGCGAGCATATCACAGGGTTCGAAGAGGGGCGCCCACTCTTTGTCAGATCACCGGAGAGCCGATTCACACTGGCCAACTTCATGCGTACCCATCTGTTCACGGCCCTGGGCGCGCTGAAGGTGGGACTGGACATTCTGGCTAAGGAGGAACAAGTGCGGATTGATAAGATCCTGGGACACGGCGGACTGTTCAAGACAGAGGGCGTGGGGCAACGGATCCTGGCCGCCGCGATGAATACGCCGGTGTCCGTGATGAAGACAGCGGGCGAGGGCGGCGCCTGGGGGATTGCACTGCTAGCTGCCTACATGCTGCACCAGGAAGAAGGCGAGTCACTGGCGGCGTATCTGGATCGTCATGTGTTCCATGGAGAAGAGGGCGTGCGGATGGAGCCGGATCCGGCAGATGTGGCGGGCTTCGAAGCGTTTATTGAAAGGTATAAGAAGGGGCTTTCGATCGAGAGAGCCGCGGTGGAATCAGAAATCTGGAAATAAGAAAGGATACAATCATGCTGAGGAAGTTAAAGGAAAAAGTGTATGAGGCGAATATGGCGCTGCCTCGTCATGGCCTGGTGATTTTCACCTGGGGAAATGTGAGCGGCATCGACCGGAAGAAAGGGCTCGTGGTGATTAAACCATCCGGTGTGGATTATGAGAATATGCAGCCAGAGGACATGGTGGTGGTCGATATGGAAGGAAATGTGGTAGAAGGCCATTACAAGCCATCCTCGGATACGGCGACGCATCTGGAGATGTATAAAGCCTTTCCTCATATCGGAGGCATCGTTCATACGCATTCTACCTGGGCCACGATCTTCGCGCAGGCAGGGGCGGATATCCCGGCGCTGGGAACCACGCATGCGGACTATTTTTATGGTTCGATTCCGTGTACGCGAGCGATGACGGAAGGAGAAATCACGGAGGCTTACGAGAAGAACACGGGGCTCGTGATCGTGGAGACATTCCGAGACAAAGACCCGGACCAGATTCCGGCAGTATTAGTGCGGGAGCATGGGCCCTTTGCCTGGGGACAGGATCCGGATGAGGCCGTATACCATGCGGTGGTGCTGGAACAACTCGCGCATATGGCCTATCATACGGCAGCGATTCGTACGCAGAAGGGAGAGGCGCCGTATGAGAGTATGCAGCAGGCACTTCTGGATAAGCACTTCCTGAGAAAACACGGCGCAAACGCCTACTACGGACAGAATTAAACAGGTTCGTTTCTAAGAAAAACACGCGGGAGAGATCAAGCGTTCTCACTCTTACCCACGTGTTTTTTTGACATTGTATGTCGATAGAGCAGGATACCGGTCAGATCCGCTAAGAACCAGCCGATGGGGACGGAGATCCAGATCCCGATGACACCAATCGCAGGAATGGCAGACAGTGTGTAGGCCAGTACGACACGGGTGCCCAGGGAAATCACAGTCAGGACGACGGAAATGCCGGGACGCCCCACAGCCCGGTAATATCCATAAAGCATAAACAAAACGCCGATGCCGATATAGAAGGATGCCTCGATGTACAGATACTGTACGCCCACGTCGAGAATCGCGGTCTCAGAAGCATCCACAAAGATCAGCATGAGCGGACGGGCAAAGAGGCAGACTAGGCTGGTAATCAGGATACAGAAGAGAAGAACGCAGACGAAAGCAGTACGAATGCCCTTGCGAATCCGGTCTGTCTGACCGGCGCCATAGTTTTGCGCCACGTAAGTTGAAAAGGCGTTGCCGAAGTCCTGTACGGGCATATAGGCGAAGGAATCGATCTTGACTGCAGCGGCAAAGGCGGCCATGACCACAGTACCGAAACTATTGATGCATCCTTGTACCATGAGAATGCCCAGGTTCATGACAGATTGCTGTACACAGGTCAGGAAAGAGAAGTGAGAGATCTCTTTTAGAATCTTGAGATCCCATCGCATATGGCGACGGTGGATCCGAAGATCAGGGAAACGAAGCAGGGTATACAGCAGGATGCCAATGCCTGAAAAATACTGTGAGATGACGGTGGCGATGGCAGCCCCGGCGACACCCCAGTGAAATACCAGGACAAACACCAGGTCCAGAACGATGTTCATGATGGCGGAGATGGCCAGAAAGAGCAGGGGAACCGCGGAATTGCCCACGGAACGCAGCACATTGGCGAAATAGTTGTAGAGGAAGGTGGCGGGGATTCCCCAGAAGATGCACCAGAGGTATTGGCGCATCAGGGCCATGAGTTCCGGCGGGGTCTGCATGAGAAGGAGAATCCAATCCAGCAGCACGAAGACAAGGACTGTCAGGAGCAGCGTGATGCCCGCGATCAGGAGAAAGGAGACAAATAGGGAGCGCTTGAAACGTTCCATGTCCCTGCGACCGTATTGAATCGAGAAGGCGGTGCCGCTGCCCATACAGAGTCCCAGGAAGATCGACGTCAGGAAGGTCATCAGCGTATAGGAAGAGCCGACGGCCGCCAGGGCATCGGAGCCGAGGAATCTCCCGACGACCCAGGTATCTGCCACATTATAAAGCTGTTGTAATAGATTGCCGGCCATCAGGGGTAGGGCGAAAAGAAGGAGACCGCGGGCAATGGGGCCGCGGGTCAGATCACGTTGCATAATCATTCCTCCAAACATTACGAAAGATATTGATTTCAAAATGCAAATTTATTATAATGTTTACTGAATAAAATGTCAATCCAAACTTTCGATTTTTAAAGGAGAGGGTACGATGTATTTAGAAGGACTGGATGAACAGGATCAGAAGATTATAGCACTGCTCGCAGAAAACGCGCGGCGTTCCTATTCGGAGCTGGGAGAAGCTGTCGGACTGTCGCGTGTGGCCGTGAAGACGCGTATCGAGGCGATGGAGAAGAAGGGTATCATCGAACAGTATACGACGATCATCAATCCGCAGAAGATCAGCGGCGCGGTATCCTGTTATTTTGAGATCGAGGTGGATCCTGCGCAGATGGAGGAGGTCATTCGCCAACTTTATGAGAACGAGGACATCACACAGATCTATCGAATGACGGGCAGTGCGTGTCTGCATGTACACGCAGTCGTCCCTTCGCAGGACGATCTGGAAAAGCTGATCCGCACGCAGATGGATCCGATGCGGGGTATCCGCAGTCTGAAGAGCCATGTGATCCTGGCACGTGTAAAGGATGTGAAGGGGATCAGGCTATAATTTTTCTCCGCAGGGCCCTTGACTTAAAGCTAACTTTAAGTGCTATGATATGTGAGACGGAGCGTTGGATCCGTCGAATCTGAGAATGGAGGATACATAGCATGATTTATAAAGAGTTTCAGGGGCTTAAGCTGTCAGCATTAGGCATGGGCGCCATGCGTCTGCCGATCATCGATGGAGACGATGCCCGCATAGATGAGAAGAAAGCAGAGGAAATGGTGGATTACGCGATGGCGCATGGCGTCAATTACTATGATACGGCCTGGGGGTATCATGATGGCAAGTCAGAGCTGGTCATGGGACGGGCGCTGTCCAAGTATCCGAGGGAGAGTTTCTATCTGACCACGAAGTTTCCCGGTTACGATCTTTCCAATATGGACAAGGTGGAGGAAATCTTTGAGAAACAGCTGGAGAAGTGTGGGGTAGAATACTTCGATTTCTATCTGTTCCATAATGTATGCGAGATGAATATCGACGCCTACCTGAACCCGAAATATGGCATATACGAGTATCTGCTGCAGCAGAAGAAGGCAGGACGTATCCGTCATCTGGGATTCTCTGCCCATGGCAGTTATGATGTCATGAAGCGGTTCCTGGAGGCCTATGGCAAGGATATGGAGTTCTGCCAGATTCAGCTGAATTACCTGGATTGGAGTTTTCAGGATGCGAAGGCGAAGGTGGAACTGCTCAAGGAATATCATCTTCCCGTATGGGTCATGGAACCGCTGAGAGGTGGTCGTCTGGCTTCTTTGACGCCGGAGGAGACCGCGAAGCTGCAGGCGATGCGGCCGGATGAGAAGGTGCCGGCCTGGGCGTTCCGGTTCCTGCAGAGCATTCCGGAGGTCACGATGGTGCTTTCCGGCATGTCCAACATGGAACAGATGCAGGAGAATATCCGTACCTTTGAGGAGGACAAGCCGCTATCTGAGACAGAGATGAAGAATCTCCTGGCGATGGCAGAGGAGATGGTGAAGATGATCGTCCTTCCCTGTACGGCTTGTCATTACTGTGTGAGCCACTGCCCGCAGGGCCTGGATATTCCGAGACTGTTGGAACTGTATAACGAGCATTGCTTTACCCAGGGCGGATTCATCGCGCCCATGGCATTGGCTGCGATTCCGCAGGACAAGCAGCCTACGGCCTGCATCGGATGCCGCAGTTGTGAAGCCGTATGTCCGCAGCAGATTCATATATCGGAGGCGATGGCAGACTTCGCTGCCAAGCTGGGAGCCTAAGAAAAAGAGCTCTTCGGGAATATTTTCCGAGAGCTCTTTTTTTGAGATTTATCGCAGGTAGTGCCCGGTGACGCTGTCCGGGTTCTCTGCGATCCGCGAAGGCGTGCCGGAAGCGATGATGCGGCCTCCCTGCTGGCCGCCGCCTGGCCCCATGTCGATCACATAGTCGGCATTGGCGATGACATCCAGATCGTGTTCAATCACGATGACTGTGGCGCCCTGGTCGATCAGTTTCTGAAAGATGTCGATTAGGGTACGGACATCCAGCGGATGCAGGCCGATGGAAGGCTCGTCAAACACATAGAGCGCGTCTTCCTGATTCTTGCCGATTTCTGCGGCGAGTTTGAGGCGTTGCGCTTCGCCGCCGGAAAGAGCAGGTGTTGCTTCGCCAAGCGTCAGGTAACCCAGCCCCAGATCGACCAGGACTTGCAGCTTCTCCTGAACCTTCCGGAGGCCCCGCGTTTTTTCCAGCGCCTGTTCCACAGTCAGAGAAAGCAGCTCTGGCAGGGAGAGCCCTGGCTCGTCCGCGGAGGAGAGGCGGCGGATCTGATAAGCCTGCCTGGCATAGCGAGAACCGCCACAATCCGGACAGGGAATCTCCACATCCGGCAGAAACTGGATATCCATGGTGATCTGTCCCGTGCCATCGCAGGTGGGACAACGGAGAGAGCCCGTATTATAGGAGAAGTCACTGACCTTGTATCCCGCGGATTTCGCCGCGGGCAGCGCGGCATAGGCACGCCGCAGATCGTCTAATACATTGCTGTAGGTGGCGACGGTGGAGCGCACGTTCGTACCGATGGGCGTGGCGTCGATGAAATGAACCCGATGGATTCCCGGTGCGTCCACCTGGCGGATGTGAGGAGGAAGCGGCGCCTGGCGCAGATAGGCCTGCAGAGCCGGGATGAGGCTTTCCAGGATCAGCGTGGTCTTTCCAGAGCCGGAAACGCCGGTGACGGCGATGAGGCGTCCTTTGGGGATCGAGAGATCCAGGGCATGGACCGTATGGAGCGGGGCAGTGGCCAGGCGGATTTCTCCCTGCAAAAACATCTCGTCACCAGGGATCTCGGAACGCACGCGGGCCGGCTTGGGATCCCGCAGGAAGGGGGCGATCAGGGAATGGGGATTTTGCGCCACCTCCTGCACGGTGCCGGAGCAGAGCAATTGACCGCCATGGGTGCCGGCACCAGGGCCCATCTCCAAAAGCCAATCCGCCGAGCGAAGCAGGCGCGCGTCATGATCGACCAACACCACGGAATTGCCATGATCGATCAAATCTTCGACCATACCCAGGAGCCCGTCTACGTTGGCGGGATGCAGGCCGATGGAAGGCTCGTCCAGTACATAGAGAACGCCTGTGGTACGGTTGCGCACAGCCCGAGCGAGCTGGACGCTCTGACGTTCGCCGGTGGACAGGGTGGAACCGGCCCGATCCAGGGAAAGATAGCCCAGACCCAGATCCATAAGTCGTTTGGAAGTATGTAGAAACTGTCCCGTTATACTCTCGGCCATCTCGCGAAGCGCGGCATCTGGCATGGCGGCGGGAACACTCTCCACCCAGGGGATCAGCGTGTCCAGCGTCATGGCAGAGGCCTCGGCCAGATTGAGCCCTAATAGGCGTGTAGAGCGAGCCTTGTCACAGAGACGGCTGCCGCCGCAGTCCGGGCAGACATCTTGCTTGAGGAATTTCTCCACCCGCTTCATGCCCTTATCATCTTTGACCTTCGCCAGCGCGTTTTCCACCGTGTACACGGCGTTGTAATAGGTGAAATCCAGTTCGCCGGCCTGATTGCTATTCTTGGCCTTGTACAGGATGTGGCGTTTTTCCGCGGGACCGTGAAAGACGATCTCGCGTTCTTCATCCGTCAGCTGAGAGAAGGGGATGTCGGTGCGAACGCCCATGGCGCGGCAGACATCCGTCATGAGCGACCACATGAGGGAGTTCCATGGCGCGACGGCCCCCTCGTCGATGGAGAGGGATTCGTCCGGTACCAGGGTGGATTCGTCCACGGTTCGCACGATGCCGGTGCCGCCACAGGTAGGACAGGCGCCTTCACTGTTGAAGGCGAAGCTCTCGGCGCTGGGGCCATCGAAGGAAGCGCCGCAAACGGGGCAGACCAGGGGCTTTCCCAGCGCCACATCCGCCGTGGGAGGCAGATCGTGGCCGTTCGGACAGCGGTGGCTTCCCAGACGGGAATACAGGAGGCGCAGGCTGTTCAGCAGTTCCGTTGCCGTGCCGAAGGTGCTGCGAATCCCGGGCACAGCAGGGCGCTGGTGCAGCGCCAACGCGGCCGGGACATTTTCGATGCTGTCGATCTTTGCTTCCGCGGCCTGCGTCATGCGCCGCCTCGTATAGGTGGACAGCGCTTCCAGGTAACGCCGCGACCCTTCGGCGTAGAGAATGCCCAGCGCCAGGGAAGACTTTCCAGAACCGGATACGCCGGCGATTCCGACAAGTTTTCCCAGAGGAACCTCCAGATCCAGATTTTTCAGGTTATGCACCCGGGCGCCGCGAATCACGATATGGTCCGGCGCGCTATGATTTTGCGAATCCCGCATGATATACCTCCTCCATGATATAAGGCGACAATCTGTGCCCTGCCTATTATAACATGATTCGGTCGGGTTTGCATTTTTTATTTTACGCAGCGGGAAAGATGTGGTACAATGGGCGTGGAATTATAATATTTAGAGAATGGGCCGAGCCGTGAGATGTCCGCCCTGGGGCGCCCATCTCCGAAGGGAAAGGAGAAAAGAAGATGCGTGAGTTACGAGTAGCGCTTTTGCAGATTGCGCCGGGAGAAAACCTGCTGATGAGCCGGGAAAAGGGAATCCAGGCCTGCCGGGAGGCGAAGAAACTGGGGGCGGATATCGCGCTGTTCCCGGAGATGTTTAGCAATGGATATCGAATCTATGATCGGCCGGTGGCGGTCTGGAGCCAGGAGGCGATCTCGGCGGAGGATCCGTTTGTCTTAAGTTTTGGAAAGCTGGCGCAGGAACTGGGAATGGCGATCGGGATCACACTGCTGGAATCCTGCGCGACTGGCCCCAGAAATACGCTGGTTCTGTGGGATCGCTGGGGACGGAGAGTGCTTACGTATGCCAAGGTGCATACCTGTGATTTTGATGTGGAGAGGGCTCTGACGCCGGGAGAGGATTTCTATGTGACAGAACTGGATACCGCTATAGGGCCAGTGAAGGTGGGCGCGATGATCTGTTTTGACAGGGAATTTCCGGAGAGCGCGCGCATCCTCATGCTAAAAGGCGCGGAAATAGTTCTCGTGCCGAATGCCTGCCCCATGGAGATCAACCGTCTGGCGCAGCTGCGTGGACGGGCCTATGAGAACATGATAGGGATCGCCACCTGCAACTACCCGATGGGCGTGCCGGACTGCAATGGACATTCCAATGCGTTTGACGGCATGGCATACTGGCCGGAACTCTCGGAATCCCGGGATACCTGCATTCTGGAAGCCGGTGAGGAGGCTGGGGTCTATATCGCGGCGTTCGATATGGACAGATTGCGGGAATACCGGGCCAGCGAGGTGCATGGAAACGCCTTCCGTCATCCGAAAAAATATAAGCTCCTGGTGGAGGAGCGCATCCAGGAGCCGTTTATACGAAAAGAATATAGGGGATGAGGAACGAAGCTGCTCAGCTTCTCAGATTTTCCTCGAATTCTAGCAGAAGATGGGGCGAAGAGGATCATGACAATTTTCGCTCAATCGAGATCAGAGTGCGGATCGGTTTCGCGGGATCGAGCGGAATCTCATAAATCGTGGAAGGCTGTCCATCGGGCCGAGAATCTACCAATAGGACCAGAATCCGATCCGAGGCGAGAAGCTTGGGCACAATGCCCCAAACCTCCTTAGAAATGGTGGGATCGGTGATGATTTGCCCCTCGCGGAGGAGATTCCCTTGAAAATCCTTTATGCAGAAACGGACGTCATCTCGTCCTGTAATTCCGAATACATATTCGACGCCGACGTGGAGGGGCATCGCGATCTCCATGTCCTGAATAAGATCGATAGAAGAAGTCGACGGGTTGTATTGGAGCAGTGCGCCGTCAGTATCGCCAGAGGAGGAGAAATAGATGTTCCCATCTAAGTATCGCATATCATCGACATCCATATGATTGGGTACCAGGGTTTCGGCGAGTGTGGTAAGGGTTCCGAGGTCACTGTCATAGGCATATAAGGACAAGGTGAAGGAAAGCTCTGCGTTGGTTTCATCTGTCGCTACATAGTGCTTTACGCCCAGATAGACAGTGTTTCCGACTACCTGATAAAAGTAGTCGACGCCGGGAACTTCCAGGATCTGTTTGGGCTCCTGATCCGTGTCGCCCAGGACTGCTTGTGTAAGGCGAATCAGGGACTGGTTTTCTCCTTCGACAACGCGGGAAACGGCCTGCACGGCATAGACATATCCCCGGTGCAGCCAGACGGAATTGGAAATGCCGCCGCGAAGAGACTGCACGAGCTCCCGCTCAGTGCCATCCGGGCGCATGCGATATAACAGAGTGCCCTGTTGCACCCAGTAGACATAGCCATCGTAGAACATCAGATTGCCGCCGCCGGCTAGATACGCGTTGCAATTAATGCCGGAATGACTGCATTCCGGTTTGCCGCAAAGAACGCCGTAGGACTCTGTTTTCTTATCAAAATAATGAAGATAGGTATTGCCGGTTACTGTGAAATAATAGGCATCCTCGGATTCACACATGTTACGCCATTTTCCAAACTCATTGCGGAAATCATAGTCCGGCAGAAATTCTTCAGTGTCGAACTGGGGATCCAGGAGAAGAGAAGACGCAGGATCGGGAGCGTTCGAACAGGCAGCTAGAAAAAGGCAGAGGCAGAGCAACAGTATCTTTTTATACATCGTGGGGTCCTCCTTAGTTAGAAAGGGAGACGCTGAAGCGTCTCCCTTTCTCCAGATCCAACTTTATACATAGGGATAAGCAGTACCGACGGCATAGCCTAATCGTCCGTAAAAGGTAACTTCACCGTCGTGAGCATCTTCGAGGTTAATCTTGTTATAGTGAAATTCCATTCGTTTTCTCTATAATAGAGGATATAGATGAGGATGTCAAGAGAGCTTTTGAAAATTTCTGAAAAATAATCCGCATAAGGCATCCTGTGGGAATCGTCCCCAGGGGACTTGAGATTCCCCAATAAACGGGTCGTTGCAAAATAGATGAGAAATCATTTCTCAGCTGGACTAATGAGAAAAAACTCGGATTTCTCATTAGTCTTGAAGC
>DBQQ01000047.1:0-422 GCA_002305315.1 Clostridiales bacterium UBA1390
CCAGTTTTTGTTGACTAGTGCAATGAGAAAACTCCCGGATTTCTCATTAGTCCGGGGGGCGATGTAACAAATTCCCGGGGCGAGTAATGAGAAAAACCCCGGATTTCTCATTAGTCCAGGGTGGGATGTAACAAATTCCCGGGGTGAGTAATGAGAAAACCCCCGGATTTCACATTAGTCTGGGGTGGGATGTAACAAATTCCCGGGGCGAGTAATGAGAAAATCCCCGGATTTCTCATTAGTCCAGGGTGGGATGTAACAAATAAAGCCCTAGAGTAATGTGAAGCTCCTTGAGATGGATCCATTTGTTTTTAGCACAGATGGATCCTTTTTCATTTTAACCCCAAAGCTCTCCGAAAGGATCTTTACAGGGGAAAGTAGTTTGTGGTACAATGAGCGTGGCATGACAGCAACCTATATCA
>DBQQ01000047.1:490-27122 GCA_002305315.1 Clostridiales bacterium UBA1390
GTCAAACTCCGAATGGTATTTGGGTTTGTGGTACAATCAAGACAGAAAATATAAGAAGAGCGCAATAGGAGGATAAGCATGAAGGTATTAATCACGACGGACTGGTATCGGCCAGTGATCAATGGAGTAGTTACCTCGGTTCTGAATCTGGAACGTGAACTGCGTTCACGAGGGCATGAGGTGCGGGTTCTGACGGTCAGTCGAACCCATAGTTCCTGGAAAGAGGATAATACCTGGTATTATCTGGCGTCCTATCCACTGGATAAATTGTACCCGAAGGCACGGGCCACGCTGCAGTTTCATCATACGTTTATTCAGGAGCTCATTGACTGGAAGCCGGATGTGATCCATTCGCAGTGTGAACTGAACAGCTTTATTTTTGCGAAGAAAATAGCGAACAAGACCAAGGCTCCGCTGGTGCATACCTATCATACTGTTTATGAGGAATATACGCATTATTTTTCATTGAATGAACGAATCGGTAAGCAGGCGGTGCGGTCATTCTCGCGCTGGACCCTGAATAAGACGCAGGCGGTCATTGTACCGACAGAGAAGGTTCGCAACATTCTATTGCGATATGGTGTTCATAAGAAGATCAGCGTGATTCCTACCGGCATCTCATTGGATCGTTTCGAGATCCATTTTACGCAGGAAGATCGGGACAAGCTGCGGGAAAAAGTAGGGATTCCGAAGGGCAATCAGGTCATGGTGACTCTGGGACGCGTGGCGCAGGAGAAAAATATACAGGAGCTGATCGAATACGTGCATCGGTTGAAGCGTCCCCGTTTCACTTATGTGATCGTTGGAGATGGGCCTTATCGCCATGAACTGCAAAAGCTGGTGTACCGACTGGGAGAAGAAAAGAGGATTCTTTTCACGGGAATGGTACCGCCGGAACAGGCGCCCTATTACTATCGACTGGGAGATATCTTTGGCAGTGCCTCCAACAGCGAGGCGCAGGGATTGACCTATGTGGAGGCACTGGCCTGTGGACTGCCGTCGGTCTGCCGTAAGGATCCCAGTCTGGATGATGTGATTGTGCATGGGTATGATGGTTTTCAGTATTCGAATTATCAGGAGTTTGAAGAAGCGATTCACCGCATGCTGGATAATCCGGAACGGTGCCAGGAAATGAAAGAAAATGCGTTGAAGGTAGCGGATAAATATTCGGCAAAGCTATTCGCCAAGCGGGTAGAAGGCGTGTACAAGGCGGTGATTCGCAAAGCGGAGAGAAAGAACGGGAGGAAGTCAGGATGAAGCAGTTTGCATGGCAGGGCAGGCAGATATCTAAGATTGCGCTGGGCTCCACGAATTTTGGAGAACCCATGAGCATCCGCGAGTCCTGGCGAGTCATGGATTATGCCAGAGAGCAGGGAATCAATTTCTTTGATACGGCCAGAATCTACGGATATTGGTATCAGGAGGGCGGCAGGAACGGGTACTGCGAAAAGGTGATAGGCGATTATATGAGGAGCCGGGGCTGCCGAAATGAGATTTACCTGGTGACGAAGGGGGCTCATCCGCCTTTCGAAGATCGCGGCGCCTCCCGTCTTACGCCAGCGTGTCTGCGGGAGGACTTGGAAGGTTCTCTGCAGGATCTGGGGACGGATCATATTGACCTGTATTTTCTGCATCGGGATCATCCGGATATGGATCTCCCCGCGGTCATGGAGACGCTGCATGATTTTGTAAAAGAAGGGAAAGTGCTTTCTTTAGGAGCTTCTAACTGGCATTACAGTCGGATTTTGGAGGCAAATGCATATGCAAAGAAGCATGGCCTTACGCCTTTTTGTGCGAGTCAGGTAGAGTGGAGTATGGCCAAACTGGCGGATGGAACCGCAGGGGATAAGACGCAGGTGGTGCTTACACCGGAAGAGTACGAAGCATATAGGAAGAGCGGAATGTTGCTCATGGCCTATACTTCTCAGGCGCATGGATTATTCAGCAAGGCACAGGCTGCAGGAGGATATGAGGCATTGGCGGCGGCTGGTAAGCTTGGCAAATATAAGGATCCGGCGAACGCGCATCGTATCAAAGCGGCGCTTACCCTGTGCCAGCGATACGGCATTTCGCCGGCTGCATTGGCTGTATCCTATATCACCAGTCAGACATTTCCGGCGGTACCGATCCTAGGGTGTTCCCGGAAAGAGCAGATGGAGGATTCACTGTCGGCGGTTGATTTTGTGCTTTCACCGGAGGATTACGCATTGTTATTACAGGAGGATAGGATCTGATGAAAACCATTACGGCGCAGGAGATTCAAACTTGGAAGTCTTTGGAAGATCCGGCGGATCCAGGGAAGGTGCTGAAAAATCCGCTTCTGAAAGAGCGAATTGAGGAAATCGTTACGTATCGAGGAGATCGTACCAAGCCCTGTCAGATGCCGACGCTCTACTTTCACGATTATGTGGAATTTGAAAAAAGCGGAAATCGGCTGATCTATGAGGAGCCATATTTCTTTAAGAGAAGCCTCCTGGTGACGCGAGGACTGGTGGCTTGGCTGTATCCCAATGAAAAGGAAAGCGATATAACTTCGTTGGCCGACGTCATGTGGAGCATTTGCGATGAGTATACATGGGCGTTGCCAGCGCATGTTCACGGAGAGTTGGAGACGGATCACTATACCGTGGATCTGTTCGCGGCGGAAACGGCCGGCTGTCTTGCGGAGCTGCTTCACTATGTGCCGGCACTCCCGGAACCGGTGAAGGAAAGAGTGCGAGCAGAGATTTTTCGCAGGGTACTGACACCGTTTCTGACACAGAAGGAAAAGTTCCCGTTTGAGAACATGGAGAACAACTGGTGTGCCGTATGCGGCGGGTCCGTGGGAATCGCAGCTTTGTACCTTCTGGAAGATCCGAAACAGCTGGAGATCGTGCTGAACCGAGTGGGAGAGAGCATGGATCGTTTTCTGAATAGCTTCAGCGCCGATGGCGCATGCTTAGAGGGCCTTTCCTATTGGACATATGGGATGAGTTTCTTTGTGTCCTACTGCGAACTTTTATATAGAAGAAGCGGCGGGCAGGTGGATCTCATGGCCTCTGAGCGGGTGCATCAGATCGCTCGTTTTCAGCAGCAGTGCTATTTTCCTGGCGGCAGAACCATCAGCTTTTCCGATGGTTCGACACGGGATCATTTCTATCTGGGTCTTACCTCGTACCTGCGCCGATACTATGGAGATATTGCGATACCGCCAAGGGCCTGTATGGCTTCATATACAGACGATTCGTGCTATCGCTGGGCTACGCTGTTCCGGGATCTGATCTGGAGTGATTCGGAGATAGAGGATTGGACACAGGATGCCGTGAGCGTTTTTCTGGATGCGCAGTGGTGGATCCTGCGAGATGGGGACAAGGGGATTGCGGCGAAGGGCGGTCATAATGGAGAGCCTCATAACCATAATGATATTGGCTCTTTTCTGATCTATCGCGGGGAAGAAGAGCTCCTGGCGGATCTGGGTGCAGGAGAGTATACGAAGCAGTATTTCCGTGAGGAGACGCGGTATCAGATTTTCTGCAATGGTTCCCAGGGACATAGTGTACCAGAGATCCAGGGACAGGGGCAGGAGGCCGGAGCGGCGTATCGAGCAGAGGATGTGCAGATGGGGGAGAAGAGCTTCAGTCTGGAAATGGCGGGAGCCTATCCAGCGGGCACGGTGAAGAGTCTGCGTAGGTCACTTGACTATGAATCGTCCGGACATCTGGTTCTGAGGGATACGTTTGTGTTCGATGAGGATTCCCAAAGCGTAAGGGAGCGTTTTGTGAGCCGAAAGCCGATTCGTCAGGGAGACCAGAAAGGAGAGATCTGGATCGGAGACATGCGGGTGTGCTGCTCGGACGGGATTTCTGTGATGGAAGGAAAGACCGTTTGCCAGAAAGACCATAAGGGAGAAGATGAAATGGTCTATGTGGCAGAATTTCTGACACATCCACAGCAGAAGGATACGGCATATACCTACCGCTTTGATTTTTATTTTTGATGTCACATTTCCGTACAAGCCGGCATATAATAGAGCAGATCCGATCAAGGAGAGAAGGATATGCTAAGCGGCATTGATGTCAGCAGATACCAAGGACAGATCAACTGGAATCTGGTGAAGACAGATTTTGTCCTCATCCGGGCGGGATACGGCAAGAATACGTTAGATCCCCAGTTTATCCGCAATATTACGGAGTGCAACCGATTGAATATTCCTTGCGGCGTATATTGGTTTTCCTATGCACTGAGCGAGCAGGATGCGGCGAATGAGGCGAGAAGGTGCCTGGAGGCAGTGCGTCCATATCGTCTGGAGTATCCCGTCTGTTTTGACTTCGAATATGATTCTGTGCGGTATGCCCAGCAGAATGGGATTACGATCACTCGGCGCATGGCTACGGATTTTGTGAAAGCATTTTGCGACACGGTGGAGCAGGCGAAGTATTATGCGATGTATTATGCCAATGAAGATTATCTCAACAACATGTTTTACCCGCAGGAACTGACGGCGTATGACTTGTGGTATGCCAGGTATCGCCCAGGGACGGATCCCGGAAGAGAGGGCGTGGGAATCTGGCAGCATACAGAGCAGGGAGTTGTTGCCGGAATCGATGGCAATGTGGATCTCAATTACGCTTTTAAGGATTATCCCAAGATCATTCGGGCCGCGGGCCTCAATCATCTGATGGATCGTCAGGCGGATACGGCCGTGAAGGCATTTCAGGAGCTGGTATATCCCAAACCGGATGGCGTATGGAATGATCTGACAGCGCAGTTGGCAGGAGAAAACCAGATTCGTCAGGGGAGCAGGGGCGACCTGGTCAAACTGGCGCAGGAACGGCTGATTCACTATGGGTTTCCGCTGAACGTATCGGGGGCGGATGGCATCTTTGGCACGGAGACAGACCGCCAGATCCGAGCATTCCAGGCAGATAGGGGATTGACGAGGGATGGCGTGGTAGGTACTGCGACCTGGAAAGCGCTATTAGGCGCATGAAGCAAAAAGCCGAGTTTCGTGACTCGGCTTCTTGCAGTTTTGGCACCTTCTTGACACGGAGATGAGAGGTACGGTAGAATAGGCATGGCCTGCCAGCATGCTATTGAGCCACGATCCGAGTTTGCCGCCAAAGGGCGTCAGACTCCGAAGGTCAAATACTATGGAAATGAAAAGAGGAGGAGGCAGACATATGATTGGACTTAAACGAGGCACCGTACAGCTGTACGATCATGATCCGGCGTGGGAAGAGGAAGCACGGCGGACCATATTACAGCTGCGAAATATTTTGGGAGATGTCATCACAGATATTCAGCATGTCGGCAGTACATCAATACGTTCCATCAAAGCCAAGCCCATCATCGACATCATGGTGGCCGTAGATCGCTTTGAGGATATTTTAGCCTTTGAAAAAACGCTCCGGGAGGCAGGGTTTTACTATCGCCCTGGAAATCTGCCGCATCAGCTTTTATTCGCATGTGGCAGCTATTATGATGGTTCAGGGGATTTACAGACGCATTTCATCCATGTCGTATTGACAAACAGTGCGGATCACATCAATTATATCAACTTTCGGGATTACATGAACAGTACCCTTTCTGCTGCTAAAGAATATGAGCGTCTGAAGATCGCGTTGGCGCAGGAAGTGCCCGCAGAGAATGGGAGACAGAAGTATCTGGCGGGAAAGCATGATTTTATCGTTCGGATGTTGGCGAAGGCATTGGCGCATTCTTATCTCGGAAAAACGGTAGAGATCAGGATAGACCGCCCGCTGGGTAGTACGCATCCATCGCACCCAGAGTTGGTGTATCCTATCAATTATGGTTATATTCCCGGAGTGATCGGTGGTGATGGGGAAGAACTGGATGTATACCTTCTTGGAGTAGAAGAGCCAGTGGATACCTACCTGGCGCCCATCATCGCGATGATACATCGTCACAACGACGCCGAGGACAAGCTGGTGGCGGCGCCCGAAGGAAAACACTTCACGCGGGAGGAGATTGCGCAGGCCGTAGCGTTTCAGGAACAATAATACAAGAGTGAGGTCGAGACGTGATCCGAAAAAACATACATAAAATCTTATATCTTTTTTCTATCATGCTGGGAATCGCGTTCGTCATTCGATGTGGTATCGATTTTATAAATTACGACGCGACGAATTCCGCGCCGTTTTATGTGTTTGTAGTAGTGGACGCATTGGAATTTATTCTCCCCAGCCTTCTTGTCTTCCTCGCCGCCAGGATTTTGAAGAAGAAACAGGAGGCTTGACAACGTGTGGTCAATCACGTATAATGAATACATACCGAGAGAATGTATGAGAGGAGGAGAGAGATGGCACGCAATAAATATCCGGAAATCACGGTGGAACGCATTTTGAACGCGGCGCAGCGTCTGTTTCTGGAGAAGGGATACGAGAACACCACGATTCAGGATATCGTGGACGCGTTGGGGGATCTGACCAAGGGCGCCATCTATCATCATTTCAAATCCAAAGAAGAGATCCTGGATGCAGTCGGCGACAAGATGTTCTTCGAGAATAATCCGTTTGAGGCGGTGATGGAGCGAAAGGACCTCAATGGACTGCAGAAGCTGCAGGAAGCGATTCGGCTGAATCAATCCGATGAGAACCGGGTGAACCTTACGATTCAGAGTATACCGATTACGCAGAATCCGAGGATCCTGGTAGGCATGATTGAATCGAATCGAAGCATGCTGACGCCCTATTATCAGAAACTGTTGGAAGAGGGCAACCGAGATGGCTCTATTCACACAGAGTATGCGAAGGAGATTGCGGAACTGCTTCCATTGATGACGAGCCTGTGGCTTCTGCCCTCGGTGTTTCCAGGAACCGTGGACGAGATGCGGCGTAAGTTTCGTTTCATGGGAGAAATGCTGGAGAAGATGGGAGTTCCGCTGGTGGATGACAGCATTGCGGCATTGGTAGAGGCATTCTTTGACAAAGTCACGGAAGAGTAAAATTGCCGAATACGGCAGTTTTATTTTTCTATTATACATTCATTCGGTAGGTATCTAAATGAAGGAGGAAACGCATGAAAACCAAACTATTCACACGTAATTTTACTTTTTTAATCCTGGGACAGATCAGTTCATTGTTCGGAAACTATACCCTGCGATTTGCCATGTCCATGTATGTATTGGAGCAGACGGGTTCCGCCTCCATTTTCGCGGGATTGCTGGCCCTGTCCATGCTGCCGACCATTCTGCTTTCCCCTCTGGGAGGCATCCTGGCGGATCGCGCTAACCGCCGTAATATCATGGTGTTCCTTGATATAGGCAGCGGAATCGCCGTTCTGATCGGCTGTGCGGTCTTTTGGGGCGGATATGATCTTGTGGGAATCGGATTCCTGCTCATCCTGCTTTCGGTGTTGGGCGCGTTTGAGTCTCCCACGGTGCAGGCTTGTATTCCCGCGATGTTATCAGAGGAGAATATTGTAAAAGGCAATGCGGCTGTGAACCAGGTTTCGGCGATAGCCTCTTTGGTCACGCCATTTCTGGGAAGCGTTCTATATACCGCGTTTGGGATCCTTCCCATATTCTATGGCGCCATGGCCTGTTTCTTTCTGACGGCTGGCTTTGAATGCTTTATTCGGCTGGACTTTCGTAAACCCGATGACAGAACGGGGGTATGGACCATCATCCGAGAAGATTTCAAAGTGAGTATGCGATTTCTCGGCAAAGAACAGACTGGTATACTGAAGCTCCTGCTGCTAGCCGCCGTGGTAAGCCTCTTCGTAGCAGGGACCCTGGTGGTGGGTTTTCCCTATTTGGTACGAACCGTATTAGGACTATCGGCGGGATATTATGGTGCGGCAGAGAGCGCGATGGGAGTAGCCGCGATTCTGGGCGGCGTGATCGTGGGTGTATGGGCGAAAAAAATCCGGTTACGGGATATGTTCGTCATCTTTTGTGTGTTTGGTATCTGCCTGATTCTAAGCGGGGCTGCGTTCCTGCTTCCTATAGGGAACACGGGACGTTACGTCGCCCTGCTGATCTTTTTCTGCATATGTCAGTTAGGCTGCAGCATCTTTTCTACCTATGCGATTTCTGTGATTCAGGCGCGCACTCCGGAATCTTTGATGGGCAAGGTCATGTCCTATGTTTTCACGCTATCGACGTGCGCGCAGCCTCTGGGGCAGATGATCTACGGAGTGCTCTTTGATCTTTTCTCGCAGAACGTCTATGGCGTGTTGATTCCCAGCGGGGTGATTGTCGGTTGTATCGGATGGGCCTCCCGGAGATTCTTTCGTACATTTGAGGAAACATAAAAACACCGCGCAAAGGCAACGCCGATGCGCGGTACTTAATTTTACACGGAAATCTTCACATTCTCGAAGCGAAGTCCCTTTACACTGGCAATGGAACCAAAGGTGCGGCTCGTGATCTCAATATCGCGGAAGAGCAGGTTCTCGATAGGACGCTTCGCGTCCGTATCAATGGAGAAGGCCAGCGGCACCGCATGCCGACAGGATGCATTCACATAGGAAGTGACATTTTCTATGCAGACGTCCCGCAGGGTAGGCAGACCGATTTCCGGTGGCACATACTGGGAGAGAATGCGCCAATGTTCGGGAATCTCTCCGGTATAATCATCGGGGATCTTGCAATAACTGAATTCCGGGAACCAGTTCAGCTGGAAGCTGAAGGGTTCACGCACATTTGTCATCTTCAGGTTTTCCACGCGCACATTTTGGATCGTACCGCCGCGAGTGCGGGCGGACTTGATCCGAAAGCCGAAGGAAGCGCCGTCGAAGGTACAGTCATGGATATAAACGCTGCGGATCCCGCCGGACATATCGGAACCTAGGGTGATCCCTTCGCTGGGCGCCGTCAGATGACAATCACAGATCTCGATGTTCTCACAGATCCGGTTCACACGAAGTCCGTCCGCATCTCGGCCGGACTTGATGACGATGCCGTCATCATGACAGCTGATATGGCAACCCCTCACCAGGACTCGATTACAGGAGTCAATATCAATGCCGTCGGTACTGGGACCCAGGTTGCGGGCAATCGTGACATGATCGACCAGAATATCCGTGGAATAGTAGAGATGGATATTCCAGAAGCCGGAACGTTCGCAGTGAAAATCTCGTAATGTCACGGTCCTGCAATTTCCGATCAGGATGGCCTGGGGACGGAAGCAGTCATAGTCCACGGCCCAGCGCAGATTGCTCGGATATTCCCGCAGCATGCCGCCCTGATGATTGTCCTCGGGAGGTCCCCAGAACTTATACCACCAGTATTCGCCCTGTCCGTCAATGGTACCTTCGCCGCAGATGGTCAGATTCTCACAGTGCTGCGCATTGATGAGTCCCGCGGGCCAATAGGTCAGCTCGATGCCGGCCACACGAGAGGGCAGCGGGGGGTAGGCCGCATCGTCTACCACGCCCAGGATCACAGCATCCTTGCTGAGTTCCAGCGTCATATTCGATTTCAGAAAGAGGGATCCTGTCAGATAGGTGCCGGCAGGAATCACCAGCGTACCGCCAGTAGGAACCGCATCGATCGCCTGCTGCAGAAACGAAGTACAGAGGGACTTGCCGTCAGCATAGGGAGCAAAATCAAAATTCATGGGAGCACCTCCTTAGAGTCCGGGAGCCAGAGGATCGTCCTCGGACGGATGTAAGTTCTGACACACATCTACGCACACATGATCCAGTTCCCAGTCCTCTATGTGGCAGATGGATCCAAATTCATAGGCCTGGATCGCGATATTCTTCATACGTACATCGAGGATGGGCTTTTCGGGATAGGCATTGATGAGAAACGCATAGGACTTTCCGGTATAATCCGGTGTCAGGGAAGCCTTCACGTCCGCGATATCCAGCCCTCGAACCTCCGGCATGCCCTGTTCCTTAGAGACCGGAGCGGAGAGAACTTTCCAGTGATCCGGCACTTCCCCGGTATAGTCGACGGGAATCTCACAGTAACTATAGGAAGGATTCCAATTCAGGTCGAAGCTGAAGGGTTCGCGTACATTCGTCATCTGGAGGTTCCGCACCTTGATATTCTCAATCAATCCACCGCGGGTATGGGCAGATTTGATGCGAAAACCGCAGGAAGTGCTGTGATAGCGGCAATCGTGGATATAGACATTGCGAATGCCGCCGGAGGTCTCAGACCCCAGGGTGATACCGGCGCCCAGACCCAGGTCGCAATCATAGATCTCGACATTTTCACAGACGCGGTTGACACGCAGACCATCCGCGTCCCGACCGGATTTCACGCAGATGCTGTCGTCATTACAGGTGATATGACAACGGCGGATCACAGCGCCGTTACAGGAGTCGATATCAATCCCGTCGGTACTGGGTCCGGCATTTTGTCCCACCGAGACATGCTCCACCAGAAGATCTTCACTGTAACACAGATGAATATTCCAGAAGGGGGAGCGGCGAGAGACCAGGCCACTGATCGTCACATGTTTCGAACGATAGACAATCACATTTCTGGGACGCGTACAGTCATAGTCCACGGCCCAACGCAGCCCCTTCGGCGTGTAGACCCCTCGCATGCCGCCCAGGCGATCCTGTCCCCAGTACTTGTCCCACCAATATTCTCCTTGCCCATCGACGGAGCCTCCGCCACAGATCTTCACATTCTCGGCATCTCGCACGTTCAGAAGACCTGCGGGCCAGACCATCTCGATCCCCGCTACACGAGTGGGTACCATAGGGTAGGCGGATTCATCCACCACACCCAGCAGCGTGGCATCCTCGGGGAGCTCCAGCGTCATATTGGATTTCAAGAAGAGAGAGCCTGTCAGATACGTGCCCGCGGGAAAACGGAGCGTTCCCGACACGGCAGAAGCGGCGTCGATCGCCTTTTGCAGTGCCTCAGTACAGAGTGTGCTACCATCAGGCACTGCGCCAAAATCTAATGGATTTAAGACTTGCATGATGTGATTCCTCCTTATTTTTTACCAGGATTCGGAAATTTCAGTTCTTTTAAAGCGAAATATAACCCCCAGTCTTGATCGTTGGCAAAGGGATCCGGACCCTGTGCTTGCTGACCATTTACCGTGAGAGGATAAACATAGGCGCAAGTGGAGGTTCCATCGCGATAAGAATACAGACCAAGTACGCCTCGCAGTGCATTATTGCCTCGCTGGATCCATGATTCCTGATGGGTCAAGCGACCATAATAAAGAAAAGCTAACCCTGTCAGCGAACCCCAATAATGCGGAAACGTATCACCATAGAGCATACGTTTGCCAAACCAGTATCCATCCCAATGACGAATGGAATTTTCAAATAAATGATAGTCTGGCTGAAATCCAGTCATCATGTCCAATAAACGAATATGTTCTTCGGCACCGGTAAGATATCGCGGGTCCTGTGTGACGGCATACATCTCCAGCAGGAAGATGGCGGCTGGTGCTATGATACTCTGTTCAAAGTTCACTTCCTGCGGCGGATAATGGATACCTTGCTCCAGAAGATATTCCGCATGCTGCTTGAAGTATTCCATCATACGCGAGGAATCCGAACTGCGGTAGGAAAGCTGAGAAAGTATCATCTGTACAGGAATTCCGATGGCATAGAAACGGTCGCCGCCCTGTTTGTAGTAGTTATCCAGAATGCGGAGGGCAAGATCCAGATCTTCCTCATGCCTCCAAAGAGAGTAGAATTCAACAAAGAAACGGGCATACCAGGGAGCATTATACAGTCGCTTATAGGAATCATCCCGTCCAGCATCATTGTATATCTCTCCTGTAGCGGGGTCCAGAAGCTCACGGCATACGAAGGATCGATAGTCAAGAATACTCTCTTTGGCGCCCTGGACTTTGTAACGTTTCAATAATTCCACCATCAAAAGACCCATTCCTACGCGTTCCCGACCAGCGTTATAATCGTAGCGTTCATTATAATACATATGCTTTTCTTCATTATCGTAAATGAGATAAGCACCATCTAAGCGGCTGCCGGACTGATGGAATTGCTGATGATCAATGATGAATCTGCATCGGCGGCGCGCCAGTTCCAGAAGTCGCGGAAGGACAAGAATCCGGTAAATATTATCGGGAGATTCATTTTGAATGATTCCTGTAGGCGGCCATATATGCGAGTTTTTGAATTCTTTAGAATAATATGTGACAGTCTCATCATAGAAGTATACAAAATGTTCTGACTCCACAAGAGGAACATGATACTGGCTTAGTTTGGCCTTAAAATCCTCTCGTCCCTGGTGCCAGAAAAGAACCCATTCTAATGTATAGCTTTCGCCTGGCGCGAGATGAAGAGGGGAGGGATGCAGAATAAAATCTCCGCGATCATTGCTGCCTTTTGAAAGATCCCGTTCTACGCTGTAACCGCATAGACTGCCTTGCAGAAGAGCGAGGCCCATATGGGGAGGATAAGCCCCCATACGTAGTGCCATGACCCAACTCGCGCGTCCTCCGCACCAGATGTGGGCATGACAGCGTTGGGTCAGACAAGTTTTCGTGTCTTCATAGCTGTCATTGAATGGTGTGTAAATCCCGATATCGGTGCGAAGAGTGAAAATATCTTTGGAAGTCACATTTTGGAAGATATACCGCTCAATAAGACTACCATCTTCCTGAGGAATCTGTATAATGTTGACAGATAGGGAAGGCGGACAGAGGACAGTCCCCCATTCCTTCACACCCTCAATCCAGTTCATCTGATAAGGATCCTGTGGATAAATCCATGTTTTCATAGGAAAGCCCTCCCATTTAATAATAATAACATTCGACGGTACGGCCCAGCTTGCGGGCAAGATCCGCCAGTTCTTCCAGGAGTCTGGCCTTGATGCTCAGATCGAAGGGCAGATTCGGATTCTGGTGGGCCGGATTGATAGCCTGGCCGATATAGAGATTCAGATGTGTACACTTTTCCAAAAGGATCTTGGCAATCTGCGCGGCGCCATTGTCCGCATCCACCAGCTCCAGGTTTTCCACTTCGCCAGTATTCGTCACACATTGCCGCAGGATCTCCAGCGTCTTACTCAGGGTCAGGACGCCTTCGGTCACCAGGTTGATGCCTTCAATCTCCGCCGTGGGCGGAAGAGAAGGATCGGAATAGTGAAGAGATGCCCGAAGCGGCTTGTCCAGGATTCGTGCGACCATGTTGCCGCTGGTACCGCCGCAGACAATCCGTATGTCCGAGCCCTTCATGAAGTCCTGCACCATGCGCTCGTCATCTTTTTTGTCCTGGGGAGGACTGGCCAGAAGATGTACATGGCTGGCGGGGATCACTTTGGCCACCGCGACGGTGGTGTCATCTCCCGGCTTTCCCATGTAAAGATCGTTACAGGCGGTAGAGAGCTGGTGAGCCAGCCGATGGGCGGAAGGACGTTTGGCCGCTTCCCGGCGAAGAAAATCCGCTACATGATCCCAGGTCCAGCCGAAATTCAGTGTTTCTCCCACGCCGGCATAGATCACGCCATCACTGACCAAGACATAATAATCTCCGAGCTCTACCCGAAAGAAGCTCTCACGGATCTCCTTGCCCGCGATTTCTCGTTTTACAAAGGGCGGACGGATCAGTTCCCCTTTTCGGAGGCAGAAACAGGCGGGATTATCGAATTCCACCAGATGCGCCTCGCCATCGTGAGAGATTTCCAGGATGCTGAAGGTTGAATAGGCCAGATGGCGTACAGAGCATAGGGGCAGTGTGCTGCTGATGGTCTCCACAGTATCCTCCAGCGGAGCGCCCTCCTGTATCATGGTCGCGATGATCTTAGATGTCAACGTGGAGAGAATGTTGGCTTTTACACCGCTGCCCAGTCCATCCGCAAGCACCAGGATGTCTGAATTTTTTGTACGGACGATCTCGACTTTGTCGCCGCAGAGTTCTTCGCCCTTATGGTTCAGGCTTTTGTATACGCATTCCACAACATGCTGCATGCCTTACTCCTCCTTAGCAACCATATCCTTCAGCCGGGAGAGGGTAACTTTTGTTTCGGCTGTCGTTTCCCCCAAGAGTCCGGCGATTTCCTGGGCTACGGTCATCTGTTTGTCGATGACCTTCTGCGCCATGGCGATCGTATCCATCTGCAGTTGATGATGATTCGCTTTTGCTTGTTCCTCAGCGGTGATATCCTTGAGGATTCCCAGTACCATGCGCTGTTCCGGCATATAGAGGATATTGGCGCTGAAGGTGATCCCCAGGTTATCGTAGGTGACGATTCGATCCAGATACGCGCTCCGGTTTTGGATGATATGTTCATAGTCCGTCGTATCGATCAGTTCATATAGGTAGGTATCCAGCGCTTCCTTACGAGTGATGCCGAATATTTTTTCGGCCTGCTCATTAAATTCCCGGATACGCAGATCCTCATCGACTACGAAGATCACATTCGGGGTGACTTTCAGGATACTATTCGAAAGGGACTGCGCCAGTTCCTTCATATAGGGCAGACACATGGTCGGTTCGGACTTGCCCTGGAAGATGGAGATGGCCTTTTCGCGACAGGTAGAATAACCGCAGGCGCCGCAATTGAGCTCATCTTCCTTACTCTCTTTGCCGATTCTGCGAAGGATCTGCCGAATCTGTTCTTCGGTAGGCATGTTCTCCTGTGTACTCGCATCTGCAAAATGCATGGCAAGATCGTTGCTTTTCGGCAAATCAGGAAACTCATCTTTTTCGTCGCCCGTATAGTCTTCCACTGCAAGCTGCGCGGAAAAACGTCCAGCAGCATGGCCCGATACCGGTCCGTTGATGCATCCGCCGGGACATGCGTTGACTTCGATGAAACATCCGTGGATGGAGCCTTTGCGCAGATCCTCAAAGAGGGCCTTGCAGTTTTCCACATCATCGACACATAGGGGCTTATAGCCGAAGAAACCCTTCTGCGCCAGCATGGTGGTGACGATACCGCTGGTCACCGGATACATCCGGGCCGACTTGGGACTGGGATTGTCAAAGGGAACTGGAGTCAGACTGTCCAGATCGATACCGCTTTCCTGTACCCAGCTGACCAGTTCCTCAAAAGTCAGCACCGCGTCGATAAGCCCTGCATGTCGAGGATCTCTGGCCTCTTCTTTTTTGGAAATACAGGGACCGGCGAAGATGATCTTAGCATCCGGGCCATATTGTTCACGCAGGAGTTTCGCGTGAGCGATCATGGGCGAGACCACCGGCGCCATCATGGGCAGAAGATCCGGATAGTATTTTTCCAAAAGCATGTTGATCGTAGGACAGCAGGTCGTGATCATATTATCCATCGTACCCAGTTCCAGCAGGCGGGAATATTCCGCGGAGACATAAGCGGCTCCCTGGGATGTCTCCTGCACATAGGTGAACCCCAGCTGTTTTAAGACCGCGCATGTGAGACCCGGCTTCTTCAACAGACCGGAGAAGGAAGGGGCGATGGAGACCACGGTCGTGGCATGGCTCTTGATATAACCGCGGATCTTGAAGATATCGCTTAGGACGGTCTTGGCATTCTGGGGACAGGTGTTGAGACAGTGACCGCATAATACACACTGTTCTGGCATGATCTGCGCCTGGACATCCTTATACATGATCGAATTGACCGGACAGGAACGAATACATTTATGGCAGTTTTTGCACCGCACTTTCTTCAGGCTGATGATACTGGTCATACGGAATCCTCCCCACTAAGCTTCTGTACGACTTCTCGGCGAAATACGTCGTCGATCGTAGCGGCTGTAACAGAAAAAATCTGTTTATCAATTTTGATACAGACACCGCTGTTGCCTTTGGTACATTGATCCATACAGAAGGAACCGGATAGGATGATTTTTCCCCCAAGGTGATATTCTGTGATCAGTGCATTGATACGGTTCAGAATGGCGGAGGAGCCCTTCAGATGACAGGAACTTCCGACACATAGCACAATTTCCATACTCCTATACCTCCACGTTTTGATAATTTTTATTATAAAGGAATCGGAGCAGTTAGTCAAGAAATACTGTCAGGAAACTTAGAAGACATCTTGACGCGTGTCGAAAGAGTTCCTATAATGGGGAAAGATTAAGGAGGGCTGTAACATGATGAAGAAAAAGAGTCTGTCGTACAAAATCACTATGGGTTTTTTGATCAGTTTTTGTCTGCCGCTTACGATTTTTCTTGTGGTCTGGATGTATCAGATGACCTATATACAGGAACAAAGCGTGGAGAGTCAGGTGAATAACGACCTGGCAGGTATTACGGGAGAGATCTCCCATCGCATTCAGGAAATGGAGATCACAGCCCGAAGTATTGCCAGCAATCCGGAACTGATCGACTATCTGGAAAACTACAGTCATGATCCAGAACGGTATCTGCTGAAGGCGGTAGGAGAGTTTGGCATGTTACTAGGAAGTATCAGCCAGATGAATCCACGGATCGAAAGCCTTAGAATTTACGCGGTAGATAACCGGATCCCGCGGTATCAGAATACGATCTATCCAAAACGAGTCATGCGGGATCAGGAATGGATGGAGCCGGTGGAAAACCTGGGATATGAGGAATTCTATGTAGGACATTCTGCGCTGCTGTATGAGGCGCAGAATGAAGAAAACTACAGACAGCTGGTCTTTCCCACGACGGGGGCGGGGCCGCGAGTCTTTTCTCTATTTTGTCATATTTATCGGGAAAATAGTACGACGCCAGCCGGATATCTGGAAATCTGCATGCGGATAGAGGATCTTCTTGGGGTAGCAGATACGCTGTTGGAAGGCGTGGACGTGTTTTTCAAAGAAGAGGATACGGGCATTCTCTATAGCCTGCAGGGAGATACGGAAAAGGAAGAGGCATTGCTGCGTCATGTACAGGAAGAGGGGACAAAGGATTTTCAATATAATGGGCAGAGTTATAGGGTTTACGAGTATGAACTGTCAAGTCCGGCCCTGACCTTGTTTTATACATATCCCATGTCGTTGTATCATTCTACTCTACACTGGGGTGTTTGGCTTGTAGTCTGTGCGATTTTGGTATCCAGCATTCTCATGCTGGTTTTCATACGCATCTTCTTCCGTTCTGTTCCGCTGCGCCTGCGGACGCTGGTTAGCCGGATGCAACAGGTTCGGGACGGCGCTATGGAAGTCAGTTTTGAGGATGACCAGGATGACGAGATCAGCGAGGTCAATCGTACCCTCGAACAGATGCTGCGTCATATCCACACCCTGATTCACAAAGTGTACCGCACCGAACTCTCTGAGAAGGAAGCGACGCTGCGATTCTTAAAAATGCAGATGGATCCGCATTTTCTGTTTAATGCGTTGGAAGCCATCCGGATGACGGTAGCACTGGGGGATAATGATAAAGTGGAGGAGGCGTTGGTGGCGCTGAGCAATATCCTGCGGCTGCGTCTGAAGGGGAATGCCTGGTGTACGGTAGAGGAAGAGGTGAATGCGGTTCGGGAATACGTAAAAGTAGAGAATCTGCGGTATAATGATCATATTTTATTGCAGATCGAGACGGATGAGACGCTCCTAACCCGCAGGATGCCTTCATTGACAATACAGCCGCTTGTCAATAATGCGATCCGTCATGGATTCCGAAGGGAACGGCAGTATCTCATGATTCGCGTGGAGATTTTTAAAGAAGAGGGAAGTGCCATTCGAATTCGTGTGACAGACGATGGCGGCGGAATGACACCGGAACAGCTCACAATGCTGCGAGAACATATGAAAGAGGGGAAATCCTTGGAAGAGCGGGCGGAACATGGGACAGGCCTAGTCAACCTGGCGCTGCGTCTACGGCTCAATTTCGGGGAAAAGGCGGATATCGAAGTGGAAAGTATTGAGGGCAGTGGGACACAAGTCGAGATCTTTTTGGAGGATTTGAACGAGAATATAGAATAAGATCTTAAGAAATCGAACGAATCTGAATTTACAGCACTTGATAAAATTATATCCGATGCTATGATTTATACAGATGGAGGGGAAAAATGCCGGACATTATTGTATAGATTGACAGCAAAGGAGTGATAAGCATGAAGAAAAAGAAAAAAAGTGTCTCGACAGCCCTGGGAAGAGATAGGAAGTCACAGCTAACTTTACAACTTATGGTGGCGCCTGCGCTCATCGTAGTCATCCTTTTCTCCTATTTCCCAATGTATGGCGTGATCATCGCCTTCAAAAACTATGATATTTTTAAGGGAATCATGGAAAGTCCCTGGGCACGCAATAACGGATTCGAGCATTTTATCGATTTCTTTTCGGCCCCACAGGCGGGTTCCGTCATCTGGAACACCGTGTATATGGCTTTTTTGAAATTGATATTCTGTATGTTTCCCCCGATGGTATTGGCCATTCTTCTGAATGAGGTACGAAATATCAAGTTTATGAAGACGGTTCAGACCATGTCCTATCTGCCGCATTTCATTTCGTGGGCAGTAGCGGGCGGCATCTTTTACAACCTGCTCAATCCTTCTCGGGGGGCCATCAACACCCTTCTGGTGGATTGGGGGATCCTGGAGACGGGAATCGATTTTATCTCCGATGAACGATATTTCAGGCCCATCATCGTCCTCACACAGATCTGGAAGGGCATCGGATGGGGATCCATCATCTACCTGGGCGTCATCGTTTCGATCGATCAGGAGCTGTATGAGGCAGTGGAGATCGACGGAGGTAAGCGAATGGCTAAAATTCGTTATGTGACATGGCCGTTCCTGAAGCCCACTTTTGCTATTCTCTTCATCATGGAGTGCGGCAAGATCATGTCGGGCGGTGACACCTTTGATCAGATCTATGTGTTTGGTAATACTCAAAATCGTGGAGTCGCCGATATTCTGGATACGTTTATCAACCGAGTGGGTCTGGAGCAGGGACGCTATTCATACGCTACGGCAGCCAACCTGTTCAAATCGGTCATCAACATTATCCTATTGCTGCTGGCGAATAAGATCAGCGGCCGACTGACAGAGCAGTCGCTGTTTTAAGGAGGAATCGCCATGAGTATGAGAAAGAAAAAAATGGATGTCTTTGACGTCCTCAACTATGTTGTTTTGACACTGCTCATCATCATTATCGTCTACCCGTTTCTATATGTGGTGGTGAACTCCTTCAATGCGCTGAGCAGCCATAGACCCTCTTATTTCTGGCCAGAACAGCCTACGCTGATGACGTATCAGACCGTATTCAAGGATGAGTCCTTACTGCATTCCTTCTGGGTTTCCGTGTGCAGAACGGTTATCGGAACCGCCTTTACCGTGACGGTGACGGCGCTGTGTTCCTATGCTATGAGTAAGAATTACCTGAAATTCCGACCGCTCTATGTGGTTCTTTTCACGATTCCCAGCTTCTTCAACGGCGGTATGGTGCCAGTGTACTTAAATATCCGGAATCTGGGGCTTCTGGACACATTCTGGGTGTACATATTGCCAGCAGGCTTCTCGTTCTTCTATATGGTGCTGATGATTTCTGCGTTCCGGGCGATACCGGAATCGTTGGAAGAAGCCGCGTTCATTGATGGTGCCGGGTTTTTCTCCGTGTTTATTAAGATCATCCTGCCCGTTTCTGTTCCTACGCTGGCGACCGTAGCCTTGTATGCGGCGGTAGGACAATGGAACGCCTGGTACGATACGATGTTCTATACCAACAAGAATTCTCTGCAAACCCTGTCCTCGGTGCTCATGCGTATTGTGCGAGAGAACAACCTGGGAGAGATGACATCGGAATTAACATCCGATATGGAAAACCGATCGTATAATCCGGAAGGCGTAAAGATGGCGACGATGGTGGTATCCGTCCTGCCCATTATCTTCATCTATCCGTTCTTGCAGCGGTATTTCGTCAAAGGAATCATGGTCGGATCGATTAAAGGATAAAGGAGTGAATAAAATGAAGAGATGGTATCAAAAGAGTTTTGCATGGCTTTGCGTGCTGCTGCTGGCCGTGTCTGCACTGGGGTGCGCATCTGGCGGAGATTCCCAGTCTTCTGCACAGGAGAGCAGCACAGCGGAATCTGCGGCAGAAGAGAGTCAGACGCAGGAAGTCAAGGAAGGCAATAGCTGGGAATGGGAAGCAGGAAATCCTGTGACACTTACCTATTTCTATGATAAGCTGGTTCCGACCTCCAACTTCGATAAGTATTGGGGGAAGGATTATGTCAGCCAGAAGATCATTGAGGAAACCGGCGTCAATATCGAGTTCCAGTTTCCGCCGGATAACTCTCATAGCAAGTTGCAGGTTTTGATCGCGGGCGGAACGCTGCCGGATATGATTATGTCCGACTATCATCTGTCGATTGTTCAGCAGCTGGCAACGAATGACAGGATCTGGGCCATCAATGAACTGGAAGAGGAGTATGCGCCGGGCTTCTTGGAGAGAAATCTGGGCGATCATGTGATCCTGCATCAGCGCATGAGCTGGAATAGCATGAACGTATATGGAATTCCCAATGGGTATTATTCCCAGGATATGCTGGAAAGTGATGATCTGATCAAAAACAAGCAGGGTGTGGCGGTGATCGAGCAGCTGTATCAGGAGCTGGGATCTCCCGATACGACGACGATTGAGGGCTTCCTGGATCTTCTGCGCAGTGTGAAGGAAGAATATCCGGATATGATCCCGGCACAGGCATCCCGAAACAATGGTAAGGATGCGGATGGTAATCTGCGCCTGATCTACAAACTCTTCCCTATGTTCGATCTGGGCAGCCGTTATGACGAAATCGACGGCAAGTATGTGAAATACTGGTATAGCCCGAAGTATTTGGATCTTTTAAAGTTTGTCAATACGTTGTATAATGAAGGTCTGATCGATCCTACAGAATTCACGGATTCCGGCGAGCAGCTGCAGGCGAAAGAATTCTCCGGCATGGTCTTTGCCGATATGTGTCAGGATTCGGATAATATTTCCTGGTTCACAGAGGAGCTGCAGAAGCTGCATCCGGATTGGAACTGGGTCATGGTTGAGGCTCCCAGCGCCTATGAGGATGCTCCCTATGGAGCGGACAGCATCAATGGCGGCGTCGGTGCGGAGACTGTGACGATGATCACGAAGAGCAGCGAAAATCCGGGACGCTGCCTGCAGGTATTGGATTATATTCTGCAGGATGAGTGTCAGCTGGAGCTGATCTACGGCATCGAGGGTAAGTCCTGGGATTATGATGAGAATGGATATCCCGTACTGTATCCCGAGGTGGCTGAGGCCGATGAAGAAGAGCAGAAGGGAACCTACGGCGTAGAGGCCTATTGGTTGTTCAGATCTAACGATGTGACCGCGAAGTATGAGAGATATGGTGCGACAGATGAGACGCTCAGAAGTTTTGACATCACGGGTAAGTATTATAAGGATCTGTCCTTCTTCAGCGGAGCGGAATCGTATGACGCGGACAGCGAAGAGATCAAGGTCTTCACGAATGTGAAGGAGTATTACGAAGTGAAGGTCATGGAACTTATCACCTGTGCGCCCGACGAGCTGCAGGGTCTCTATGATGAGATGATTTCGACTATCGATTCCATGGGATACCAGACGCTGAATGACCAGATCAACGAGTTCTTCCAGAATAAGGATTCTCTGGTTCAGCAGTACAGCGAAGGTTTAGACAGTTATCAGTAAGGAGAAATCACGTGTACAGATTAATGCTCGTGGACGATCAGAGAATCATTATGGAGGGCATCGCCAAGCTGCTTCGTAAGGAAGATCTTCCCTTTGATCATTTCATCTTTGCGTCCAGCGGAGAGGAAGCATTGGAAAGATTGGCGGGAGAGGCGCCGGATGCCATGATTACGGATATTCGGATGCCGGGCATGGATGGCTTGGAGCTATGCCGCAGGATTCGGGAGCGAAAAGATGAGTTCCGGGACATGCCCATATTGATTCTGACAGGATACGACGAATTTGCGTATGCCCGAGAGGCGATCGCTCAAAAGGTTCTGTTTTATCTTCTGAAACCCGTTCGTCTCGAGGAGCTGTACACCTCCTGCCGCATGATGGTGGACGTCCTAGAAGAACGCAAGGTACGTTTGAGCGAGAGTGCGGCTCAAATGAATCTGCGGGAACATCTGATCCGCAATGCGCTAAACCCTACAGATCGTACGAGCCTGCATGAGGAACATCCGGAAGGATTGCTTCTCGTGCAGGCGAGGTCCGGGGGAGAACTGAGGGGATTTTATCAGAAAGCAGCAGAATTGCGTCGGCTGCTGACGGAATCTCTTTATGCAGTCTATGTGAGAGATGCAGAGACCTATTTTCTGCTTTCTGAGAAAGAATTGCCGCAGTTGGTTTCCAAGGAGTGTCCGGATCTGGAAATCAATGTATCAAGGCCCTTTTATGATCTTGCGTCTTTGCCGGAGGCGATTCGACAGATTTATCAGGTGCATATGCGGCGAGCGGATCTGCCCAGACAGCGGATCGTCTCTTATGAGGAGATCCAGAATGCGCAGAGTGGATTGACCCTGATCGGACTGCAGGACCTACGGCCGCTGTGGAACGCGATGGGAAAGGATGAGCGCAAGGTGCGGGAAGCCCTGGAAGAGCTTCATCAGAGAATCCTGGAGAAATCTCAGGGTTCTCGTTCCGGGACGGCTGCCCTGTATGCGGCAGTTTGTATGGAGATTTATAAGCGGTATTACAGCATCCCGCTGGCTAAGGTATTAAAGGAAGAATTTGATTTTCTTCTGCATAGTGGCATGTCGCTGATCCATCAGGAAAAGGTAGAACAGATGAGGGATGAGGTGGCAGCCTGTGTGGTTCGGATTAGTGGAAAACTGGGCGAAAAGCAGAAAGAGAGTATCATCGTCCAGGCGAAAGACCTGATTCGGCAGCACCCGGAACTCTCCTTGAATGAAGCGGCGCAGAGGCTGCATATCAGTAGCCAGTATCTGAGCACCCTGTTTCATAAGGAGACAGGGATTGCCTTCGGCGATTTCCTCATACAGGAACGGATGCAGAAGGCTTGTCATCTGCTTCTTTCGACAAAACTGACGGCAGAACAGGTGGCCGGGCAGGTAGGGTATACAAGCGAGAAGCATTTTTTCGTCGTATTCAAGAAAACCATGGGGATATCCCCTGCGAAGTACAGAAAAAACAAGCAGAATATGGAGGGTTAAGACGATGCAGATTCCAAAAGAGCCAGTCCGAGTCGCCCTGATCGGGGCGGGTCACAGATCCAACCGAATTTATAAGCCGCTTTTTCCAGGGCTCACCCCCTGGATTCAGGTCGTGGCCGTATGTGATCCGGTGAAGGAACATGCGGATTCTATGGCGGAAACGCTGGGGGCAAAGGCCTATTATCAGATTCAGGATCTGGTGAAGGCAGAAGAGATTGAGGCGGCGATTGTCGTCGCGCCGATACCGTTGCATTACCCGTATTCGGTATATTTATCCGAACACAAGATTCATAATCTGATCGAGACGACCTGGTGTTCCACATTAGGCCAGGCCAGAGCCATGATTGACGCAGCGCATCGCAATGGAGTCTATACCCGGGTGGCAGAGAACTTCTTCCGGTATCCGATTGACCGTTTTGCGCAGACACTGCGGGATAATGGCTATATCGGCGATATTAAGCGGATTTTCTCTTATAATGATCATACGGGGTATCACAGCAATTCCCGCTGGATCGTGTTTGCGAAAGAGTATCCGGATTGGATCTCTTCGACGGATCATACGATGGAAGTTATGCCGGGATATCAGATTCCGGAACGATATATCGACCATGAGACGTTTCGTTCTCGATTCATCCATTTCCCCAGCAATCTGATGGTGATTGATCAGGCTGCGAATATCAAAGGCATGCTGGGACGTCATGTGCGTCCGGGATATACGGAGTGGCAGGGATATCGAGGAACTCTCGTCCAGGAAGGCGGCCGTTATGAGGCGCCGACACACTGGTTTTTGGACAACAATCAGCGTGTAGAACGAGGCTTTGGCGTCCACCCGGATTGGGAGGCGGAGATTCGCTGCAGTGTCTATGAGGATTCTACCGTCTTTAGTGAGGCGGAAAAACCAGTACATCCCAATTATATTTCCAAGGTTGAGCGTTATTATGATGAAAACTTCAACTGGCGGGGTGTGCATGCGTTTACCCCGGAAGGGACGATTGATTATGAAAATCCCATTCGTATCGGAGTTAAGAGCGAGAACTATTACCCGGAGTATGGGATTGCGGTTGCGGGCCATATGATCGATTTCGCGCTGCAGATCCGAGGATTGGCAGAGTCGGAATTCGATGAAGAAGATGCCTATATGTCTATGATGATGGAGATGTGCGCGAGAGAGTCTGCCTTGCAAGGCGGCAAGCGGATTCAGCTGCCCTATACGGGAGAACTGGAGATCGACGCGCTGACGATTCGGAAAATGAAAGAGACGTATGGGGTGGATCCGCTGGATGTGGAAGCGATGATGTCTTACGTGCATCAAAAGCCATAAAGGAGAGGGCCATGTATCAGAGATTACCCGCGGAGGATCGCTGGTTCAGCGATCCGCAGACGGGACAGCGGATTCATCAACTGACGACACATCCGTCGATCAACCATCATCCCTTCTTTCTTTCGCCGGCATGGGACGACGCCATGCGGCATATCGTCATTGTCTCCGATCGTACCGGAAAGAATCAGCTGTATCTATTGCAAACAGCAGACGGTACATTGATACGCATCAGCGATGTGGAAGAAGTGGATGAGTGGACCGTACATCCTTCCCGGGATGGCCGGTATGTCTATTATCATGGAGATGCATTAGGGTTGCGGACAGACTGTGCGACGGGACAAAGCGAAATCCTGATCACGGAAGAAGAGGCCACGCGTCTATGTGGAGAAAGCGTTACCTTTCCATTGGGGAAAACGACAGCATTGAGCCACGACGACCGCTTCTGGGCGATCCGTGCGCGGTCTGCGTCCCGATGGTACGCGCTCGTCTTGGACACGCAGACGCAAAAATGGAAGATGGAGTATGAGGCGGAAGAGGTATCCCACATGCAATTCTGCCCGGATACACCGGATTATCTGTTTTGCGCAGGACCTCTGACAGACAGAGTATGGGTGCTGGATCGGAGGACGGGCCAGGCACGGCGAGTTTTTCAGAGAGATGCTGCGCACAAACAGTGGATTACTCACGAAACCTGGATTCCGGGGACGTTGGAACTTTCCCTCGTCGATTGGCCCCATGGCATTTTAGCAGTACACTGTGAAACAGGGAAGATACGCCGCATTGCCGATTTCAACGCCTGGCATGCGATCAGCAATGAACAGGGGACGATGATGGCGGCGGATACGAATTTTCCCGATGTGGGGATTCGTCTATTGGATTCTCGAAATGAATCTTTGCGTTTTGAGACGCTTTGTTATCCGAGAGCCAGTTGCCGGGGAGACCATTGGAACGGCCCATTTCCCTATGATCATGGCGGTGGCGGCAAGTCTTATTCGCCGCAATATACCCATCCGCATCCCCGCTTCAGTCCCGATGGGAAATATGTCATTTATACATCTGATTATACAGGATATGCCCAAGTGTATGTGATTGCAATAGAAGAAAGGAGTGTGCTTTTATGAAAAATCAGAACTGGAATACGATTTTACCCGCGATCTGCGTTCCCTTGCATGAGGACGAGTCGATTCACGAAGAAGAACTTCGTAAATACGTATCTTGGCTGGCGTCCTTCGATGAGATCGGAGGGCTGGTGACAAATGGCCATACAGGAGAGATCACCTCTATGAGCCTCGAAGAACGGGCTCGCGTCACAAGAATTGTGGCAGAGGAAGTGGGAGATCAAGTGCTTGTGATTTCCGGCATCTGCTCTGAAGGCACACAAACCGCCATCGCCGAGGCAAAGGCTGCGGAAGCAGCAGGCGCCGATGGGATTTTGCTGATGCCACCGCATATCTGGCTTC
Source organism: Clostridiales bacterium UBA1390 (assembly GCA_002305315.1). Lineage (GTDB taxonomy): Bacteria > Bacillota > Clostridia > Lachnospirales > Bianqueaceae > Faecimorpha > Faecimorpha stercoravium. Next base: position 26,232 of record DBQQ01000047.1, read on the forward strand.
GATTCGGGATGACACAGGAAGCGGTCATCAACCATTACAAAAAGATCGCAGCCGCGATTCATATTGGCATCATCATTCATCTGTACCCCTTTGGGACAAAAGCATTTTATCCTGTGGAAACACTGTTGGAACTTGCGAAGATTCCCAATGTGAAGGCCGTGAAGATGGGAACGCGCCAGGAAGCCGTGTACGAAAAAGACATTCGCGTACTACGGGAAAAAGCTCCCCATCTCACCATCCTGACTTGTCACGACGAATATCTTCTGACCTCTATGCTTCCAGGTGTAGATGGCGCACTGATTGGTTTTGCAGGCTGCATTCCAGAACTCATCACAGATATGTGGAAAGCGGTGAAGGCGGGCGATTATGCAACAGCGCTCAGCCTAGAACAGAAAGTTTCCGCCATGTCAGAGGCCATCTATGGTGTGGGACAGCCCTCGGGGGAAGCGCACGCCAGAATGAAATACGCAATCTACAGACGCGGCATTTTTTCCTCACCCAAAATGAAGGAACCCGTACTGCCGATTCATGAAAAGGAAAAACAGCAGATTGAGGATGCATTGAAAAAGGCAGATCTGCTCTAATAAAGAAAGATTTTCAGCTCTCTTCTTGCGCAGAGGAGAGCTGATTTGATATAGGAATACACAAAGCATTGACTTGAAATGTATAACTTTGCGCGGGGTTCTGTCCTCCCCCTGAGGATTCATTTGCTGTCAATCTCGCTTTTGCGTATAATTTCGAAGATATCTCCGTCCCTACGAAGCGCGAAATGGAAGGATTTTACAGAATTGTACGCACTTCGAGGATCCGTGAGCTGTCAATCTCGCATTTGCGTATAATTCTGAGGGCATCTCCGTCCCTGCGAAGCTTGAAATGGAAGAATCTTACAGA
>DBQQ01000053.1 GCA_002305315.1 Clostridiales bacterium UBA1390
CCATGCCACGCCTATTGTACCACAGTTCCTCTGATTTCTAAAGGGGTAGACCAAGATTTTTCCTTCAACTTTCATCTTCCTGTGTATCCGGAAGAAGCGCCAATGCCCCTGCTTCTCCCATTTCTACCATCATCTTCATCGAGAGGGTTCCTTTTATTCCTGTCTGCGTTTCTTGGTAGTCAATAGTTTCTTCTGTTAATATGCCGTTTTCCTCTTCCAAGAGTCGGTCTCGTTCTTTCTGCAGTGCGGCTCCCAGAAGCACTTTCATCTGATCCTCCCGGTAGTTTTTTTCTATCGGTTCATAAAGCACATACGTGCGCCGAATGAGATAGATGCTCGGAATGCCGGGGATCTCTCCCAGAAAATTTCCGAATTCACTTCCCAGCGGTTCTTCGATCACATCGGCATATTCCAGGTTCCGAAACGGTTTGTATAAAGAGATCTGCGTATCCCCCCACTGCAGCAGCAATTCGTGTACCATCTCTCCTGTGTACGCCTTTTCTATATACGCCGCTTCCTGTTCTAACGTGATCTCCTGCGTACACAAGGCGTATACCTCTCCCGCCGCCTCTGTGAATTGATATTGGGTAGTACCGTCTTCCATCGGAATCTCCAGTGTCCCTGAGATCAGGACATCTCCCTTTCGCACCACATCGCCCGCGCGTACCATAGGGGTTCCTCGCGTTGTCACAATGGAATAAATGATGCCATCCCGGTCCGCTACCCAGTCTCTGGGATCCCCTTCTTCATAGATGGCCGGCGGCTTTGTTCCTTCCGTCAGACGAACTTGCAGCGTAGTTCCTTCTATACTTAGCGACATCCAGGACCACTCCGGATATTCTAACAACATCTGATTTTTGATCCCTTCCAGATCATGTCCTCCTTTCCATGTCCCTTCTGTCAAACCATATTCTGCAAGCCGCGAGCGCACCTCCAAGTCGGAAAGAGTTTCATTCCCCTGAATATCGATGCCCCAGATAAAGCTGTTCCAAACAAAAACACCCAGGACCAGAAGGATCAGCCCTATGACAAAACCATATCGATTGCCATACTGTTTTTTCCAGGCAGGAAACCCTTTTTCCCGCAAAATCTCCACTGTACAACCACTTTTTTTCGCATAGATCTCTGCTAGTTCCACGTCTTTTGTGCTCATCCAGGCGAGGATCGTGCCGTTCTCTCTATATACATCCTTCAGTGCTACGCCCTTCCCCAATAACAGGTTCAGGCATCGGATCACTCCACTTCCGGTAAGCCGAATCCGGCTCCTTCCCTTTAAGAATCGATGGATGGGTCCTCTCATGCCGAATCACCGCCCAGTCTCACCGATGTAAAATGTCCTTCCACATCCAGTTCTCCCTCCTTGGCAAAACAGATATGAATCTTCTCCCCCTCGATCGTAAAGACACCCTGAGACGTAGAAACCACCAGGCGATTCTCCTGAAACTCCAGGATACTCCGATAATGATCCAGCCGAAGGTGTCCTCTTCCCGTCAGTTCTATCTGCGGCACTCGGAGGATGACATCCTCCGGCAGCCCCAATGCTCGCACCATTTTTTCTTTTTTGGACATAAAAACACCCCCAGCATACCTTTTCTACACTGTATGCCAGGGACTTTCCTCTCATTCCTTCTCGCTGGTGCTTAGCGTCTTCGCACAAACAGCAAGCAATGCCGCAATCGTCTTGCCATCTATGATCTCTCCGCTGCGAATCTTATCCACCGCCTCTTCCAGCGGCAGAATCGTAACCTCCACATCCTCATCCGGATCTAAATGCTGTTTGGTGGGAACCAGCTGTTTGGCGGCATAAATCCCCACACATTCCGTACAGTATCCCGGAGACGAATAGAAATCAAAGAGATGTTCGATCTTGAGCGGCTTGAATCCGGTTTCTTCTTCTGTCTCCCGCGCCGCGCAGCTCTCCATATCTTCTCCCGGTTCCAGAAGTCCCGCAGGAATCTCCAGCATATCTCTGCCTACCGCGTATCGGTACTGCCGTACCAGAATCACCTCTCCACTATCGGTAATGGGAACCACCGCCGCCGCTCCCGTATGCCTCACCACTTCTCGGGTCACCTGCATGCCATTATCCAAAAGCACTTGATCCTTATACACTTTCAGGATCTTCCCGTCAAACATCAATTCACTTTTCTTAACTTCCATATTGATCCTCTCGTTTCGTATCTCGCCGGCTTATTTCGCCATCTCCTGTGATTTTTTGAAAGCTGCTTCTTCTGCCGCAATCACGCTATAGCGAAATCCGCCTTCTTCCAATGCTTTCACGCCCTGAATCGTCATGCCGCCCGGAGAACATACCTGATCCTTTAACGCCCCAGGATGAAGTCCCGTCTCCAGAACCATCTTCGCTGCTCCCAGAACCGCCTGCGCACACATCTCATACGCCTGTGCCCGGGGAATCCCCAGCGCGACTACGCCATCAGCCAGCGCCTCAATATACATATACGTAAACGCTGGTGACGCCGAAGAGCCTGTCATACCCGCATCCAACAGATGTTCCGGAATCTCCGTCACCGTTCCCACACATTCGAAGACGCTCCGAATCTCCTGACGCTCCTGGGGCGTAAGCGCCTCTTCGAAGGACATCAATGTGATACCTGCTCCGACCATGGCCGGCATATTGGGAATCGTTCGTGTGAAAACCGCATTGTCTCCCAGTTTCTCGTGGAGATATTGAAAGTCAAATCCCGGTGTGATGCTGATGATCTTTTTCCGTTCCTGAAGCGCCTCGCGAATATGCGGAAATACATCGCCAAAGTATTGCGGCTTCACCGCAATCACAATCATCTCACTCTCCTGCACCAGCTCTTCTATGCTGGCATACACCGTAGCTCCCAGTTTCCTTGCCTTTTCACAGGCTGCAGGAAGTATGTCATAGGCTGCTGTGCTCATCTCCGGCTTCTTCGCCTGAATGCCTGCCAACAGGGCCCCTCCCATATTGCCTGCACCGATAAACCCAATTTGATTCTGACTCATTCCCATACACTCCTTTCATTTTATGGATTAAAAAAACCGCGGATATACTCTTCTGCAGCGAAGATGATTTCCACGGTTTTGCGCGTACGCTTTATTTAGCGTATTCAGATGCTCTTGTCTCACGGATAATATTGACCTTAATCTGGCCAGGATACTCCAATTCGCTCTCAATGCGCTTTGCCACATCCCGCGCCATGATCTTCATATCGTCATCGCTGACCTGCTCCGGAATAACCATCAGCCGCAGCTCACGGCCTGCCTGAATCGCAAAGGTTTTCTCCACACCCTTGAATTCATTCGCAATGCTCTCCAGTTTCTCAAGCCGTGTAATATAACTTTCCAATGTCTCCCTTCGAGCGCCCGGACGAGCCGCCGAAATCGAGTCTGCTGCCTGTACAATGACCGCAATCAATGATTCAGGCTCCACATCTCCGTGATGGGCCTCCAAGGCATTCACGACGATATGGGACTCCTTATATTTTCGCAGCAGTGCTGCGCCGATGGAGACATGCGAGCCTTCCATCTCATGATCTACAGCTTTACCGATATCGTGCAACAAACCTGCACGCTTGGCCAGCCGTACATCTAACCCCAATTCTCCTGCAATCAAGCCGGAAAGATGCGCTACTTCGATCGAATGCTTGAGTACGTTCTGTCCGTAACTTGTCCGGTACTTGAGTTTACCCAACAACCGAATCAACTCAGAATGCAGACCATACACATTAGTTTCGAAAGTTGCAGCTTCGCCTTCTTCGCGGATGATATTCTCCACTTCCTTGGTCGCCTTATTCACCATCTCCTCTATCCGAGCAGGATGAATACGGCCATCCACGATCAGCTTTTCCAAAGCGATCCTTGCGATCTCCCTTCGAATGGGATCGAAAGAAGAAAGGATCACGGCTTCCGGCGTGTCATCTATAATCAGATCGATTCCTGTCGCCTGTTCCAGAGCCCGAATATTCCGACCCTCTCGGCCAATGATTCGACCCTTCATTTCATCACTGGGAAGCGGTACAACAGACACCGTGGTCTCCGCCACATGATCCGCTGCACAACGCTGAATAGCACTGGTAAGAATTTCTCTCGCCTTTTTGGTAGCCTCTTCCTTGGTTTTGGTTTCTGCCTCTTTCAGCATCACCGCCATATCATGCTTAACGTCCTCTTCCACCGATTGCAGCAAAATATCCTTTGCCTGGTCGGAGGTGAGCCCGGAGATTCGCTCTAATTCCTGCAGCTGCTGCTCATGAAATTTGCTGATCTCCTTGTTTTTACGATCCAACTCTTCCATTTTACGGCTGAGCTGGTTCTCCTTGCGTTCCAGTCCCTCGACCTTTCGGTCCAGAACCTCTTCTTTTTGTACGACTCTTTTCTCCTGACGCTGTACTTCCGCACGACGTTCTCGAACTTCCTGTTCCAAATCGTTTTTAACCTTCATCGCTTCTTCTTTTGCTTCCAAAAGAACTTCACGTTTCTTGGCTTCCGCTGTCTTCAAAGCATCGTCTACGATCTCACGTGCTTTGGTTTCCGCAGCCCCAATCTGCGCCTCCCCAACTTTCTTACGGTACTTAATCCCCATAAAAAAGGCGATGGTGCCTACCAGGACCGCAGCAACGACAACGATCACTATCGTTACTATAGGATCCAAGACAAACTACACCTCCCTATTCAATTATCATAGTTCATTGTATTCAAAAGAACGTATTAATTTTACACCGATTTCCCCAGTTTGTCAAGAATGATTGCGCAATTGCCCCGGCTAAAGTTATGAAAGCATCAGATCCAGGCGCTCCGCCACATAGCTGCTGCCCAGGATCGCCACATTATTGGCTAGAATCAGGTCATCTACCGCATTCTCCCGCACAAAGTCCAAAAGATTTTCATTGTAGTAACGATAGTCGATGATATAGACATACTGATAATGATCCACCAGGAATGGCGCCAACGCGTTTCCAAAAGATTCCTTCACCAAAAGGCAGGAGGAGCCGTCTGGAATCTCCGGATTTTCGATATAACTATACGGATTGTCTCCGCCAATAAAGCAGCTATATTTCGCATAGATATCCCAATCTGTGACATCCCGCACCACATTCCAGGCATACTCTTCCCCTTCTGTAGTATAGAAAGTCATCTCATTGGTCCCCATTGGCAGATAGGCCTCCACAAAATCCGGATGCGCCAGCATCTCCTCGCTGCCGCAGGTACTATAGAAAGTCCCCAGAAAATCTCCGAAATTAACTTTCTCGAAATCCGAAAGACTATGGGGGTTTACTCCCATTTCTTCGGCCAGATTTTGATATACATAGTAGGCGCCCAGCTGCGTCCAATGATGGTCCGTACGAAAATACAGATATTCGTCTCGATGTTCATACAACGTGTCGAAGGTATCGATGGTGTGTACCTCGTCCGACAGCATACCATAGTAATAATCAATGGCCTGCTCTTCACTGCTTCCGCCCAACTGCGCTACCAACTCCGGATCCAGCATGATCTGCGTACTGTCTGGAATGATGATGCTATAGACCTCTGTCTCTCCCGAGAGCTCCTGCGCCACTCGATTCATCATTTCAATATACCGAGTCGCTGAATCCAGTGAGAAAAAATATCGAGAATACGCTGCATCTCCTTGGACAAAAAGGCCATCCTGGATCTGTCCCTGGATCGCTTCCTGTACCTGCGTCGGATCATCCGGTATGACCGGTTTTTCCTCTCTGGAAGATTCCTCTCTCGACGATTCCTCGTGTCTGCTTTCTTCTCGCTGGGAAGATTCATTCTGGGACGAATCCTCCTGGGAAGATATTTCCTGAGAAGAGGCGTCTGCCGAAGACTCCTCCTGTGAGGATTCCTCAATCACCGGAATCTCATCGGCCGTCTTATTCCCACCGCCTATGATCTGACTGGATCGTATACCATATAGATTCTCCACGCTCTGATCGATACTGATCCACTCTTCCCGCAAGGGAAACGTATCCGCATACCAGGTAGAGATGTCGCCCAGAAAGCTCCCATCCAGAAAGGATTCCAGCGTAAACTCCGGGAAGGCCGTCAGCTCCCGTTTCTCCTTTTCGGACTGTGTCGGACGCAGCATCCATAATGCTCCCAGCACGGTCCCCGCCAGCATCAATAGGCCAAACAGAACAATCTGTACCCGGTAGAACCTTCTCTTGCTTTTTGCAATCTGCTCTTCGCTCTTTTTCTTCATACTCTCTTACCTCAAAACTGGAAATACAGGAACGGATTGTAGCTGTTACCTACCAGAGCGCACGCCGAAAAGAAAATCAGAATCACCGGCGTGATCGTATCGATCAGCTGCATGCCCCGTGCAATCCGTCCTCTGCCCTCTGTCTTCTCATACCGCCATACCCGCAGGTTCTTTCCAAGAGGCGTACACGCGATGAGCGCAGCCGCCAGGAAGAAGATATTATTCCACAACGTCCATAGAACATCCGCGTTATATAAGGACAGGCCGCCCCCAAACATGCCGCCAATCACGGCCATCAGTACGCCCATGTCCTCAAATCGAAACAGTACCCAGCCGAAGAAGACGACGACCAGAGTATACACATGTTTGAGTATCCCAGGCCACCGAATCTTGCGCAGCGGCCTCTCCAGCATGAGAAACAGGCAGAAGTAGAGTCCCCAGAGAATATAATTCCAACTGGCGCCATGCCACATGCCTGTCAGGAACCATACCACCAGCATGTTGCGAATCCATTTGAAGACATGGACGCGGCTGCCTCCCATAGGAATATATACGTAGTCCCGGAAAAAAGTACTCAGGGAAATATGCCATCTGCGCCAAAAATCCCGTATGGAACGCGCTATATATGGATAGTTGAAATTCTCCAGATAATGAAATCCCACCATGCGTCCCATACCAATCGCCATATCCGAATACGCTGAAAAGTCCAGATAAATCTGCAGCATATAAAACAGCATTCCTACCCAGAGTCCCAGTGTGGTACGCCCGGCCATGTCTCCCAGCACCGCCGGCAGCAGTGTCTCCGCGATTCCCGCACAGCCATTGGCCAGGATTGATTTTTTGGCCAGCCCTACGGAAAATCGACGAATGCCCGCCGCCACATCTTCTACCGTGACCGAGCGATGCTCAATCTCTCCTGCCACCGTCTGGTACCGTACAATGGGCCCTGCTACACACTGATGAAACAGACTCGCATATAACAGCAGCTTCCAATACTTGCGCTGCGCCTCGGCTTCCTTACGATAGACATCTATACAGTACGATAACAGCTGAAACGTATAAAAGGAGATGCCCAGAGGCAGCACGATCTGCGGAATCCATTCCGGCACCCCGAAAAGGAGTTGCAGGTTCTCTAGGAAAAATCCTGTATACTTAAAAACAGCCAGGATCCCTAAAAGCAGGATACAATCTAAGACGAGCCATCCTCGTCCCGTACGTCCTTCTCCTTGAGACTCCGCAATCAAACATCCACAGCCCCAGCTGATTCCTGTCACCAGGAGGAGCAGGAGCAGATACTGGGGGCCGCTCCAGGCGTAAAACACTAGGGAGAATACCAGCAGGACTCCATTGCGCGCCCGTTTCCCCAGCAGAAAATAACATGCCAGGTTCAGACTCAGGAACGCAAACAAAAATAATAAACTCGAAAAAACCATCTTTCTTATATACCCCTTATTCGTTGAACTCCTTCATCACATGTTGGATCAGCTCATAAGAAAACCCATGCGTTTGCAAATACGCGCCCATACGCTTACAGGCTTCCGGATCGGAAGGATCCGAAAGCCTGTGCGTCACCAGCCACCGGATCGTCTCCTCCTCCGGCGGCGCCTCTTCTTCCATCAGCTGGTCGATGATTTCCCGACCAACGCCTTTCTGCAGAAGATCATAACGAATCCGCCTGCGGCTGCGGTGCTTTAGCGAAGAGGCATCCCGAATATAACACCGGACATACTCCTCATCATCTGCGAAACCATAGTTTTCCGCAAAACTCGTCAGTTCTTCCGCCATTTCCTTGGAACATCCCAGTTTCTCCAGGTATTCCTGAATCTCCCATGATGTACGTCTGCGGCTCAGATAGTGGAGCATACGATTCTTATAGTATTCCTTCTGTTCCTCCGGCGTCTTCTGCGAGAGATCTATCTTTTTCTTCCTCACTCATCCATCTCCAGTTGTCCTGACTGCGTCGTTGTCGCTTCGGGTGTCTCCGGTACGGCTTCCACACTCATGCCGTGTTTCTGCCGAATGATCCCCTCTATCTCCGCCATCAGCGCAGGATTTTCTTCCAGATACTTCTTCGCGTTCTCACGTCCCTGGCCCAGGCGCTGTTCTCCATAATAGAACCAGGCTCCGCTCTTGCTCGCCACGCCTTCCTTAATGGCCAGATCCAAAAGATCTCCGCTTCTGGATATGCCCTTGCCGTACATGATGTCAAACTCCGCCTCTTTAAATGGCGGCGCCACCTTGTTTTTCACAATCTTCACCCGAACATGGTTTCCGATAAACTCGTTATTGGCTTTCAGAGTCTCCGTACGCCGTACATCCATTCGTACCGAAGCATAGAACTTCAGGGCACGGCCTCCCGTCGTAACCTCTGGATTACCAAACATCACACCGACCTTCTCACGCAGCTGGTTGATGAAAACCACCACGCACCCGGACTTATTGATACTGCCCGTCAGTTTGCGCAATGCCTGGCTCATCAGTCTGGCGTGAAGACCAACATGGGAATCTCCCATTTCGCCGTCGATCTCGGCCTTCGGTACCAAAGCGGCCACAGAGTCGATGACGATAATATCGATCGCACCAGAACGCACCATCGTCTCGGCAATCTCCAACGCCTGCTCTCCGTTGTCCGGCTGCGAGATATACAGGTTGTCCACGTCGACTCCCAGGTTCTTCGCATACTCCGGATCCAGTGCATGTTCCGCGTCCACAAAACCGGCGATTCCGCCCCGCTTCTGCGCCTCTGCCACCATGTGCAGCGCTACCGTCGTCTTACCGCTGGACTCCGGTCCGTAGATCTCTATGATCCTGCCTCTGGGGACGCCGCCTACTCCCAGTGCGATATCCAGACTCAGGGATCCTGTGGGCAATGCCTCCACACTATGATCCGCCATGGACTCCCCGAGTTTCATGATCGCACCCTTTCCGTAGGACTTCTGGATATTCGCAATGGCGTCTTCCAACGCTTTTGCTCTTTCATCCTTTTCCTGCATCTGCATCTGTTCCTCTCCTCCCTTTCTTATGTTTTCCCCTTCTACTCTATATAATCGCTTTTTGGGGCCTTATTGGCTGGTTTTTGAAGAAAATTTTTCAGTAATTTTCATGCGCAATCCGTTGAGTCCGCGAACCACCGCATTCTCCCGGTTTCCTCTGCGCGATTTCTGCAATCGGCATTCTTCATAGGATACCTCTCCATCCAAATAATAACCGATATAGACGAGTCCTACCGGTTTCTCCGGTTGTCCATCATGGGCTGGCACGGCGCCCGTCGGTCCCGCGATTCCCGTAATAGAAATCGCCGCCTGTGCTCCTGCCCGTTTTGCCGCCCCTTGGGCCATCTCCATGGCCGTCTGAGAACTGACCGCCCCATAGGTCTGCAAGGTATCATGGCTGACTCCCAGAAGCTCTTCCTTAGCCTCATTGGAATATGTAATAAACCCTTCTTTCAGGACCCGCGACGCCCCCGGGTAATCCACCAGTCTTGCGGCCAGGAGCCCGCCGGTACAGGACTCCGCCGTGGTGATGGAATATCCAAGATCTGCCAACCGCTCGATCAGCACACCTTCCAGCGTATCCGCATCCGCACCGAATACGAAGTCACCAAACTGTGCTCGAATCTCTTCTTCCACCGGTGCAATCAAGGCACGGGCCTCTTCCTCACTCTTTGCCTTCGCCGTGATCCGAAGATCCACCATTCCCGTCTTCGCATAGGGAGCCAACGTCGGATTGACCAGCTCATCCATACGCTGTTTCAGGCGGTACTCTACCGCGGATTCTCCGATACCGCACAGATGCAGCGTGCGAGATACAAGCTTCTGTTCACTTTTCTGCCGCAGATAGGGATGTACCTGCTCATCAAACATCGGCTTCATCTCCGAAGGAGGTCCCGGCAGCATGATCAGAATTCTTCCATTCCCTTCCAGGATAAATCCTGGTGCTGTACCATTCTGATTATACAGCGGAATCGCACCTTCTGGCAAGTCCGCCTGTTTCAGATTATTCGGCGTCATCGTTCGTCCGGAATGCTCCATCATCTGCCGCATATCTGCCAGTGCCTTTTCATCCCGCACCAATTTGCGTCCAAAGTAATGCGCTGCCGTTTCCTTGGACAGATCATCCGTCGTGGGGCCCAGCCCACCGGTCGTGATCACGATATCCGCCCTGGCAAAACTCTCCGTCAATGCCTGTTCCAGACGTCCGGGATTGTCTCCCACCACTTCCTGATGATACACCAGGATCCCCAATGCGGCCAATTCCTGGGAAAGATAGGCTGCATTCGTATTCACAATATTCCCTAATAAGATCTCCGTCCCAATGGACAGGATCTCTGCTCGCAACTCTTTCATACTTCTTATGCCTTCTTTTCTGTCAACACCTTGCGGTTATTCCAAATATAATCTACCAGAGAAATGATAGTCAAAAGTACAGACAACACCACAAAAATCTGGATCAGAACCTGATACCAGCCCCAGTCGAAATTCAAAATCATCAGCAATACCATGATCATCTGTGCGACCGTCTTGAGTTTTCCCCAGATTCCTGCCGCAATGACGATCCCGCTGGATGCTGCCACAAGACGAAATCCACTGATGATAAATTCTCTGGCCACGATGATGATCAGGATCCATCCCGCCAGCTGACCATTTTCCACAAAACAGATCAGCGCGGAGATCACCAGCAGCTTGTCCGCCAGCGGATCCATAAACTTACCAAAATTGGTAATCAGGTTGCGTTCTCTGGCCAGCTTTCCGTCCAGATGATCCGTATAGGATGCAGCCGCAAACAGAATAAAGGCCAGATATCGGTTCCATGGTTCCGGCACCAACGTAAATACCAGGACATATATCGGTACCATGATCATACGTAGTACTGTCAGCTTATTCGCGATGTTCCACATCTACATCCACTCCCATCAAGTCATATTCATAGGCTCCTACTACCTCTGCCTGTGTGAAATCTCCGGACATGTACGATGCCGACGAGGTTAGAAACAAGAATCCGTCGATCTCCGGCGCATCCCGATATGTTCGGGCCGAATACACCAGGCTATCTTCATCTTCTTCCCCCGGAATCTGCCCCTCGATCATCACTTCCATCTGGCAGCCCACCATCTCCTGCGACCGCTCGGAACTGATTTTCTGCTGCAGTTCCATCAAAAGATCCTTCCTGCGCTCCTTCTCTTCTTCCGGAATCTGATCCGGCATACGCGCCGCCGGCGTATCTTCTTCCTGGGAATACGCGAAGACGCCCAATCGATCAAACCGAACTTCCTGTACAAACTCGCACAGTTCCCTAAAATCTTCTTCCGTCTCACCTGGGAATCCCGCAATCAGCGTGGTACGCAGCGCAATGTCCGGAATTCTCTCCCGAAGTCTTTTGATCACCTGCAGGAGCTGTGCCTTCGTATGATGACGTCCCATTCGCTTCAACACGCCGTCTGCGCAATGCTGAATCGGCATGTCTACATAGTGAAGTATCTTGGGCTCCTCCGCGATGGTTTCAATCAATTCTTCTGTAATATCCTCCGGGTAGCAGTATAAAAGCCGGATCCAGTGGATGCCTTCTACCTGCGCAATCTTCCGAAGAAGTTCCGGCAAATGGCTCTTGCCATCCCAATCTTTTCCATACTTTGTGATATCCTGCGCCACAATCATGAGTTCGCGTACACCCTCTGCCGCCATATCCTGTACTTCCCGCAGAATGTCCTCCGGTTTGCGGCTCCGAAACACACCCCGCAATCTGGGAATGACGCAATACGTACAGTGATTGTCGCAACCTTCCGCGATCTTCACATATCCATAATACCCCGGTGTCGTCAGAATCCGCTTCCGATACCCCAGATCCCTCTGAGAGGCATCCAGCAGGCATTTCACCTGTCTCTTCCCTGCCAGAAGTGCTTCTACCACATCCACGATCTGCTCGTAGCTTCCAGTTCCCACCACGGCATCGACTTCTGGCATCTCCTGGAAGATCTCATCCGCATAACGCTCAGCCAGACATCCCGCTGCAATCAGTACCTGGAGCGCTCCCGTCTGCTTATACTCTCCCATCTCGATCAGCGTCTGGATGCTTTCTTCTTTGGCATCCTGAATGAACCCACAGGTATTGACGATAATGACTTCTGCTTGATCGTCCTCTTTTATGATCTCATATCCCTTTTCCGCCAGCAGCTCTATCATGATCTCAGAGTCCACTGTATTTTTATCGCAGCCCAGGGAGACAAACGCGATTTTCGTACTCACCTTTTTCTCCTTATTTTTCATGCTGCTGCTCATAAGCACGCAGCGTATTATATAACAACATGGCGATCGTCATCGGACCTACACCGCCCGGTACCGGCGTGATATAAGAAGCAATGCCCTGGCAGCTTTGTGTATCCACATCCCCACAGATTCCTTCTTCGCTTCGGTGGATTCCCACATCCACGATCACCACGCCCTCCTTGAACTGGCTGCCTCTGAAAAACTTAGGCTTACCAATCGCGGATACGAAAATATCTGCCTGTTTGAGGATCTCATCCATATTCTGTGTCTTCGAATGCAGCACCGTCACGGTTCCATTCTTTGCTAAAAGCATCCTCGCCATTGGTTTGCCGACAATATTGCTGCGCCCTACCACTACACAATATTTCCCGCTGATTTCGATACCGCTTCTCTCCAGAAGCTGAATGACGCCGGCAGGTGTACAGCTTTCCAGTGCCGTGGGGTTTCCAATCGCCATCTTTCCCACATTCATCGGATGAAATCCATCCACATCCTTTGACGGATCAATGGCATCAAGCACCTTTTCCGCATCGAATCCTGCGGGCAGCGGCATCTGCACCAGGATCCCATTCACACCAGGGTCCTGATTCAGTTCCTGGATTTTGTCCAGCAATTCCTCTTCCCGGATATCCGCACGCATCTGAATCGTCTCCGACTCCATCTGAATCCAGCCGCAGGCCTTCGCCTTATTGCGGACATAAATCTCGGAGGCAGGATCTTCTCCCACCAGGATCACGACCAATTTCGGAACCGGTTTTCCTGCTTCCTTAAGTGCTTTGATCTTTTCTTTCAACTCTGCGCGAATCTCTCTTGCAATCTGCTTTCCATCAATCAGCTTTGTCTCCATGGTTCGCTCCTTCTTAAAACAGTCCTGTAATCCGGCCCTGATCATCCACATCGATGCCCTCTGCCGCCGGATGTTTCGGCAATCCCGGCATCGTCATGATGTCTCCCGTCAACGCGACAACAAAACCGGCGCCGGCTGACAGATTCACCTGCCGCACCTGAATCTTGAATCCCTTCGGTCTTCCCAGTTTCTTCGGCTGATCCGACAGCGAATACTGTGTCTTTGCCATGCATACCGGACATTGCCCATAGCCCTGTTCTGTAAGCTTCTTCAGCTTTGTCCGCACGCCAGCCGCATACGTAACGCCATCGGCGCCGTAAATCTTCTTGGCAATCGTCTCAATCTTCTTCTCCAGCGGCATGTCGTCCGGATACAGGGGATGATACTGCGTCTTCGTCTCCTTCATGGTCTCGAGAAGCTCCTCCGCCAGCGCCACGCCGCCTTCTCCTCCTTTGGCCCATACCTCGGACAGGGCAAAGGAACATCCCATGGCACGGCAGCGCTTTTCTACGTAATTGATCTCCTCTTCACTATCCGTCACAAAAGAGTTGAGTGTTACCACAATCGGTACCCCATACTGCTGCAGCCCCTCGATATGTGCCTCTAGGTTCGCAAAACCAGCCTCCAGTGCTTCCATATCCGGCGTGCTCAGATTTTCCTTCGCCACGCCGCCATTATACTTCAGTGCGCGAATCGTGGCGACCAGAACCACCGCATCCGGTGCAAGCCCTGCCATACGACATTTGATGTCCATGAACTTCTCAGCGCCCAGATCCGCACCGAAGCCCGCCTCCGTGATCACCACGTCCGCCAGTTTCAGCGCATACTTCGTGGCACGCACGCTATTGCACCCATGTGCGATATTCGCAAACGGCCCGCCATGGATAATACATGGGGTATGTTCCAGCGTCTGCACCAGATTCGGTCGAATGGCATCTTTCAAAATGGCTGTCATCGCGCCGGCCGCCTTTAGATCTGCCGCCGTCACGGGCCGATTGTCATAGGTATAGGCCACAATAATCCGGCCGAGTCTGGCCTTCAGATCCGCAAGATCCTCTGCCAGACAGAGAATGGCCATGATCTCAGAAGCCACGGTAATCATAAATCCGTCTTCTCGCGGTACGCCCTGGGATTTTCCTCCCAATCCCACGATCGTATTCCGCAGTGCTCTATCATTGATATCCAAGGCTCGTTTCCAGCTCACCGTTCTGGGATCAATCCCCAGTTCGTTACCCTGCTGCAAATGATTATCCAACATAGCGGACAGCAGATTATGCGCCGTGGTCACTGCATGAAAGTCTCCTGTGAAATGCAGGTTGATATCTTCCATCGGAAGCACCTGCGCGTAGCCTCCGCCGGTAGCTCCTCCCTTGAGTCCAAAGCACGGCCCCAGAGAAGGCTCTCTTAGCGCAATCACAGAAGAAACCCCCATCCGGCCCAGTGCCTCTCCCAATCCGATGGTCGTTGTCGTCTTTCCTTCTCCCGCGGGCGTCGGATTGATCGCCGTAACCAACACCAGTTTCCCATTGGGGCGATCCTTAATCCTCTCCCACAGTTCCTGGCTCAGCTTGGCTTTATACTTGCCATAGTTCTCCAGCTCTTCCGCTTCTATTCCCAATTTAGACGCGACCTGCGTAATCGGAACCATCTCCGTCTCCTGAGCGATCTCAATATCACTCTTGTAACTGCTCATCACGACTCACTCCTTGTTCTTCATATTCTTCTTTGGTCATCAATACTTTTCGAGGTTTGCTGCCCTCGTCCGGCCCCACAATTCCCCGCTCATACATCGCTTCAATCAACCGGGCCGCCCGATTGAATCCAATACGATACGCACGCTGCAGCATGCTGATCGAAGCTTTCTGCTTCTCCACTACCATGCGAATCGCATCCTCCAGGTATTCATCCTTCTCCTCTTCCTGTGCGAAAAGACTGCCAGCTCCTGCGTTTTCCACCTTTTCCGTCAGGTCTGGCTGATACGATGGACCCGACGTGCCCTGGCGCACTGCCTCCACAACGCGTTCCACCTCATGATCACTCACAAAAGCGCCCTGTATTCGAACTGCTTTGGAAGCTCCAATCGGACAGAAGAGCATATCTCCCTTGCCCAGTAGTTTCTCCGCGCCCACGGTATCCAGAATGGTCTTGGAATCCACCCCGGAGGAAACCGCAAACGCAAGTCTCGAAGGAATATTGGCCTTGATCACACCAGTGATCACATCCACAGACGGACGCTGCGTCGCAATAACCAGATGCATGCCGGCGGCACGCGCCATCTGCGCCAATCGGCAAATCGCCTCTTCTACTTCCTTACCGGCTACCATCATGAGATCTGCCAGCTCATCAATCACGATGACGATTTGCGGCATACTCTCCAGCACCTCGCCCTGGGCCAGATGCTCCTGCACCGCTTCGTTATATCCCTTGATGTCCCGTACACTCAGATCGGCAAACTTCTTGTACCGCATGGACATCTCCTGTACCGCCCAGTTCAGAGCAGCCGCCGCCTTCTTCGGATCGTTCACGACCGGCAGCAACAGATGCGGAATCCCATTATATACGGACAGCTCCACCACCTTCGGATCGATCAATATCAGTTTCACGTCCTTGGGATGTGCCTTATACAGGATACTGATCAGGAGCGAATTGATACATACACTCTTGCCGGATCCTGTCGCACCCGCGATCAGAAGATGAGGCATCTTGGCAATATCCGCCACCTTGACCTCTCCATCGATCGTCTTTCCCAGGCTGAATGCCAGCTTGGAGGGAAATTTCCGAAACACGTCGCTCTCGATGATCTCCCGCAGTGTCACCGTCACCGGATGCCTGTTCGGCACCTCGATGCCCACCGCACTCTTTCCCGGGATCGGCGCCTCGATGCGAATGGACGGTGCCGCCAGATTCAGCGCAATGTCGCCCGCCAGATTCACGATACGGCTCACCTTCACACCCTGCCTGGGAATCAGCTCATATCTCGTCACTGTCGGCCCCTGATTCACCTGCGTAACACGTGCCTCTACGCCAAAACTCATCAGCGCGTTCTCCAGCTTCTGCGCATTCTGATATAACTCGTTCCGGCTGCCCGCGGCCGGCGCCTCCCCCTTCTCCAGCAAATCGATCGTAGGGAACACATATTCCGCAGTTTCACTCGCATCCGCAAAAAGATTCTGTTGAATACCATAGTTCACCTGCGCCTGTTCTTCCTTCGTCACAGGCGCTGCTTTCTGGACAGCCAGCTGGTCTGGCTCGCCGCCTTCTGTCTCCACCACTTGTCGATCCTGCACCTTTTGGCGCTGCGCCACATAGGCAAACACATTCTCCCGATCTGCTTCCGGTTCTTCTTTTCTCTGAGGCGTCATCCAAGAAGGAATCTTCTCGCCTTCATCGGTCTCCTCAAAGAAAGACGTCCTCTCTATGATGTGGATCTCCGGCTCTTTCTCCTGTTCTGACACCCTGGTTTCTTCTTGCTCCCATGTCCGCCGCTGCTCTTGATGCTGTTTAACCTTCTCGCGCACATTCTCTTCCACATTCTTGGTCACTTTACGCGTCTTGGCCCATGCCTTGACCGCGGCCTGTATGGCCGACTTCTCTGTGATCACCACCAGGCAGATAACCATGATACCGACAAGCAGCAGGATCGCTCCGACTTTTCCGAAAAACTGAAGAAGCAAATTCCCCAGTACCGCACCCACAACCCCGCCGGTATACCATTTCGCCTGGAAATACCAGGCCTCCAATGTCTCTTCTATCGAGGTTCCATTGATAATATGCATCAAGATCATGATCGCCAATATGAGCAGCACAATGCAGAGATCCTTAGCATAACTGGGATACTCGGGCCGTCTCCACATGCGCAGAAGCACCACCAAAATCCCCGCAAAACACAGCAGGTAGGCGCCTATCCCAAAGACTCCCACACTGACGTCACGCACTGTCTCTCCAAATACACCGAAGGTGGGACCGAGACAGATGCTTGAGGCCAAGAGCCCCCATACCAAAAGACAAATCAGAGACCGGACCTCCCGACCTACCGTCTCCTTGACCTGGAACTTCGGTGCCTGCCGCACCTCCTGCCCCTTTGCCCCGCTTCCGGCTTTCTTCTGCGCAGAAACAGCAGAAGAAGACCGCACTTTTGTCGTCTTTTTAGACGTGCTGCGGCCTCTCCCCGTGGAAGTGCTTTGCTTTGCCTTCTGCTTCGCCTCCCTCTGCTTATCAAATGCTGTCTTCTTCGCCATGCTAGCCCCCCTGACGGCGGATTATTTTATAGGAATAACCCTCATACCATCGCGACCCAACCGATCGCGCCATACTAGACTATAATGCCAATTTATTATACAATGGATTTGAAGATCTGTAAAGACAAACGCATAAATCTTTTTTCTCATGCGCATTCTACTGATAATCTGATCTATAAAGGAGGCTTTCCATGAACGAAGAGATCACACAGCAGGATGATGAGATCAAAGAAAACGGACAAGCCAGTCTGATTCACAACCCTGAAAAGCATCGTATTCATCTATTTACGATCATTGGAGAAATCGAGGGACACGAAAATCTGCCCGGCAGCAGCAAAACGACCAAATATGAACACCTTCTTCCGCGCCTGGCGGCCATCGAAGACAGTGAAGACGTGGATGGCGTCCTCATCATGCTGCAAACCAGCGGCGGCGATTGTTCCGCCGGCCTTGCCATTGCTGAGATGATCGCATCCCTGAGCAAACCCGTCGTTTCTCTTGTCGTCGGCGACAGCCATTCGATCGGCGTCCCTCTGGCCGTTGCGGCGGACTACTCTTTCATTGTTCCCAGCGGTACGATGATCATACACCCGGTTCGTATGAGCGGCCTGATCATTGGCGCACCGCAGACCTTTGACTATTTTAAGATCATTCAGGATCGAATTACGCATTTTATTTCCACGCATGCAAATATCCGCGAAGAATGCCTGGAGGAAATGATGTTAAACAAAGGAATTCTTACCAAGGACCTGGGGACGATTCTGGTAGGAGAAGATACGGTGCGCGAAGGACTCATTCAAGAAGTCGGCGGCATTGATGCGGCTCTTCGAAAACTCCATTCACTCATTGACGAGAAACGTTCTCAATAAACAAGGCGGCTGCCATCACAGATTCTTGCGATGGCAGCCGCCTTACTGCATTATAATTCTATTTTCTCGATTCGATACTGTCTGCCCTGTATGGTCATCACGGCCATAGAGAGAGGCAGTCCAAAGCGGGCTCGGCCACAGCTTCCCGGATTCAGCCACAATACATCGCCTATTCGTTCTTCTGTGTATCTATGGGTATGTCCGAAAATCACTACATCCGTATTCTGAGGCAGCTCATGAATCCGCATCCGATCATGAATCAGGAAGAAACGCAAGCCTCCCAGCTCAAACTGCAGTGTTTCCAATCTTCCCTTTCGCCACCACCAGTCATTGTTCCCGCAGACCATGTACAAAGGAGCGATTGCATCCAGTCGTTCCGCCGTCTCCTGGTTATCAAAGTCGCCCGCATGGATAATCCGATCACAGCCTTCTACGACTTTCAGCATATTCGGCCGCAATACTCCATGCGTGTCTGAAATCACCGCCACGCGCAGCGCTTTCTCCATATGCCCTCTCCTCACTCAGGAATGATTGGTCGACCCGATGCCGCCCTTTCGTACCTTCTGCACAGGCTCATCATCATCGGTTTTATAGTATTTCTGCAGGATTCCCTGTGCAAAAGCATCGCCAGCCGCAAGCGCAAGCGGCCGATCTCCGCCGTTGTACAGGCTGATTCGCAGATGTCCCTCATTATCAGCGCCATAGTAATCCGCATCAATGACTGCCACGGAATTGCTGAGCCGAACCTGATACTTAAAGCCCAGGCTGGAACGAATATAGATCCCCAGCCACATATCCTCTTCCATCGCAATCCGCAGGCCTGTAGGAATCACCAGATTCTGTCCGGGTTCCACCCGATAGGCTGCTGGCGTCCTGATATCATATCCAGCCGAATACAAAGTTCCCCGGCGCGGCAGCTCGATTTTTTCATATTCCTGCTCCGCGACCTGGTAGGCCTCTTCCAGGCTCATTCCTTCTCTTAATAAAATCTCGGCCCGGTCCTTCTGGTACCGGGCGAGACTGACTTTCTCAAACTTAGTCATTGCGGCGACGTCCTCTGTCAGAGCGATGATGTTCCTTACGGCCCTGATTCTGGTCTCCTCCCTCGCGAGGAGGCAGCAGCGCCTTGCGGGATACCTTGACCTTACCCTGATCGTCAATACCAATGACCTTTACCATGATTTCATCGCCGATCTTCAGCACGTCTTCTACCTTATCGATCCGCTCATAGCTGATTTCCGAGATATGAAGCAGCGCATCCTTACCGGGCAGCAGCTCTACAAAAGCGCCAAAGGTGGCCAATCTTACGACCTTTGCGTTATAGACCTCATTCAGCTCAACATCCTTCGCGATGGTCTCGATAATCTGAATCGCGCGCTTGGACATCTCTTCATCCGCGCCAAATACATATACATGTCCATCATCTTCGATGTCGATCTTGGTACCGGTCTCATCAATGATCTTGTTGATCATCTTACCCTTCGGTCCCACAACCTCGCCGATCTTCTCCGGATTGATCCGTGTCTGATAGATCTTCGGCGCATACTGGCTTACAGACTCTCTGGGCTGCGAAATACAAGGCAGCAAAACTTCATTGAGGATGTACTCTCTAGCCTTGCGGGTTCTCGCGATCGCGCCCTCGATGATCGCCTTGGTCAGGCCCTGCACCTTGATATCCATCTGGATCGCCGTGATTCCCTTGAATGTACCGGCTACCTTGAAGTCCATATCGCCAAAGAAATCTTCCAGTCCCTGGATATCTGTCAGCAGAACAAAGTCATCATCCGTGTCCCCTGTTACCAGGCCGCAGGAAATTCCAGCCACCGGCGCAGAAATCGGCACGCCCGCCGCCATCAATGCCAGCGTGCTGGCACAGATGCTGCCCTGAGACGTGGAACCATTGGAGCTCAACACCTCAGATACCAGACGAATCGCATACGGGAAATCATCCTCAGAAGGAATGACCGGCAGAAGCGCTCTTTCTGCCAATGCGCCATGACCAATCTCACGGCGTCCGGGTCCGCGGCTGGGCTTTGTCTCTCCTACAGAGTAAGACGGGAAATTATAATGATGAATGTAACGCTTGGTTTCCTCCAGCGCGTCCAAACCATCCAGTTTCTGCTGCTCACTGATCGCACCCAAAGTTGCCACCGTCAGCACCTGCGTCTGTCCTCTGCGGAACAAGCCGCTTCCATGCGTTCTGGGCAGTACATCAATCTCTGCAGACAGCGGACGGATCTCTTCCATGCCACGGCCATCCGGACGCTTATGATCTACCTTGATCATCTTACGCACGGTCTTCTTCTCATACTGATATACTGCATCGTCCAGGTTGGTCCGGAACATCTCCTGGTCTTCCTCCGGTAGGGTGTCGATATAACTCTCGAACTCCGCCGTCAGCTTGGCGACATTCTCCTCACGCACCTGCTTCTCATCCGTGAAGACTGCCTCCTCCATGCGCTCCTGCGGAATCACACGCATCAGCGCTTCCATGACAGCAGCGGGAACCACATGCTCCTCGTAACTATGCTTGGGCTTGCCGCATTCTGCTACAATCTGATCGATAAATTCTACGATCTGCTTATTGACCTCGTGTCCATAGAAGATCGCTTCCAGCACCTTATCCTCCGGTACTTCCTTAGCACCGGCCTCGATCATCACAACCTTCTCCTTGGTAGAGGCCACTGTCAGATCTAGCTCACTCGCTTCTCTATGTGCAGAGGTCGGATTGATAATCAGCTCACCATCCACCAAGCCTACAGATACCGCACCGATAGGGCCTGCAAAAGGAATATCCGAAATGGATACCGCGATAGAAGAACCTACCATAGCCAAGATCTCGGGAGAGCAGTCCTGATCCACACACAGCACCGTATTCACCAGGGAAACATCATTGCGATAATCCTTGGGAAACAGCGGCCGCATGGGACGATCAATACAACGAGCCGTCAGAATCGCATTTTCCGTAGGACGGCCTTCCCGCTTCACAAAACTTCCAGGGATCTTGCCTACTGCATATAATCTCTCTTCATAGTCTACGCTCAAAGGAAAGAAATCAATTCCTTCTCTGGGTTTCTCAGACGCGGTCGCTGTAGAAAGCACCACCGTATCTCCATAGTACAGCAGCACGGCGCCGTTCGCCTGCTCGGCAACTTTGCCAATGACCGCCCGTAACGTGCGTCCGGCAAGTTCCATTGTAAACTCTTTTACCATTTTCCTTTACCCTCACTTCCCTTTTTCCTCCGAAGAAGCACCCGCTCCTTCGTGAAAATAGGACGGATGAACCATCCGCCCTATTTTACCGGCTCATCACCGGTAAAGCATCACGGTTCCACAAAACAGAACAGGATGCTTCTATTATCTTCTGATTCCAAGACGAGCGATCAGTGTACGATACTGCTCAATATCCTTGCTCTTCAAGTAGTTCAAAAGGCCTCTTCTCTGTCCAACCAGCATCAGCATACCACGACGGGAATGATGATCCTTCGGATGTGTCTTCAGATGACCAGTCAGGTGTGTGATTCTCTCTGTCAGCAGAGCAATCTGCACAGCGGTAGAACCTGTATCCTGCTCGTTCGCGCCAAACTCCTTGATGATTTCAAGCTTTCTTTCTTTCGTCATAGTGATAATCCTCCATTCTTTTTTTACGGATCGCCAGTTGCTGAGCCACGGTTGGAGATTCCAGAAGCTAAGCAATGGTTCCATTCACAATTTCAGATTATACCATGCCTCTTGGAAAAAGTAAAGGGAAATCTTTTATTTTTGGATCAAACGCACACGAATAATTCCCTCGGTCTCCTCCAATTTTTGCAGCGTCTCCGCATGCGGCACCGCACTCACATCCAGGATCGAAACCGCCATTTCCCCTTTACTGCGATTGTTCATCGTCTCAATGTTGATGCCCTGTTCGCCCAGGTTCTGGCTGATTTTGCTCACCATAGCCGGAATATTCTTATGTAAAACAACAACACGCGCAGGCATAACCAACGCTCCCATATCGCAGTCCGGGAAATTTACAGAATGACGAATGACTCCTTTTTCCAAATAATCCCGAATCTCCTCTGCTGCCATACGAGCACAGTTATCCTCAGACTCTTCGGTAGAAGCTCCCAGATGCGGAATCGCAATGATATTCTTCTGTCCGACCATCTGCTCATCCGGAAAATCCGTTACATATTTCGCGACCTGTCCCTTCTCAATCGCCGCCAGCATCGCCTGATTATCTACAATCTCTCCTCTGGAAAGATTCAATACACAGCATCCCGGCTTCAGAGCCTCCAGCTCTTTCTCTCCCAAAAATCCCCTTGTGTCTTTTGTCAAAGGAATATGCAGAGAGATATAATCTGCCTGCGCAAGGCACTCTTCCAGCTTCTCACCATGATATACCCGGCTGTTCAGATTCCAGGCAGCGTTGATGGAAACATAAGGATCGTATCCGATTACATTCATTCCCAGCTGTACTGCCATGTTCGCCAGCGGTCCTCCAATAGCCCCTAGGCCAATCACCAACAGCGTTTTTCCAGCCAGTTCATGTCCTGCAAAACGAGACTTATTCGCCTCGACTGTCTTCGCCACACCCTCTGTACCTGCCAAAGTCTTCGCGTATTCAATACCGCCTACAATGTCCCTGGCAGCCAAAAGCATACCGGCCAATGCCAGTTCCTTTACTGCATTAGCATTTGCGCCCGGGGTATTGAAAACAACGATTCCCTCCTGACTGCAGCGGTCAATCGGGATATTATTCACGCCAGCACCTGCCCGCGCAATACATGCCAGTCCCGGCTCAAATGCCATATCATGCAGCTTGGCACTGCGTACCAATAGCGCATCCGGATTCTTTATATCCTCTCCATACGTATACGTCTCATCAAATACCTGCAGTCCTACCTGTGAGATCTTGTTCATCAGCTGAACCTTCATATTCTCTCCACCCTTCCCTTTCCTTAATTGTCCGTTATGCGCGGACATTTGTTTTTCTCTGATTTACTAAGCATACTACAGTCGCCTATAAAAGTCAAGTTTTTTTCCGATCTTTCTTTATATATATGTCTTTTTATCCACGAGTATCCTAATATTCCTGTATACTGAACTGAAATCAAGGCCATCTATTTGATTTACATATATAGCCGGGCTATTGCTGCTCTGGCGATTCGTATTTGTTATATAGGCTATCGGACACAAGACTGCCCGGATCCTGGATTTTTGAGTATGCTGTATACGCTATTAATCAGGTGCCTGCCAAAGCCCGGAAAATTTGAGTATACAGGTTCTGCCTGGGCCCAGTTTTTTCGAGTATCTTGTATACGCCCTGGACCAGGAACCTGCCAGAGCCCTGAAAATTTGAGTATACAGATTCTGCCCTGGGCTCAGCTTTTCGAGCTTCTGTATACGCCCTGGACCAGGAACCTATCCGGGCCCTGAAAATTTGAGTATACAGATTTCGCCCTGGGCCCTGGCTCTTCGAGCTTGCTGTATACGCCCTAGAACAAGAGCCTGCTTGGACCCGGAAAATCTGAGTATACAGATTTCGTCCTGGGCCCGGCTTTTCGAGCTTTCTGTATACACCCCAGAACAAGAGCCTGCCCTGGCTCGGAAAATTTGAGTATGCAGGTTCTGCCCAGGGCCCGGCTTTTCGAGCTTGCTGTATACGCCCTGGACCAGGAACCTGCCAGAGCCCTGAAAATTTGAGTATACTGATTCTGCCCTGGGCCCGGCTTTTCGAGCTTTCTGTATACGCCCCAGAACAAGAGCCTGCCCGGGCCCGGAAAATCTGAGTATACAGATTTCGTCCTGGGCCCGGCTTTTCGAGCATTCTGTATACGCCCCAGAACAAGAGCCTGCTTGGACCCGGAAAATCTGAGTATACAGATTCTGCCTGAATCCTAGCTTTTCGAGCTTTCTGTATACGCCATTAACCAGGAACCTGCCAGAGCCCTGAAAATTTGAGTACACAGGTTCTGCCCTGGGCCCTGGCTCTTTGAGCTTGCTGTATACGCCCTAGAACAAGAGCCTGCCAGAGCCCTGAAAATTTGAGTATACAGATTCTGCCCTGGGCTCAGCTTTTCGAGCTTCTGTATACGCCCTGGACCTGGAACCTGCCCAGATCCTGAAAATCTGAGTATACTGATTCTGCCCTGGGCCCGGCTTTTCGAGCTTTCTGTATACGCCCCAGACCAGGAGCCTGCCCGGGCCCGGAAAATTTGAGTATACAGGTTCTGCCCAGGGCCCGGCTTTTCGAGCTTTCTGTATACGCCCCAGAACAAGAGCCTGCCGGAGCCCTGAAAATTTGAGTATACTGATTCTGCCCTGGGCCCTGGCTCTTTGAGCTTGCTGTATACGCTCCAGACCACAAACCTGCTTGGGCCCGGAAAATCTGAGTATACAGATTTCGTCCTGAGCCCGGCTTTTCGAGCTTGCTGTATACGCTATCGATCAGGAACCTGCCCAGACCCTGAAAATTCGAGTATACAGGCCCGGGAAACCTAGCTAGAAATTCCCAGTTTCTTCCATCATCAGGACATAAAAAAATCCCCTTCCTGGGGTCTGAGGTTTCATTTTCACCTGGGGACAGATCTTGTCCCCGGAAGAAGCCAATTTTTCATTATTTACATATTTTTCCAGCCCGCTTTGGATTGGGCGTCATATCTCATTCTAATCGGCTTCCGATTCTGGGCTCTTGTTTTTCGGAACAGGCTCCTGGCCAGACGCGTAGAAATCAGCTGGAACTCTACAAATTTCTTCACGATCTCCTGCAAATTGAGCACAGAGGTCTTCTTTTCAGGATTGTAGATCTCTGTCGTGAACATCAGCTTGTCGATGCCAAGGGCCCTGTATTCTTTCAGCTTCTGGCGCTGGGTTGCAGCATAAGATGCATCGTCCATTTTCCCCAGGTGTTCCCAGAGAATCTGATTCTTCAAGATGAAATCCGGCTTGCGATAGCTTCCGTCGCGCGTCTGCAGCTCAGTGTTGTAGTAATAGGTGATCTTCAGGAGCTCCAGAAGCAGAGAAATGATGATCTCGCTCTTGGAGTCGCGCGTCGTACCATCCAGGTAGACGTTGGGCTCGTTGCGAGGCTTCACCTGCTCGGGGTCGAAGGGATCCCG
>DBQQ01000049.1 GCA_002305315.1 Clostridiales bacterium UBA1390
CAAAGAAGCATAGCTATAACCGAAGACAGCAGAGCGCGTTTCGTTGTTTTTGTGTTATTCATCGTTCTTCCTCCTTTTAATTAAAATTTTTTGGGTATGGATAACACATATGTAATCGGCATTTCGCCGTTTACACCGATAATTTTCGGCGGAGAAGCATTATTCTTCGCTTTTCTCCGCTTCAGCCGTGTCGGTTGACGCATCTTCCGGCGCCGCACCGTTCTCGGCTTGCTTCGAGTCGATCTGTGCTTTGAGAGCCATAAGCTCCGCCATCATTCTCTGACTTTCGGCACGTTCCGCTTCGATCTTTGCCCGTTCTTCCTTCAGCTCATCCTCCTGTTCACGCTTGTAACGGCGGAACAGCTTTATGCAGTTAAGTCCCTGGATGAGAATGAGTGCAAGGAAGGGAATCAGTATACATACGATATAGCCGGGTGTGGTCTTTAAAAACTGAAAGAATTTTCCCACCTTCGGAATGTGGAATTGATATTTTCCCAAAACATATGTGTATGTAACTACTGTTTCGTCATCTGTATCTGTGGTCGTACCGTAGGTGATAAATCCCGGCTCGCCGTTGGCGTCTGTGGTGAGGCTCCTGATTTTATGGGATACGGTTTCGCCGTAGTTTTGGGAGTTCTGTGAGGTGTATGAAATGATGTCGCCTTCCTTTAGTGTGGACGGGTCAACTTCTTTTACCAGCACAAGGTCTCCTGCGTCAAAATCGGTTTTGCTCATTGAATCCGTCAGGACTATAAACGCCTTATAGCCGAACAGGTCGCGGTCGTTTCTGTCGAAGGTGTTTACCGATACCACGGTGAAGATCATCATACATACCGCCAAAGCTACCATCAGCCAGACAAATATATTCTTTATTATATTAAGCGCTTTTCTCATTTGCCGTCTCCTTATTGCTTTTTTGGTATTATAGCACAAACAAAGCTTGATTTCAAGCTTTGTTTGTGAATTCGAGGAAATAAATCTTTTAATTATTCCACACCTTTTAATTATTCCTCCAACAGCCGTTTTTGAGGGGTAAGTTCCAAAGGCCATAGAACCGGCCAGCAACAATCGAATAAACAGAAAAAGGGCTTCCGAAGCTCTGCTGCAAAACACAGCGGAACCTCGAAAGCCCTTTATTTCAAGCCTTTTTCAGCACTGATGTGCCGGAGAAGGCTTTCCCTGTTTGTATCAAAGACAGCGTTTTTATAGACCCAGCGTATAGATCTGGGTCTATGTTTCTAAAAGCAGAAAAGATTCATGATAAGGAGAATGGTTATATTGGTGCGCTGAAAGTGCCCGTCCGGCGTTTAGAAATCACTTATCCGAAAAGCGGAAACACTGTTCCGGACAGACAAGGAATGCGGCGGAGTAGCCATCCTGAAGAACAGAATTTCTCTCCAGGATGGGGACACCAGTTGGCTGTTAACGATTATTCATTCAGCGCCGGATCTAATCCGTACACTTCTTTTATAGAGCGATAGTTGGATGGGGCAGTCAGAACAATATTGATCTTGTAGGCACCATACGTGCTGCAGCCAAGGATGGCTGCAGCAAGAGAGTTGCTATCACCACCGAGCTGGTCATACCATCCGCTGGGATTGTACTGGGAGCAGAAGATAGTGGAGGATTTCTTCCGTCTTCTGTGGAGCAGTTCCAGGATGTCATGCTGTTCCGCTTCCGCCGGCTTGAATAGGAGCCATCCATCAATGATGAGTAGGACGAGGTTGACATACTTGGTCTGAACCTTCTGGTAGGTGTCATCTGTACGCGTTGGATCAAGCTCTAGGAGCATATTGGGCAGGCGAACATACTTTGTTTTATAGCGTTGCTTGCAGACTTTCATACTGAAAGCGCAGGACATGTAGAGCTTCCAGCTCACGGTAGCACTCGTATGAACAGGTTCCGATGTTCCGTGATGTACTCCCAGTTCTGCAATTTACTCCCAACAGGATGAGCAGAAGAGGTGCGTTGCTTTGTATATCAACCGCAAGCCTGCAGAGCAAGTTGAGGTTGACTGGGCTGGAGATCAGGCACATATCACCGATCCGGATACTGGTGAAATTCTGGAGACACATATTTTCGTAGAAGTTATGCCCTATAGTCAGTATCCACATGTGAAAGCATTCATGGATGAAAAAGAACCGTCATGAATCTCTGCGCACGTCCATACGTATGAATACTTTGACGTGTCGCCGGGATTCTTGTGCCGGATAGCTAGTAATACGGAAAGTGTGGCTTCTAGAAGCATAACTTATCCGCTGGTTGAGCCGTTCGGCAAGGTTGCTCTACTATTCCGGCTGAATCTCTCGATTTGACCGTGCATCATGTTCCTAGTGATCGGTTTTATAACTATTCCGTTGACCGTGCAGTGTGTTCCTGGTAACCGCTATTTGCAGAAAATAAAACGGTCCACCAGCCATTTTTCTGGTAAAGGGATTGAATCGTAGAGAGCAAGTATAGTATAATGTTTCTGAGCATGGGCTCCTTTTAGGGATGTTTGTCTGGCGATAGGAAGTACACTATAAAAGAGAAGTCAGTGTTCTTCTCATTGTAGATTTTCAAAGGATTTAGATACAAAAAAACAGGTAGTATTTGACGCTACGTTGGCTTAACAAGGAGAGATCAATATGCCCCCCAAAGAAATAACTCCGATCAATCATGAATTCCTACAAGGTGCTCTCGATGTGCTTGCTCAGGCACGGAAGAATGCAAAAAACGCTGTCAATCTTTCGATGTTCTATGCCTATTTTGAGATTGGCAGAATGATCGTCGAGGAAGAGTAGCATGGCGAAAATCGTGCAGCATATGGTATGCGACTTTTGAAGAAGCTTTCTGCCTATTTATCGAAGAACTTTGGGAAAGGTTTTTACGTAGGTAATTTGAAGAATATCCGGTAGTTTTACAAGGTTTATTCTGAGGACCAGATTAGCGAAACAGTGTTTAGCCAATTCAAGAATCTTCCTACTGTTAGCACGGGGCGGAAGTTTTATCTGGGCTGGTCGCATTACTTGAAGCTCATGCGGATTAACAATATCGAGGAGCGGCATTTTTGTGAAATTAAGTCAGTCAAAAATGATTGGAGTCTTAGAGAATTGCAAAGGCAGTGCAACAGCGCTCTTTATGAGCATTTGCTGCTTAGCGCAGACAAAGACAAGGTCGATCAACCGGCATTGGAAGGGCAAACCGTAGAAATGCCGAAGAATGTCATGAAAGATCCGTATGTATTGGAGTTTTTAGGACTGCCAGAACTGCCATCCTATTCTGAAACGGAATTGGAGAGCTGGATCAGCGATCATCTGCAGCAGTTTCTCTTGGAGTTGGATATAGTACTTTCCCCTGATATCCCTCAGAAAAGGAGGATTCGTCTTAATGAGATCATATGATGATATTATTCTAGGACGCATTGACGAGGCGGAAATGTGTCTTGAAAATGAATGGTTTATTGCGGCACTTACACTTGCTTTAACATTGCCGGATATTTGTGGTAAGGCAGAATATCCAGATGAAACTGTTACTGCACGGTACATTCAATGGTTTAATACATATGTAAAGCAGTATGATAAGCCAAAGTCGAAGCTGAGTGAGGATATGCCATATCTAAGTGGTGAAGTAGTTTATAATCTGAGAAACAACTTTCTTCATACGGGAAACCCTAATATCCAAAAAGAAAAAGTCAAAGAAGAAGTATGCCAAATAGACCGCTTTCATTTAAATACAAAGAAATCTTTGCTTGGTGATACAAGTATCGTAGCATATACGAAAGAGCTAGTGGTTAAAAAAAGAGAATATAGTGTGAATCTATGGCTTCTATGTAAGCGTCTTTGCAAGGTGGCAAAAGAGTATTATTTAAATAACAGAGAGAAATTTGACTTTTTGAATTATGATATGGGGGAAGAATGATGAGTAAGATTTTATTAAGAAATAAGAGATTAGAAATTTCATTTGAGCTGACCACAGCATCGTATGCATAATAATCCAAGAACAACGATTCGGATTCGCACGAGAATCTTGTTATATATATTTGACAAACAAAGGAGGCGAAGAAAATGGCAAAAGGAATCATCTATGTAATGAAAACGGTTGTACCAGGTTTGATTAAGATTGGGAAAACAGGGATAAACAATTTTGAAGGTAGAATGGCTACATTGGAACGAAATGGATATTCCAATATCACAGGCCTGAAGCGATATTTTGCGATTGAGGTAGAGGACTATGACGAGAAAGAAGTCATGTTAGATGAGATTTTTAGCAAAAGCCGTGTTGAAGATACGGAACTCTTTGCACTGGATGTGGACTTGGTAGTACAGTTACTTTCCTCGTTTGATGGCGTTCAAGTATATCCGGAAACGATATCCAAAGAAGAAATGTTCGATCAGGCGACGGAGGAACGGCGGATAAAAGCGGACTGGTCACGAATTCCGGATGGGTTATATTATTATCAGGGGAATCGGCGAGGATTTGGAAAGTTTAAGGCGACAATGCGGGTTGAAAAGGGGAATTTTATTGTACTGAAGGGAAGCACATGTGCGCCTTCCGAAGATAGATGGAAACCTGAAAGTAGAAGAAGCGCAAATATTGAGAATGATATTCTGCAAGAGGATGTTGTTTGCCGTTCACCATCGACTGCAGCGAATGTAGTTCGTGGAAGACAAACAAATGGATGGATAGTCTGGAAAAATGCGGAAGGTATTCCGATTGATGAATTCAGAAAAAAATAACGGTTAATGCGGCTTTAAAAGCTTTCAAAGCAAAGGGCCTCGTGGCCGTTTAATTCGAACCAGACCGATGATGTCGTTGCGCAGCTACGATTCCCCAGGAGAACCGTTTGCATGTCCAATCGAATAAACGGATGTCTGGTTATAATCATATCCATAAGGGGCTTCTCCATCATGGAGTAGACAAAAAGCCTAAAGCATAACTTATCGGCTGGTTGAGCCATTCGGCCAGATGGCTTTACTGTTCCGGCAAAGCGGCTCAATTTGACTGTGTAACGTGCTCTTTGTGACCGATTTTTACAAATGGCCTAACAAAGAAGAAGGGCTTAGGTAATGCTCTCATATTTTCGATAATAGTTTCCATACTCTTAGTGTATATCTATAATAGCTATTTTCCGATTTTTAGGATGGAAGAAGAAAGTACAAAGGTTTTTGATGGTATAACTACTATTATTGTCCTTACACCAGTGTTGGAATGGTATTTAGAGCGACGAAAAAAGAGCAAGGAAGCTGAATAGCAAATGAAGCAAAGACAACCAAGGAAAGTTCTAATCCGTGATATATGTCGATTCAAAGCGTTTAGCTAATTTCTCATCATATAGCTGGTGGACTAGTACCGATCCCGACAGATGAGGTAGAACAGCAGCTGTCCATAATGCATGAGGCTATGAGCTGGATACCGATACATGCCGCTGGTTTGAGATCCTGTTGGAGTTGATTCAATAGAAGAAGTAAAAGTGTTGACAAAGCGATAACCTTGCGGTATGATTTTTATACTCCACATAATACTTTTCAGAAGCTTTCAAAATCTATAAAGACAGGAGGTTCTTTAGAATGGGAGATTTGGTTAATTTGTTTTCAGCGTTTAAAAAGTTGGATTTATATTTGCAGAGAAATGGGTTAGAAGGAGTATGGCGGGAATTGAGGAAGTTGATAGGGGCGTATCCGGGATTACTATATTGTGTATGATTATTCCCATTCCATTGATTGAAGAACAATGGAAGGAGCCACCGTTATCAATAGATGCAGTATGTAACATAGTCTCGTGGTGTATCATTCTTCTAGGATGTGTATTCTGTGTTATATTCGTAATGACAGTTCAAGAGTGCGGATATAGTAACTTTTTACACATACTAAGAAGAAAGTGTCTTGGAATCATTTGTATATTGGGAGCGATATTTTTACTTCTGCAGTGTATGAACTTAGTCTATTATATCTCTGAACCGCAGTTTCAAATTACAAAAGGTGGGCTTATTTCGCTAGTCTGGGTAGCAACGGAAATATGTGCGCGCAGAAACCAGAAAAAAAGCCCGTATGCAGATACAGAAAACCTACCCCCTTGTAAAAGCTAACGACAAATAATAAAAGGAGAGGATAGCCTTGGCTCAGAAGATGGATAACACGTCTTCGTTTCCTGATGAATATATCCTGAATGTGCGATCGGGCAAGGAATTGAAGCCGCTTGCGAACATGGTTCGTTCATACAAAAAACGGACAGGCTTTAGAAAACTCCATGATTTCGTATTTGGAGCGCCGCAGGATAAGGTCTTCATCTTATACGGGTTACGTCGGACTGGAAAGACGACGATGATTAGGCAGATCTTTGCGGAGATGAGCGATGCAGATTTGGAAAGGTCTGCCTTTATTCAGGTGACAGCCCAGAACTCGCTCAAAGAGGTGAATCACGATCTGCGGAAGCTGGAAAAGAAGGGCGTGCGGTATGTATTTTTGGATGAAGTACCGTTGATGCAGGATTTTATAGAAGGGGCTGCCCTTTTTTCGGATGTGTTCGCGGCATGTGGGATGAAGATCGTACTCTCAGGCCCAGATTCACTGGGATTTCTATTTGCGGAAGATGAACAACTGTATGATCGTTGCATCCTGCTGCATACGACTTTTATATCGTATGGGGAATTTGAATCCGTTTTGGGGATACACGGCGTGGATGCGTATATTCAATACGGTGGAACGATGAGCATGGGAGGCGTGCATTATAATGAGACTTCCACGTTCGCAACCAAGGAAAGCACGGATGAATATATGGATACCGCGATTGCCCATAATATTCAGCATGCACTGCGTTGTTATCAATATGAAGGGCATTTTCGCCACCTGAAAGACTTGTACGAAGCGGGCGAACTGACCAGTGCGATCAATCGAGTCATAGAAGATATGAACCACCGATTTACTGTTGAAGTATTAACCAGAGATTTTCGTTCCCACGACCTGGGCATCTCGGCGAGCAACCTTCGTCGGGATCGGAAACAGCCGACGGATATTCTGGATCGTATTGATGTGATAGGTGTAACAGAGAACTTACGAAGGTTATTGGAGATTCGCAACCGACCGGAGCAGACCATCAGGCTGGATGCGATACATGCGGCCGAGATCAAGGAGTATTTGGACCTGTTGGATTTGACCGATGATATAGAGATTTCTCATTTCCTGGATGTGAATCAGAAAGAGTATCGCACGGTCATCGCACAACCGGGCTTACGGTATGCGCAGGCAGATGCGCTGATTCGAAGCCTTCTGCAGGATAGGATGTTCAGTGCCTTATCTTTACCGGAACGCAATGCGGTGGAGGAACGGATTTTGTCAGAAATACGAGGCAGGATGCTGGAGGACATCATTTTGCTCGAAACCAAGCTGGCCAATCCGCGGAAACAAACGTTTGTACTGCAATTTCCTGTCGGAGAGTTCGACATGGTTGTCTTTGATCCGCAAGAGGCCTGCTGCCAGATCTTTGAAATGAAACACAGCGCAACGGTGGATCCTTCGCAATATCGCCACCTAATCGATCCGGAAAAGTGCGCTCAAACGGAACACAGGTATGGCCCTATTACGAATAAATGTGTTCTGTACCGAGGAGAAAATAGAACAGTGCAGGGGATCCAGTACCGCAACATAGAGGAATATTTGCGAGAACTGGTGATCGAATGAGAAAAATCCTTGCACTGGGCAGCATTATAATCAGAAAGAAGAGCATTATGTAGCGGACACAATGTCGCAAGGTTCTAATTCACAGTATAATTGCGCGGCATGGCAATTATCGTGATTCTAGGGAGGAATGATGAAGATGGAAGACGTGAAAGACATAACGGTCGGGCTGAAACGGATCATAGACGAGAAGGGGCCCGGGTATTTGACGGGGGAACCCTATCAGGCATATCTGGAGTTGATCAAGAGTGAACAAACGGAACAGAAGATGGCAAGTCGAGTTCTGTATGTGTTGATGAACGATGTGCCGAATCTGACAAATCCCGCAATGAGTGTGATGGAGCTCACGAGAGAGATTCAGGATAGGTGCGGGCTTACTGAAGGCGCAGCGAAGGAGATGGCGGCTATTTTTCGGACTTTATATTCTCCGAAAAATGTGGAAGAATGGAAGAGAAAGGAAAAGGAAGGTCTGTTGCAGTTTCTTAAAGAGGAAATATCCTATACATGGAAGGGCTTCAGCATATGGAGTGATGGAAATGGCGAAGTAGAAAGCAGTTATCAGGCCGATCTAGTGATTTTACCGACGGAGAACGTTGTGGAAAATCAGCAACTGAAACAGCAACTCCAACGGAATCCATTCTTGACGACGCAGGCAATTCGGCAATACTTTTTAGATGACCTTAAACAATATCTCGACCGAGAATTTGACGAGTATTGCACAGCAGACTCATATTATGCACCGATGGCGGAGGATTTTGATGCGGAGGACCGTGCGGCGGCCTGGTGCAGAGAAAACGCGTTTCGGCTAATTCAGTGTGAGGGTATGGGATATGACGGAGAATATACGCCTACTTACAGTGAGAGATGGTAGAAAAAAGGAGGATGCCCCCATGCTTTATATAACAGGTGATACCCATGGGGATTTTAGACGCTATTATGACTTTATGGCGCAGCAAAAACCGACAGAGCAGGATACGATGATTGTACTGGGGGATGCGGGACTGAATTTCTATGGAAACGAGATCGACGAGAGAAAGAAAGATTTTGTCAATAGCTTTCCATTTACGACATTTTGCGTCCATGGGAATCATGAGATGAGACCGGCCAACATTCCCGCGTATAAAACCCGGGAATATTGCGGAGGCATAGTGTGGTACGAGGAACAATACCCGCGGATTCTGTTTGCTAAGGATGGAGAGGTGTATCATTTTGAGGAATACACCTGTATTGTGATTGGCGGAGCGTATAGCGTTGACAAATATTATCGCCTAGCTTACGAACTGCCCTGGTTCGCGGATGAGCAGCCTTCTGAAGAAATCAAGGCGTATACAGAAGCGCAGTTAGCGAGATTAGGAAATCAGCTGGATATTGTTCTGTCTCATACCTGTCCCATTTCCTACGAACCGACAGAAACTTTTATCCCCGGATTGAATCAGGCGCTGATTGATAAAAGCACAGAACAATGGTTGGGTGTGATAGAGGAAAAAATCCATTATAAACGATGGTATTGCGGGCATTATCATACGATCAAAAAGATCGATAACATGCGATTCCTGTATGAAAATATCTGTCGGCTGGGAGAGTGAAAAAGTGGCTCCACTTCGCCGTAACATTTTATGAGCTCTATCTTAGACGACAAGGTAGCCATCATGGGCGATCAGGTGTCGCTGAAATAATGCGACCAGATCAAGTTTCAAATACATATAGGGAGGAAGAAAATGAAATATTTGTTCCAGATTATGATCATCGGCGGGATCACCTTTGTGGGAGAACTGCTCCATGCCTGGCTGCCCCTGCCGGTACCAGCCAGCGTATACGGCATGATTCTGCTGTTTTTATGCCTGTGCCTGAAGATCATCAAGGAAGATCAGATCCGGGAGACAGCGGATTTTCTGCTGCTCATTATGCCGGTTCTGTTTGTGGGGCCGGGTGTGGGTATCATAGATAATTACATGGCCGTGTCGGATGCGATTCTGCCCTTTTTTATCACGGTCTTTGTGACGACTATCATCGTCATGGCTGTGACCGGTCTGGTGTCCCAGGCGATTATACGACGCATGAGAGGAGGGAAAAACCATGAATGAATTATTCGGTGATTCCGTGTTTTTCGGCCTGTTCCTGTCTCTTTTTACCTACTGGATCGGCGTGAAGATCAAGGCACGGTTCCAATGGACGCTACTGAATCCGTTGCTGATCGCCATTGTCTTGTGTATCGTCTGTCTTGTCGCCGGAGATATCTCGTATGAAACGTTTAATCAGGGCGCCCAGTATCTGTCGTATTTACTCACGCCGGCCACCGTCTGCTTGGCGCTGCCCATGTACCGGCAGATGAAGGAGCTGAAGGAAAACTGGCTTCCGGTGCTGGCGGGCGTGCTCAGCGGCTGCGCGGTAACGCTGGGACTGGTGCTACTCTGCGGCTGGTTTCTCAAGATGGAACAGACGCTGACGGTATCGCTGCTGCCCAAATCGATCACGACGGCAATCGCTATCGGTGTGACAGAGGAATTGAACGGCATCTCTGCCGTCACGGTGGCGGCGGTGATCATCACCGGCATCATAGGGGCTGTGACAGCGGGGACGGTGTTTAAACTGTTTCGGATCAACGAGCCCGTGGCCCAGGGATTGGCCTGAGGTACAGCGTCTCATGCCATTGGTACGACCAAGGCGCTGGAGATGGGTGAGATACAGGGCGCCATGAGTTCCCTGGCCATCGTGGCCAGCGGCCTGGTCACGGTTTTCGCCGCGCCAGCGGTAGCGTCCTGGATATAGAGATTTACTTGAAAGTTGGGGAGGAAACAATGGCTTTAAAACTGATAAAACTCACGAAAAAATATGAAAAACAGCTGTGTGAAATGATTGAGGAATGGAAATTCGATCAGGAAATCCATCACACGAATCATTCACCTTGGGCTATCTTTAGAAATGATTGTCACAATTTCGATGAATATTTGGAACACCTCGAAGTAAAAGAAGCTACCGATGATAGAGTCCCCGATTCGGTGTTCTTTCTGCTGGATGAGGATAGGGACAGACTTCTGGGCGCTGTAAATATCCGGCATGATTTGAATGACTCCCTGTTGAAAGAAGGGGGACATATTGGAGACGGAATCAGACCGAGTGAAAGAAGAAAGGGATATGCGACGGAGATGATTCGCCTGGCATTGGTGGAATGTAAGAAATTAGGGATTGATCAGGTGCTGATGACATGCGATAAAGATAATATCGGTTCTGTCAAGTCCATTGTAAAAAATGGCGGAATCCTTGAAAACGAGTTCGTAAATTCTGAGGGGCATATAGAACAAAGATATTGGATTTCCATTTGATATGGATTTGTACTAGCGAACAGGAAGGAAAGTACAGTCGGCAGAGGCAGTCAACCATACAAGCACCACGCAATCGATAGATGAAGGCTGAAAACGTCATGGGGAATCATTTACAGGAATAGATCAGTTTTCTTCGGTTTCGATGGAACAAAGCCGGATGGTATAATCGTAAAGATACTTAGAAAAGGAAACTGCATCCGCTTCCTCTGGTGTACCTTATCTGGTATATGATAAATGCTATATTGTTTTCAGTAAGAACACAATATAGCAAAGGAGGAAGCAGACGTGCAGTTTTTTAAATACAAGGGACTCACATCCTGTGAAGCATGGGCGCAGGAAAATGATAATCGACGCGGAATGCGAGAAAAAATCGCGAAAATATCTTTGAAAAGCGATGCGTTCAACCAGAAATTACAGCGGGAAGCCTTCTTTTTTGTGGCGGATGTTTCCCAGGACATAGTTACCATCGGCGTGATCTCCAGGGATTCCAGGTATCTTCAGAAGCAGCTTGCGGGATACTTGAAAGCCATTGAAATGGAATTGCAAGACGCCTGTCTGGAAGAAATTACGTTCAGTACGATTCGCAATATGCTTTTACATGCGGAGCGGCGTGAATATATATCTGGAGATAACGAAGTGCTGGAGCAGTTTGATCTGGATAAAATAAACCGTCGATTTGGCAGGGAATGCAGTTTTGAGGAGGCTCTGATAGAAGACGCTTCCAAAAGCAAAATTTACGAGGCGGCCCATCAACTTCTTTCTCACCAGTCATTGATTTCGGAATTGGATCGTATTTATGCCGGAAAAAAGATGACAAACGTCATAGGCCATCCGGTTCACTATATCATACAGACAGACGATGCGGAAATCCGGGAAAACATGTGTCAGGTTTTGCTGCAGGCATTATATGCCAGGCAGAGACTGCGGAATAAAAGGTATTGTTTCTTGGAGCTCAAGGGAGAGGAGACTCCCTACAAAGCATTCTATGATGGTCTTTATAAAAGCTGTTTCGGCGGCGCGATGATCATCAAATATATGGTGAATGACGATGTGGAAGATGATCATGCTGCCTGTGATCGAGAGACAATAGAGGTGTTGTGTGAAGCGATGAAGAAGTACCACAACCAGGTGCTGACCTTATTTTGTCTTCCGCGGGAATGTACACACACGAAAGCCTTATTCTATGAAGGGGTTGGGAACACCAGCTTTGTGGAACTGAAAGAAGACCTGGTGACGGCAGAGCAGGCGGTTTGCTTTTTAAAGAAACTGGCTTCGAAGCATGGGACGAGGGTGGATAAAAATCTGTTTTCAAAATTGGAACCGGATAAAGGCTACCTTACCCCAGAACTGCGGGATCTGTTCAATGACTGGTATGACTGTAAACTGAAAACCAGAATCTATCCGCAATATCAGGAGGTGCATACTGTAAAGCAAGAAGTGGTGAAAGCGGCGCCCAAAGGCTCCGCCTATGACCAGCTGATGAAAATGATTGGTCTGGAAGAAGCCAAAAAAGTGATTCGCCAGGCGTTAAATTACTACAAAGCGCAAAAGCTGTTTGCGGATAAGGGGATGAAAGAAGATCGGCCGGCCATGCATATGGTGTTCACCGGAAATCCTGGAACAGCAAAAACAACGGTGGCGCGACTGTTTGCCAGAATCATGCGGGAAAATGAACTGTTGTCTAAGGGAAATCTTGTGGAAGTAGGCCGCGGTGACCTTGTGGGGAAATTTGTCGGCTGGACAGCGCCTACCATTCAGAGAAGATTTAGGGAAGCAGAAGGCGGCGTGTTATTTATCGACGAGGCGTATTCGCTTGTCGACGACAGGAGCGGCTCTTATGGAGATGAAGCCATCAACACGGTTGTGCAGGAAATGGAAAACCATCGCGAAGACGTCGTTGTGATCTTTGCCGGCTATCCTGATCTCATGGAAACATTTTTGAAGAAGAAT
This sequence comes from Clostridiales bacterium UBA1390, assembly GCA_002305315.1. GTDB lineage: Bacteria > Bacillota > Clostridia > Lachnospirales > Bianqueaceae > Faecimorpha > Faecimorpha stercoravium. The sequence goes on from DBQQ01000049.1 coordinate 12,929, forward strand.
CCGGGCCTTCGTTCTCGAATCGCGTTTCATCTTCCCTTTGCGGATTATAGTGTCCATGAACTGGGTCAGATTGCGGATCTGATGGCATCGCAAAAAGGATTAAAGCTGACAGAAGAGGCGCAAAGAAAACTCACGACTATTTTTGAGACCATGAGAAATACCGAGGATTTTGGAAATGGTAGATTTGTGCGAAATGTGATTGAAAAAGCGAAGCTGTGCCAGGCAAGCCGTCTGCTGGAGACAGATTTAGATCAAATTACCAGAGAGGATGTCATGACATTATGCGCGGAAGATATTGAGATGCCCGTTACATCGGAGAGCCCAAAACGAAAAATCGGGTTCTAAGATAGTGGTAGGGGGACAGTGACAGATGAAAAGTTTGCAAAATCTGGAACAAGCGAAGCAAGCAGACGGCAGAAGCGGTTTTTCGAAGGTCATGTGTCTGCCTCGTCATGGATACACGATCGAGACAAGGAGAAGGGTCGTTGACCGCAATATCGCCTATAAGGTATTGACCCCTGCGCTTCAACGGAAAAGCGCAGGCGCTGTACGAGGCAGACATACCGTAGAGATCACAAAACGGGTGGTCGTATGCCCGTACTGCGGAAAGGAAAGGCCGGCTTACCAAAAAAGCGCGCGGCAGATCCGGTCGCGGGATGAGATTGGTGCATGGCTGTTTCCGCAAATTTCTTTGTTTGAGGAAACGGCGGATGAGCAGCCCGAGGAACTGATTTTCAATACCCCTATAGATTTCATGGACAAGTTTGTTTGCCCGTGGTGCGGCGCGGAATCATCTCCCAGTAGGGGATATATAGATGCTTCCATGACCGTTACCCGAAAGAGGATTAAAATATCTCTAAGGTTAGAACTCCAGGAGCTGTTTGCGATCAAAGTGCTCCCGGACCAATTTTGTATTACCGAATTTGAATTCTATGAAACGATCACCTTTCACCTGAAAAAAGGGCGTACCTTTGTGGCATTGGAGGACAGAAACGGCAATACACTACAGGTGTGTGATATTTCAAATATAAAAGTCAATAGGTACTCCGACGACCCCATATTAGAGTTGATCAATTTGTATAAGCCGGTCAACAGAGAATTAAAAAAGCAGTTTGCTATTTTTTTTCATGCTCCTCTGCCTTTTCGGAGAAACGAATTCAGGGTAGAGCAATTTATCTTAATGACCAGATTTGTAGGATACGATGCTGCATTTTATAATGCACTCCCGTATGCGGAGGATCATCATCTGATAGAAAAACGCTTTGCAAAAACAGCCAAGAAAATGCATTACGCTCTCCATGTTCCGGATTTTGTTCAGAAAATGATGCTGCCGCAAGTAAAAAGTATTCGAAAAGTCTTTTTTAGCAATCCAGCATTGCTTTTCTATCAAGAGGAACTGGTGCAAGCCTGGCGGTTACTCGAAGATGTGAATCTGTTTCGACGCTTCGTTACATCAGAAGAGATATTTTACACATTGTGGTATCTCTGTAAGTTGCCGAAGATGATAGAGTTCTATACAGATTGCAAAGAAGAGCTTGGTTCGAAAAAATTATATGAAATCATGATCGATGTAAGATCAACGGAATGGTATGTCGAATGGTACCTTATGCTCAGTGAGTATGACAAAAAAATGGAGAGACAAAAGTGGCATCATACTGGCGGAAGGAAGAAGAGTCCTTTTTGGAACAGTGATAAACATAAAATGGGAGTCGACTTTTCCATTCCAATACCGGAGTATCCATCAGAAATATCTCACAGCCCTGCCCTAGAATGCTGCATACATGGATATGACTTCAGACGGCTAAAAAGATCGGCCGAATATGTACAAGCAGGCAAAGAGCTTCACAACTGTCTTACTGGTTGGTCATTCTTCTACAACAATATTTACGGTATCATGAAAGACAATCAATATGTTGCAGCTGTGGAAGTGGGAAAGTATGAGATTATTCAAGCACATACAGATCATAATGGAAATATCTCCCAGAACAAGAGCTTAAAAAGAGCATTCGATATCTGGAAAAAACGGAATATGTTGCATGAAAGAGGAGAAGCGGAGAAATAGCGACCAAGGCCCATAAGAGGCAACAGAACCATATATGTACACTGTCCCAGAGAGGCCTCGATATTTGCGGTACAGTTTGTATCTATCCAGCTTATTTCTTCCTGTTTTTTCCGCGTTTTTCGTAATCTTCATCAATGCGCTTCTTCCATCCCGCATCTAAGGGCGCACTGCTGCGAACGGCACAGATCGCTTCATTCAGGACTTCATAGTTGAGCCGCGTTCCGGCGCTGTCAGAATGGTAGTTGACGGCTCGGTCTGCCCCAATCCCAAAGTGACGTGCTGTTTCCACGGCGTCAATGTTTGCGCCGAGGAACAGAAACTCCCAGCCGTACTTTTGTTTCTGGCGTTCAATCATCTGTTTCACCCGATCGCTGGTATAAAATCGGCTGGCATTTTCCATCCCGTCTGTGGTGATAACAAACAGTGTATGCTCCGGCACATCCTCTGGTCGGGCATACTTGTGGACAATCCCTATATGATGGATTGCGCCTCCGATGGCGTCCAGCAGAGCAGTACAACCTCGGACCGTATAATCGTTATCGGTCATGGGACGAATCGTTCGGATATTTACCCGGTCATAGAGCACTTCGCTCGTGCTGTCAAAGAGGACAGTGGAGATAAGAGCTTCGCCCTCTGTCTTTTTCTGCTTTTCAATCATGGAATTGAAGCCGCCGATGGTATCGGCCTCAAGGCCGCTCATAGAACCGCTGCGATCCAGGATGAAAACGATTTCCGTCATGTTTTTTCTCATAACTTATACCTCCCAATAAAACTGTGATTGTCTGGGTTTTACCTTACAGTCACAGTATAGGAGAAATTGTCTTCGATTTGGTCGCATGCCAAGCGACATTCAAAATATTTTATGGGACAGGTTGTTCCTTAATCTGACAGTATCATGCAAAGCCATCTACGAGGATTCTGCGAGAGGAGCAGAATATGCGAACTCGTTACGCTCCGAGCAAGTTCTGGTCAAAGGCGAACAGAGCCTCGTTGATTTCAAAGACATTATAGTTCCCACGCTCAATGAAATATTCAATGATGATGTCAAACTTGTTGGAGTGAGAGAGGGCAAAGCCAGCCTTCATGAGCATATCTTTGGTTTCGTCCAGCGGCAGTTCCAGGGCAATCGCAAAAGCAAGCACCGTAGGTTTCGAGGGCTTATACAGCCGGTCTGAACGGATTTTGGAAAAAAGCTTGCGATCAATATTTGCTTTTTTATAGCACTGCGCATCGGTCATGCCTTTTTCGTCGCTTTTCCGAAGCAACATTTCGGAAAAGCTTTCGTCGATCTGCGAAAGCGCATCATTCAGCGTTTTTGTACTTGCAACCCTTGGAGCCAAAGGGGCGTCGTACAATATTTCGTCCGCGTCTCTTAGTGTAAGCGTTTGCATCCGGTGAAGACGAGAAACGCGGCTATCCGTATGTGCAGCCACATAGGTATCATCTATGTATGCGGCGATGTCGGAGAATAGCTCCTCACTAATCTGGTACGCCTTGCGGTCAAAGATGACGATATAGACGGTCATGTCATTTTCCAGAAGAAAATCGCTGATTGTATTCACGGCAATCTTCAGCGCCTGGTCTTTTGGATAGCCATAAATACCTGATGAAATCAGCGGAAATGCAACCGTCTCACAGCCGTATTCTTTGGCTAATTCCAGAGAGACGCGGTAACAGGAGACAAGCTTTTCACGCTCGCCATGTTTGCCGTTCCGCCAGCGTGGGCCAACGGCATGGATCACATACTTGCAGGGTAGTTTATAGCCTTTTGTGATTTTCGCACTGCCTGTCTCGCAACCGCCCAGCGTTTTACACTCGGCAAGCAGCTCCGGTCCTGCCGCCTGATGGATGCAACCATCAACACCGCCGCCTCCTAGAAGAGAACTGTTTGCCGCGTTGACAATAGCGTCTACCTTCATCCTAGTGATATCGTTTCTGATAATATGAAGGGGCATCATATCACACACCTTTCTTTTTTACATTATATCCTATACGCTGAGGAAAGTAAACTCGTTTCGATAAAAGGCAACGTAGTTATGATTTTTCGTAAAACGGATGAAAAGCCCCTTGGCAATTCATTCCTCGCTTGCAAACTCCCTTTTTACGTGATTTCCCAACTGATGCAATTCAACAGGCCGCCATCTAGCGCAATCTCATGGATATTCACGGGAATCACTATTTGAGAAAAGAGCTGCTGGGCGGCGACAATGGCGGCAGTATCCATGGGAACGCCGAATACGGGTAAAAAGAGGTACTCTGGGGTTTGAAGGAAATTCAGATAACATCCGACGGCACTTCCTTTCGGAGAATAGAAATACGGAAAATCGATGACATGGATGCCATAGGTTCGTAAAACAGCTTGAATCCGCTGTTCCAGCCCGTTTTTAGCAGGAACATGATTCCCGATAACAGTTGTCTCATCTATAAATCGTACCATGCCATCCGCATGACCTGTCATATCGCTTTTCAAAGAGGGAATGAGAATGACCTGCGCCTGTAATTGCTGTTCCAATGTCAGGATGAGTTCGGAAGTCACAAAATCTGGATTTTCGGCTAGGACGCGATCACTGATAATAACCTTTTTCTTAGAAGGGGAAAAGACGACATTTCCACCATCGAGATGAATCTGGGAATAGGTTACCAGCAACGAGAAGTACGCGGAAAGATCCTGCCGATAATCGGTTTGCAGTTCCGGATTGTTTTTCAAATAGCTTGGTTCATAGCGAAACGAAACAAAGCTGCCGTCATGTCTCTGGACGGGCATGAAATCGCGAACCCAGATATCGCGTGTTCCGTCGATCAGACGGTATTCCATCTCTATGGTATCTAGAGCAGCGAACAATCGCTCGGCCGCCGGCCGATAGGATGGATGGCTTTGGAGCAAAGAAGAAAAATAGAGCATGGGTGTTTGGGAATCTCCCGTTGAGGGATTGGTTATGATGGGTTTCATGATAGAACATCTCCTTGTTGTAGTATTTTGTATAGGCCTAGATCAGAGGGGGAAATTTGTATTCTGCACTTGACGCAGATATGGCGCCATGCTATAATGGATGCAAATAAAAGACTTGAAGCAAAGGAGAAAGCATAATGGAAGAATTAAAAAAAATGGTAGAAGAGTTGGAAGAGATCAAAGCAAATGCTGAGGACGAGAACACAGTAATTGTATCTAAGTTACAGGAGATCGGAAAAAAATTCTTGAAGGAATATGTCATTAAAATTGGCGATCTTACTATAGAACCGTTATGGGTGGAGGCGTATTATTTTAATGATCAGGCGTCATTTAGAGATCCTTTTGTACATCGCGATCAAGATCAGATGGATAACTTTGGCAGCTTATATTTCCACCATGCAACCGATGATTCCAGAAGCGGAGTGGACATCTGTTTTTCATTGAGCTGCCAATATTATTTATCCTACTTGCTGAAATACACGCTGGTAAATGGGGAATTGGTGTCACAAGGGTTCCTGAGTTCTAAGATCCGCAAAGCATATGAAGGAGTAGAAGATAAAAAGCATATTCTTGTTAAAAAATCTGACCATAAAGAAAGTCAGGATATTATTGGGTGTACGCAAAGAATCGGCTTGAAGAAAAAAGAAGAGGACAAAGCAGGGTATCGAGAGTACGAATTGGCGATAGCCAAGAACTTTGACAAGAAGTATACGATAACAAAGAAATTGCCTCAAATTGAACGTTTGACGAAAAGTTATCTCTCAGAGATAAAAACAGATAAGGAAAAATGGTGCCTGGAACATTTGGGTTATTGTCTCAAAGAGTATAAAGGGGAATAAAGATTTAACTTTGTATTTGTATCTGAGGTAGAGTGTGCTTTTTGATAATCGGAGCAAGGATTCTCACCACCCTCCATATCCTTGCTCCTTTTTCATACCAATTTGTAAGGAGCCTATAACCATGTTTTACTTTTCCAAATCCAAGTATTGCGGTCTTTGGCAATGTCCGAAGATCGCCTGGCTGATGAAGTATAAACCAGAGGAACGTGTTCTCGATGACAGTGCGATATCGAGAATGAAGACCGGGAACGAAGTAGGCGACCTGGCCATGGGTCTGTTCGGAGACTATGTGGAAGTGACGTCCTATAAGGAGGATAAACTCGATCTTCGGGAAATGGTCGCGAAAACCCGCCGAGAGATGGAGAAAGGAACATCGGTCATCTGCGAAGCCTCCTTTTCCTATGAGGGGATGTACTGTGCGGTGGATATCCTGAAGAAAGAAGGCGATGGCTGGAGTATCTACGAGGTGAAAAGTTCAGCCATGCACCAGAATCAACGAGAAGTGAAGCCCGTGTATATCGCAGACATGGCCTATCAGAAATATATTCTGGAACAATGCGGTGTTCGGGTTACGGGGACGTATCTGGTGTGTATCAACGGGGACTATCTGTTTGATGGCGTATTGGATCTGCAGCAGCTGTTTATCACCACGGATGTATCTGAACTCATCGGCATAGAGGAGAAAAATGTGGCAGATAATCTTGCGATGGCGCAAAATCTTTTGGCGTCTGAGCAGGAACCGCCTGCGGATTTATCGGAGAGGTGTCAGGATCCCTATCTTTGTGGATTCTGGGGATACTGTACGAGACATCTTCCGAGCCCCTCGGTGTTCGATCTGTACAGGATGCCCTTCAAAAAGAAGATAGAATATTATCAAAAAGGGGAAAGCAGTTTTCAGGCGCTGCAAGGAAGCCACTCTCTCAAGAGCGAAAAGCAGCTTCGCCAGATCGAATACGCATTGCAGGATAAAGGAACGTATGTGGAAAAAGAAAAGATCAGAGAGTTTCTCAAGACGCTGTCCTATCCGCTGTATTTCCTGGATTTTGAAACCATGCAGCCCGTGATTCCTATATGTATCGGGACGCGGCCCTACGCGCAGATTCCTTTCCAGTATTCGTTGCACTATGTCGAGAAAGAGGGGGGAGAGCTGAAGCATAAGGAATTTCTGGCAGAATCCGGAACGGATCCTAGGCGAGCTCTGGCAGAACAGCTATGCGAGGATATTCCTGCGAATGTCTGTGTCTTGGCCTATAATATGAAGTTTGAACGGGGCCGGATCCAGGAGCTTGCGGAGGCGTTTCCGGATCTGGCTACGCATTTGCTCTCGATTCGTGACCGTATGAAAGACCTGCTGGTCCCCTTTCAGTCCGGATTCTACTATAACCGGGCCATGGGCGGATCCTTCTCGATTAAAAGTGTTCTTCCGGCCATGTTCCCAGGAGATCCCAGTCTGGATTATCATCATCTGGAGGGCGTTCATAATGGGAGCGAAGCCATGGATATTTTCCCGCAGATTCAGCATATGTGCCCGGAGGAGCAGAGAAAAGCCAGGCAAAATCTCCTGAAGTATTGTGAGCTGGATACCTACGCCATGGTAAAAATCTGGGAAGAACTGAGAAGTGTGGCGGCAGAATAAAGTGGACCGGAGCGCCTTGCCGTCTCCGAAAAAAAGGGGCCATTGTACACCTCCTTGTTGCTTGAGTATGGAGTGAGTATAACAGAGACAATGTGTCATATATGGTACATTGGTTCCGGCATACGCGGTCTAAAAAGCGGTAGCATCCGGAAGCCGTATGATGCGTCCCCAGGGGGGCGTTACCGTCTTGTTCTGGAGTAGCCACAGTACAGGAATGCCCATGGCCAGGCTCTCTTTCGGAAAGGGGGCGAGTCCATCCGTCAGGAGAACGATGCAGACAGGCGGCGGGTCCTGCATGTGCTGACGGACATATGCAAAGACGGCATGAAAATCTGTTCCGCCACCACCATTAGGCCGGATTCGACGGAGTTCAGCGATCTCGCTAAAGGGGCGGGGCGGGATGACTTCGGCTTCGAAAAAACCAAGCCATCCTCTGAGCTTTCCGCTCCATTGTTCGATGGCGCTTTGAATTTCGGAATAGGCGACGGAAATCATCGCGTCGGACACGGAACCGGAAGTGTCGATCATAAAAAGAATGTCTTTCACGGTTTCGTCTTTGTCATTATAATCCGGCAAGAAGAATGGGCTCTCATCAAACCTTCGGTCGGGAGGCATAAAGGAATAGTCAACCGTTTCCTCCTGGATAAACTCCTGCAGGAGTTTACGCCAATCGACCTGGGGATTCCTGTATGCCTCGTACACTCTCTGCGCGAATTGCGGCAGTAGGCCCCTCTGCATCGTGGGATCCTGCTGGCGTATGGTCTCGCAGGCATCCAGAATGCGTTTCGTCCAGACATCCTGCAGGGAGGAATCGTCCTCCTGCGGATGCCAATAGGAGTGATTGTCCCACGACGGAGAGGAAGAGGAGGGGGAAGACCTCCGTTTATGATGGGCTCTTCCGGGGAAATAATCGGATGCAGCGCTGTCGGCTTCCTCGCCATCAGCTAGGTCGCAGGCAGCGGCGCTGTCGGACCGTTCGCAGGCATTTGCGGTAGACGAGGCATGCGGCAGCATGGCGTATACCTGTTCCGCGGTATACTGATATCCTTCCTGACCGTCAGGGGTGAGATGCATGGATTCCCCGTAATCATGCAGTGTGATGGCGTTTCGGTTCATGTTTGCGGCGAGAAGCAGATTGGAGTTGACTACGATATCGCAGGCGATGTTGAAGGTGTCAGGATTCCTGCTTCCCCGGCGCCAGACATGGCACAGTGCCGCGTGAAGAACCTCGTGCATCAGAACAAAATCAAGCTCCGTATCCCGAAGGCGGTCGAGAAAGTCGGGAGAGAAGTAGATTTTCTGCCCATCTGTCGCCGCCGTCTTACAATCGGTATCCAGTGCGAAATCCATATGCATCAGCAGCAGACCGTAAAATCCGTTCCGCACTAAAATTCGCATACGGGCAAGCAGCAGCCGACGAATATAGAAAGAGACTTTCTGTTCAGACCATTCCATGCAGTAATCGCCCCTTTTCCTGCAGCCACCTTTGAAAATCCGGGATTCCCAGCAGCTTCGTTTTATAGTCCGGTTCCAAATACATATAGTCCCGCAGTAAGAGGGTACTGAAATCGGGAGGCATCCTGTCAGCATATCGAATGGAGTTTGCGATCTGCGTTAGATCCTCCTTATGGTCACGCGCGTAGGAAACCATGGAGGCAGTCAGTGCATACAGTGCGTCGGTATTTCGCGGAAGCGGAGGCATCTTGCCCTGAAAAATATCCTCCAGGGGCGGCAGCTCTGCGTATACACGGGTCCAGGTTCGAAATTCGACGGAGGTACCGATACCAATGAGTCCGGCGATGAAAGAATACATCGGGTCGATGTCGTCGCTGACGGTATTCAAGATACGACTGACCATCTCCCAGGAACGGGGAGTAGGGAAAGCAGTATCCTCATTCTCAGGATGAAAGACCATGAGATACGAAGGACGAAACGATAAAAAGCCGATGACTTTGCTGTGGATGCCGGTAGAGACAGCCCACTTTTTCCAGGAGGAGAAACTCGCCTCCACCTCAATATGCATCAGGCGGTTGGCGAGGGCCTTCGGCATTTTGAAGGCGACGGACCTGTCCGTGATTCTGTTTCCCGCGGCCATGACGATACAGTTTTCCGGCAGCACATGCTCGCCGATCCTGCGATCCAGGGTGATCTGAAAGGCAGCGGCCTGCACGGAGGGCGGCGCGGCGGAGATCTCATCCAGGAAGAGGAGATTGACCACGCGATCCGAATCGTCCATCTGAAAAATCTGTGGCTTCAGCCATACAGCCAGGGTCTTGTCCGCGTTAGAGGTGGGAATCCCACGGAGATCTATGGGATTAAACAGGAGCAATCGCACGTCCGTGATGTGAACCTCCTTTCCGGTGGATTCCTGTATCTTGGACGCGATCTGCCGAACCGCCTGGGATTTGCCGATGCCAGGCGGCCCCCAGAGCATGACAGAAGGCATGGTGCGGAGCGGGAGTCTCTTTTGAAGCAGAGTGGCATAGGCATGGCCGAGGCTTTCTACGATGGCATCCACGGTCATGGAGGGAATATTGGAAATATAAGTATCATTCATTTTGAGTTCACTCCCAGTTTTTGATCTAAAGTTTCAAGGGTATGTTGGTAGTATTCGATGGACTCCTGATAGCATTCGGGCGTCGAAAGCTCGTTGCGAATCGCCGCCTCACGCTCCTGTAATGTGAAAAGGGTCTGTCGATAGGTTTCCCGCAATTCATGGAAATGGTCTAAGAAATGATCGATACGTATCAGGTTGCCGATCTCGGTATCTCCCAATTCCACGTAATATTTACCCTGGCGAACGAGCCAGATGTAGGGCTTTTGCAGGGTCATATTGGCTGGCAGCACAATACGAAATCCGCGATAGGGCATCAGGTCGCGTTCTTTCGGTTCTAGTACATGATCGTGGAGAGCGGAGCTGAGGCGTTGACGCAGTTCCCGCCGTTGCTGAGGATCCTCTTTGGGGGCTACCCAGGATTGATAGTACGCCAGGTCTTCATTAAAATGGCGAATCAGAAGCCTCTGATGGGTGATCCTTTGCGGCAGAGCCAGTAATTCCTGCTCAAGTCGCATTCGCGACTCGTTTCTCTTTCGTTGAAGTGTTAGGAGTCGTGATAACTCGTTAGCGGCTTCGACACGTTGTTTGATCAGTGGATTGCCGATTGCCAATGCCTTGACTTCCGCATAGGTGAGAACCGTGTCTTCGATATCCGACGCGCTGCGTTCAGACAGGGAACCGGCAAGCAGATCGGAGATGAAACGCTGCTTGGTCTCGAGAAGTTGCCAGGAATAGGCGTCAAAGCTGCCTTCGGTGATATAGCGAAAAATATACACCTGTGGGTTGGTATTTCCCTGCCGCAGGATTCGTCCCTCGCGTTGGGTCATATCCGCAGGGAGCCAGGGAACATCCAGATGGTGCAGCGCAATGAGCCGATCCTGAATATTCACTCCCAGTCCTAACTTAAAGGTGGAACCGATCAGGACACGAATTTCACCGCAGCGAACCCGGGCAAACAGACGGGATCGCTGCGTCTCGTTTTTGGCATCATGAATGAACGCGATTTCCACCGCGGGAATCCCCTGGCGGATCAGTCGGTCTTTCAACTCCGAGTAGAGATTAAATCCGGCTTTGGGCGTAGAGATATCGCAGAAGATGATCTGTGTACTTTTTTGCGGCATGGTACGAAAATAAATGTCTGTCACATTTTCTGTACAGCGCGCAACCTTGGACTGATACGAGAAAGAAGACGCAGGGTTGACAAGCCGTATATCCAGGGCGGCTTTCCGACCATCTGTGGTGATTTTCAACATGTTATCCTCTCGCCTATGGATGCGCCCTCTTCGTGCATCATCCGCCCGGGACGATATTTCCTGCAGGTATGCGATCAGTGCTGGGGTCTTGGCAATCACCGCATCCTGATATCCATCGAACCGGGGAATACCCGTTCCCGGTTCGATCTGATGAAAATCAGCAATGGAAGCAAGAAGCGCGGTCAGTTCCGGTAGGTTATGAAATCGAGAGAAGCGGGTGGCCAGACGATAGGTACTCGTATCCACATCGATCTCGAAGGCTGTCGTTTTTTCGGCAAACATGCCGATCCAGCTGTCAAAACTCTGCAGATCCAGCAGGGCCAGTTCACCGCTTTGCAGGTATTGCTGCAGGATATACACGTCAGTAATCGAATTGGTGATAGGAGTTCCGGTAGCCATGACGACGCCCTTGCCGCTATTCTTCTTCTGTACACTGCGAACCTTGTCCAACATATCCTGGCACTTCTGGGAACCCCTAGGATTGATGCCAAGAACCGAGTTGATATTGGTTTCGAGCGGCACATTTTTGAAATGATGCGCCTCATCTACAAATAAACGCGTGATCCCCAGTTCATCGAAGTATATCGTATCATACGTCTCTTCCAGGGCGACCAGCATCTCGGAGAGCTTCTGGTCGAGTTCCCGTTGTTTTTTCTTCAATTTGGTGGTGGCCTTGCTCTTTTGACAGACGAGAGCAGACACAGCCTCCTTTTTCTCTCTCAGTTCTGCGGCGTAATAATCTCGGGACAATGGGATCTGGGCAAAGCAGCTATATGCCATGATGATTCCATCATAGTTATTGTCTCGGATCTGCCGCAGCACTTGTTCCCTTTTGGAGGGAACGAAGGACTTGGGATCCACGCACAAAAGGGAAGCGGTGGGATACATCCTGAGAAATATGGACTTCCACTGTCCGATGATATGATTGGGCACCACATACAGATTCTTTTGGGACAGGCCCATTCGCCGAAGTTCCTGACCAGCAGCGATCATGATATAGGTTTTGCCCGAACCGACATCGTGGGCCAACAGCGTGTTCGGCGTAAAAAGAATGCGGGCCACGGCGTCTTTTTGATACGGATACAGGGAAATGGCAGGAGATAACCCTGGGAACGTGAGGAAGGAGCCGTCGAAGACTCGTCTCCGGACACGGCCGTACTTGTTTTCGAAGATCTCTTCCAGACGTTTCCTGCGGTCAGCATCCGTCCAGACCCATTTTTGAAATTCTTGAATGAGCCGCTGTTGTTTTTCCAGGACGGCTGCGGTTTCCGCTTCGTTGATCACACGCTTTTTTCCGGAGCTACTGGTCGGACAGTCGATCTCATCGGCCACGGCCACGGTCTTCATGTTCAGTGTCCGTTCCAGGATGTACAGCGCTTCCATACGGCTGGTTCCATAGGTTTCCCGGACGGAGATACTGTGATGGTATCGGGACTTATTTGGGATTTCCCAGGTTCCCGTCCATTCATCGTGCAGCGTGGGCTCAGGCTGTATGCCGGAAGGACGCCCCAAGATATCGCGGATAAAGTCGTCGATCACATCCGTGGGCACCCAGGGGGAGCCGAGGGTGATGTAGATATCTTCTGCCGCGATGGCGGGAGGAAGCACCTTTTCGATAGCCGCGACATTTTCTGCGAAATAGCCGTCATATTGCGCGTTGGCGTTCTGGGCCGTCTTCCATTTGCGCACCAGATTGCCGGACAGATATTCCTCAGCCGTTTCCCAGCCTTGATAGAAACACTCATTCCATGTCTCCGGGTTCTGATAGATGGTCCCCTTCAACGAGCTGATGACGGTTTTATAGTCGGCGCCGGTGACAGAAGCGATATATTCAATATCCACACGGCCCAGCGCATTCAGGCAGAGGATGAGCGCGTCGGAAATATTATCGGTATGTACGCCTTGGGTACGGAGATCGGAATCAAACGCGTTGCGCCAATCGAGCGGCAGGTCCATACAGGTCACTTTCTGAATGTGGGCGTCCTGTTCTTGGCGACGAGCCTCCTCTTCCTGACGGCGCCGTTCTTCCTTTTCGCGCTGCTGCGCCCGTACTTTCGCCTTGCGCAATGTGAGGATGGCGGCCTCAAGCTCCTCGGACGTATAGTTCTCGAGAATATCCGCCGTATTGGCAAGAAGAATGGAAGACGATGGATCATTGGTTTCCTTTTGGGCCATAATAAAAAACTCCTATCATGAATGGTTTCTAGCATCATTATAGGAGTTCATATGTACCAATATAGGGACGAAGGATAAAATCATGCGGAGCGCGGAAAGACCTTACTGGTATTTCTCAAGGCCGCTTTGCAGCGTATCCCGAATCTTCGCCCGCAGGGAATCTGGCGATTCGACCTCCACATAGGGGAGGTACTGCAATGCCCAGTGAACCATGGCCTGGGGGCTGGCCTTGAGATGAATCCGCAGCTTCTGCTCGTCTTCTGTCGGCATGATGCGGATATCACGGCCAAACCAGTCGATAATCTGATCTACGATGCGTGCATCCGCGATGAAGTCGATATTCTCAGGCGTGTCAGTGTACATATAGGGCATGGTGGAGGACAGATCCTTATAATTGATCCCGTTTTCGTAGCCGGGAAGGCTCCGCAGCGGCGTCGCGGGCTTATCGAGGATGCTCATGTTGGTCATGCGATCCAGGCGATGAAAGACCATATTGCCCCAATATTCACTGTATGCCATGAGATAGTATCTCTGATTATGCAGAATCATCTGATACGGACTGACATATTGCTGAGACGACTTGTGCAGCTTCTTATCGACTCCATATTTGTTATAATCATAATGCAGCTGGCGGCCCCGTTCGATAGCCGTGTCGATCTGTTCAATATTAAAAAATATCGCCTGGTTATCGGTCTTGCTCCAATCGTTGACAGAATGAATATTTCGGATATTCGCCTTGAAATACCGATTGGAGAGGGCGCATATGCGGTCGATCAGATCTCTGGAATGCTTGGCCGTGATATGTTTGCTGCTCAGAATGCCATCGATCAGCATGCGCAGCTCCGCGTCCTCAAAATCGCGCTGCGCCAGATAGCAGCCGCCTTTTTGGGATTCGATATCCGCTCCAGCCTCCTTAAGAAGGGAAATATTGCGGCTGATTGCTTTTCTTTCCAGTATAATGCCGTAATCTTGTTCTAGAAGATTCGCAATGTGTTCCTGCGTCAACGGATGGCGGTCATCGCTATAATCCTTCAGGATCTGCCAGATCCGGATCAAAGCCAGTTTTTTGGGTTCTAAGCTGTCCATACCATATCCTCCTTTTGCCTAAGTACTGTGTTTATTATACTACACACAGATAGTTTCCTCAAGCCCGCTTTTCTTTGTGAAAGTATGGACAAGCGCCGATTTTCCCTGTATAATAACCATAGACATCGTTCCGAATTCCTTTCGATTTTCCTAGGCTATGATGACGGGAGGCGGGAGCCATGTCCACTTTTTTCATTCGACAAGACAAAGCATAGCGAAAGAAAAGATAGAGGAGACGACGTATTATGTATGAGATCATGAGTGCAGATGAAGCGATCCGTCTGATTCGGGACGGAGATTGTATTTGTGTCAATTCCTTTGTGGGCATTGAAAATCCGGTGGAACTCCATGAAGCCATCTATCGGAGATATCAGCGCATGCAGTCGCCAAGCCATTTGACGATTGTATCCAGCGCGGGCTTCGGCGTCTGGGACGAGGAGCATAATGCGGAAGGATATATTCGGGAAGGCGCGGTCGATAAACTGATCTGCGGCCATTTCGGCGCGATGCTGAGCACCAAAAAACTGGTGCTGGAGGATTATTTCGAAGCGTATAATCTGCCGCTGGGCTGCATTTCTCATGCGATCCGTGCCCAGGCGAGCGGACTGCCGGGCGCGCTGTCCAAGGTGGGCCTGGACATCTTTGTGGACCCTCGAAAGGAAGGGCCAGGCATCAACCGGATCTCGATTGACGACTCATTGGTCAAGTATGTGGAAGTGGATGGAGAAGAGTTCCTATACTATAAGCTGCCCAAACTGACGGTGGCGCTCATCAAGGGGACGGCAGCCGATCGCAAGGGGAATATTTCCTTTGACGATATGTTCATGTCCGGCGATGCGCTGTCCATTTGCCAGGCCGTGAAGGCCAATCGCGGCAAGGTCATCGTGCAGGTAGACCGTCTGGTGGAGACGCCTTCACGGCCTCGAAACGCCATCATCCCTGGCTGTCTCGTGGATGCGATCGTTGTGGTAGAACCCGAGGAACGCAACGAGGCCTACACCGCATTGACGGGTAGTTTTGAGATTCCCTATGAGGACTGGAACATGTGGAACGAGAAGATCGATAACGCGTCCACCGCACAGCTTCGCAATAATACCATCGGCAATATCATCGGCCGGAGAGCGGCCAAGGAGCTTCGGGTGGATGATATCGTCAATATCGGCATCGGCCTGCCGGAGATGGTTTCTCGGCATACGCGGAAAAATGGGATGCTGGACATGGTGACGCTGACCGTAGAATCCGGCGGCATCGGCGGATTTCCCGTTTCCGGAAAGGTATTTGGCGCCATGATCGGCGCCTCCTCCGTCTACGATATGGCGAACCAGTTTGACCTCTATGACAGCGGCGGCCTGGATATTTGTTTCATGGGGGCGCTGGAAGTAGATAAGGAAGGCAACGTCAACTCTCACCGCAGACCGGGCGCTTTTTCCGGCATCGGTGGATTTGCCAACATCACGGCCAAGACGCCTACAGTGGTCTTCTGTATGACATTTAACACGAAGGGCCTGGAGGTCACACAGAAAAAGGGCGTGGTGACGATTCAGCAGGAGGGCTCTGTTCCCAAGTTTGTGGACAAGGTGGGCAGCGTCAGCTTTTCGGCCAAGCGCGCGGTGGCAAACGGACAGAAGGTTCTCTACGTGACGGAGCGCTGCGTGTTTCGCCTAACGCCGAAGGGCCTGAAACTGGTCGAAGTCTATCCGGGGGTCGATATGGAGAAAGACATTCTTTCTCAGCTGCCCTTCGAGGTAGAGGTGTAATGAAATATCAGTCTCGCCGAATCCGGATTCCTACAGAGTACGGCACTATGAAGCTGCTGATTCTCCAGCCGACAGACGGGAAGAAGCGATCGCGTCCCGGTGTGCTGTGAATTCATGGCGGCGGCTATATCACCGGAATGCCGGAGATGGCTTATTTTTCTCGTGCCAAAGATCTTGTACAAAAGCATGGTGCCGTCGTGGTTACTCCCGCGTACCGTTTGGCAGGAGAAGCACCCTATCCGGCTGCGTTAGTGGACTGTCATACGGCGCTTTTGTGGATGCGCAGTCATGCGCGAAAACTGGGGATCCGTCGGGATCAGATCATGGTCGGCGGAGAGAGCGCAGGCGGCGGACTCGCGGCGGCGCTCTGCATGTATGAGAAGGACACTGACGGCGTGAACATAGCATTTCAGATGCCTCTGTACCCCATGCTGGATCATCGGGACACAGAGACCTCGCGGGATAATCACGCGCCGGTATGGAATACAAAAAGAAATCATTACGGATGGGCCAGGTACCTGCGAGACATTGCGGGCCAGGAGGTGCCCTGCTATGCCTCGCCGGCCCGCCGTGAAGACTACAGCGGCCTGCCGCCTGCCTACACGTTTGTGTGCACAGCAGAGCCCTTTTACGCGGAGACGCTCGCCTACATTCGAAATCTGCAGCAAGCTGGCGTAGAAGTCAAGGCGGACATTTATCCCGGCCTATTCCACGCATTTGACATGCTGCTCCCCTTCCGGAAAGTGAGTCGGCGTGCCGCAGCCCGCTTTGGACGCTATTTTGAATACGCCAAAAGGCATTATTTTGCGAAACAGGAGGGAGAGGTCTGTCATGAACATACAGAGCATCGACGGTGATTTTTCGGTCTGCCAGGTCGCGGACTATTCTCAAGTGCCTCTGGACGCGCCATTTTGCTTCACAGGACGAACGGACGACGAATATTCCCTGGTCTGTCGGACGCAGGATGTGCCCTTCAATACCGTGGCGCGCGAAGACGGCTGGAAGGCTTTTCGTATCGAAGGATCCCTGGATTTTTCCCTGATCGGAGTCCTGGCCCGGATAGCTGCGCTGCTGGCCGAGGAGCAGATCAGCATCTTCGTGCTGTCCACGTTCAATACCGATTATATTCTGGTGAAAAAAGAAAACGAGGAGAGGGCGTTGCGAAAACTCGCGGAGCAGGGATATCAAATTCAATCATGTGGATTGTGAGGTGTGCGTAAATGGCAAGATCGCGTATAAAAGCAATTTTTCAATGGGATGTAAAGAAGGTCTGGGAGGTTGTAACCTCACTCGAAAACTACGAATGGCGCAGCGATCTGAGCAAAATCGAGGTTGTCAATGACAAAACATTTATCGAATATACGAAGGACGGCTATCAAACCACATTTACGATAACCCGGCAAGAGCCCTTCGCGCGTTGGGAATTCGATATGGATAACGACAACATGCACGGACACTGGGTCGGCATATTCACAGCGCGAGAAGGCGTGACCGAAATCGACTTCACAGAGGAAGTCACTGCGAAGAAGCTGCTTCTTAAGCCCTTCGTCAAAGGATATCTGAAAAAGCAGCAGGAGAGGTATATTGCAGACCTGAAAAAGGCGTTGCAATAAAGCATATGCATAGGAATTGAAGAGTGTGAGGCTAGAAAAGTGGGGGAGTTTTTCGTAGATGGGCGAGTTCTCCGTCCCTTTCTATGAGAAGTGTTTTGGAGAGAATAGCGTATACACGGGCAATACACGGCCTACGGCCTCATGACGAGTATACGCTATTTTTGAGAAGGCGTAGGGGATCTTTCAGAAGAGCGTATACAGGAGAGGGCTGGGATAAGGCAACTTGAGGCCTGGCGTGCATACGCTTTTTTCAAGATGATGAAGGGCTTTCTTCATAGGGGCGTATGCGCGCGAGGAGCTGCATTCAGGCATCTTGGGGGCTTGGCGAGTATACGCTTTTTTCAAGATGATGAAGGGCTTTCTTCATAGGAGCGTATACGTAGGCAGGGCGAGGAAGTGTGTACGCTATTTTTGAAGAAGAGAAGGGGAAGTTTGAGAAA
>DBQQ01000051.1 GCA_002305315.1 Clostridiales bacterium UBA1390
CCAGTTTTTGTTGACTAGTGCAAGGGTAGACCCAAGACAATTTTGGAAAATTCTTTAAATAGTGCCTTAACAGCAGTTGAAACATATAATCGCCCTAAAACAAAATTTCGGATTGAGAATTATGTAGTATTAATGATTATTGCGTGGACAAAGCTTTTTCATGCTTTTTTTCAAGCAACAATAGGAGAAAGATATTTTTATAAAGAAAAGAACGGTCGCTATAAAATTATAGAGGGCGAAAGAAAGGCATGGGAACTAAAAGAATGCATTAAGAATTTCCAGAAAGGTACCCAAAAACAAAAGCTCACAGAAGCAGTTATAGCTAATTTGAATTTTTTTATTGGGATTAGAAATAAGATTGAACATAGATATTGGAATTCTTCTGCATTGGATATTTTACTTTTTGGAGAATGTCAGGCATTACTTTATAATTATGAAAATACGGTAATGGCTTTATTTGGCGATGATTATTCTATAAACACTTGTTTGGCCTATGCATTGCAATTTTCTCACCTTCGTGCAAATGAGCAGTTAGTTGCTCAAAAAGACTTGCTTTCTAAAGATATGCAAGATATAAAAAAGTACATTGATAAATATAGAACAGATCTTTCTCAAGAAATATACGATAGTCAGGAATATAGTATAAAATTACTTCAAATACCAAAAGTCAGTAATACGAATCGATCTGACTTATCAGTAGAGTTCGTTAATTGGAATTCATTAAGTGATGAGGACAAAAATAATTATCAAAAAGTTTCGGCAATTATTAAAGATAAAATAATTAAACAACCCGTGTCTAATGCAAATATGTTAAAACCGGGTGATGTAATAAACATGGTTAGAGAGAAAACTGGTGAGACGTTAAGTTTATATAATCACACTGATTTGTGGAAAGCGTTCGGTATTCGTCCTGGAACAAATTCTGAGTCAAAATTTGAAACCATAACTAAATATTGTATTTACGATGAGCCCCATAATGATTATTTGTATACCACAGAATGGGTTGAATTTATCGTGCGATTGATTACAGACTATGGTTTTAAAAAGGAAAACATACATAATAAATGTAAGGAAAACCTTAAAATGGAAGATTATAATAAAAAGGAGTAACCACAATGGCAAACTTTAACGAACACGCTTTAGAGCTATCCATTATGGAGCTGTTCAAGAGTGAAGAATATACCTATCTCGCAGGAGAGCAAATTCATCGGGAGCGCACGGAAGTTCTGCTTGCAGATGATCTGCAGCAGTATTTATATAACCGTTACGCCAAGGACGGCATCACCCCCGGCGAAGTGGACGGTATCCTTTTGCGTTTGCGGAACATCTCCGGCACGGTGTACGAAGCGAACAAGGCAATACATAAACTGCTGTGCGACGGTTTTATCCTCAACCGTGAGGACAGAACGCAGAAGGATTTATATATTGAGCTCATCGACTATGACAATCCCGAAAGCAACATCTTCAAGGCAGTCAACCAGTTTGAAATCGAGGGTGTGGGCGGTCAGCTCCGTATTCCCGATGGAATTGTATTTGTCAATGGCATTCCCGTGGTGGTTTTGGAATTTAAGAGTGCTGTCAAAGAAAACACAACGATTATGGACGCTTACAAGCAGCTTACCGTCCGCTACCGCAGAGATATTCCGGAACTGCTCAAATACAACGCCTTTGTGGTCATCAGCGACGGGGTAAACAACAAATACGGTTCTCTTTTCAGTCCCTATGACTATTTCTATGCGTGGCGGAAAGTTGAATCCAAGGACAAGGAGCTGGACGGCATCAACTCCCTTGTCACCATGATGAAGGGGCTGTTCAGAAAAGACCGTTTGCTTGCGGTTATCAAGGATTTTATCTATTTCCCCGACAGCTCGGATAAAGAGCTGAAAATCGTCTGCCGTTATCCGCAGTTTTTTGCCGCTACCAAGCTGTTTGAGAATATCAAGCTGCATATGCGCCCTGACGGTGATGGAAAGGGCGGCACCTATTTCGGCGCTACCGGCTGCGGCAAGAGCTACACTATGCTGTTTTTGACTCGTATGCTGATGAAAAGCAAGCTGTTCCACAGCCCGACCATTTTAATTATCACTGACCGCACCGATTTGGACGACCAGCTTTCCCGCCAGTTTGTGGGCTCCAAAAAATACATTGGAGACGAAACGGTGATCAGCATTGAATCCCGTGAGAAGCTGCGGGAAGAATTGCAGGGACGGGAAAGCGGCGGCGTGTATTTAACGACTATTCAGAAATTTACGGAGGACTTGCAGCTTCTTACCGATAGAACCAATGTCATTTGTATTTCTGATGAGGCGCACCGGAGCCAGATCAACCTTGACCAAAAGGTCAAAGTGACCGAAGCGGGTGTGGAGCGTAAATATGGCTTTGCCAAGTATCTGCATGATTCCCTGCCGAATGCTACCTATGTAGGCTTTACCGGAACGCCGGTGGACAGGACGATTGAAGTATTCGGTCCTGTGGTAGATTTCTACACCATGACCGAATCGGTGCGTGACGGCATTACCGTCAATCTTGTTTACGATGGGCGTGCGGCGAGGGTGACGCTGGACAATGCAAAAGTCAAAGAAATCGAACAGTATTACGATCAGTGCGAGGCGCAGGGCGCTAACGCGCACCAAATCGAGGAAAGCCAGAAAGCTGTTGCCAAAATGGAGGCGATTATCGGCGATCCGGACAGGCTGTGTGCAGTCGCCAAGGACTTTATTCACCATTACGAAACCCGTGTGGCAGAGGGCGCTACGGTTGCTGGAAAGGCAATGTTTGTCTGCATGAACCGCAACATCGCTTATGACCTTTATAAAATCATTGTAGAGATGCGTCCCCAGTGGTCGGAAAAGAAAATCAGTGAGGATGAAACAGCGCTTACCGATAAAGAGAAAAAGGAACTGAAGCCTATTGAGAAAATCAAGCTGGTGATGACTCGCAACAAAGATGATGAGCCTGCTCTTTATGAAATGCTTGGAACAAAGGATGATCGTAAGGAATTTGACCGGCAGTTCAAAAATCCGAAATCCAATTTCAAAATCGCTATCGTTGTCGATATGTGGCTGACCGGATTTGATGTTCCGGAGCTGGATACCATCTACATAGATAAACCGATTCAGCAGCATACTCTGATTCAGACGATCTCCCGTGTCAACCGTGTCTGCGAAGGCAAAGACAAGGGCTTGATTGTGGACTATATCGGTATCAAAAAGAATATGAACCTTGCTTTAAAGAAATACACGAATTTTGAATGTGATGAGTTTGAAGGTGTGGAGCAGGCGGTTACCATCGTCAAAGATCAGTTAGAAGTGCTGGCACAGATGTTCCACGGCTTTAACAGCAAGGATTTCTTTGAAGGTTCTCCGACGGAGCAGCTTGCCTGCCTCAATCGGGCGGTCGAATATGTGCAGCTGTCGGAGGAACTGGAAACCCGCTTTATGGCGGCGGTCAAGCGGATGAAGCAGGCTTTCAATCTTTGCAGCTCCAGCGAAAAGATTTCGGACGAGGAAAAAGACTATATTCATTTTTACTGTGCAGTCCGCTCTATCCTTTTCAAGCTGACAAAGGGAGACGCCCCTGATATTTCGCAGATGAATGCTCGTGTGCGTGAAATGCTGGAGGGCGCTATCCAGTCGGACGGCATCGAGGAATTGTTTGAAACCGGAAAACATATATCCGTTGACATTTTCAGCAATGAGTACATGGACAAGATAAACGCTATCCAGCTGCCGAACACCAAAATCAAAATCCTGCAAAGACTACTCTCACAGGCAATCGACGAATTCAAGAAGGTCAACAAAATCATGGGTGTAGAGTTTGCAAACAGATTAAAGCGGGTGGTTGACGAATACAATAACCGCCGCAGAGATGAATCCTATGCCAATGAGGTGCTTGACGATATTGCCGGGATGCTTGCCGATCTGCTTGCGGAGCTGAAAACAGAAAAGGACTCCTTCAAAAAATTAGGGATAGACTACGAGGAAAAAGCCTTTTATGATATTCTGAAAGCCGTTGCAAAGAAATATGAATTCGATAATGAATATCCGGATGAAAAAATGCTTGAGCTTTCAAAAAAAATCAAAGTTATTGTTGACGATAAGTCCCGCTATACCGATTGGTCTACCCGTGATGACATCAAAGCAAATTTGCAGGTGGATTTGATCCTGTTATTGGACGAATACGGCTATCCGCCAGTAACGCTGGATGATGTTTATAAAGAAGTACTGGAACAGGCGGAAAACTTCAAGAAGTACGCCGGTTAAAAGCATATAAAATCAATCGGGTCTTAGGGCAGCGCCCTAACGAGAATCACTGTTTGCAGCCGTATGGGGATACAAACAGTCTGCTCGCTAAGATGATACAGAAAAACCGGAGAAGGCTGTTTTGCTTTCTCCGGTTCGTTTTATGTTACCCTGATTTTTTTCGGATTTGCTTTTGAAAGCTTGATGATTAAGTCTTCCACAGCGTCGGTATAACGCCCTTCCTGCCACAGCTTGTTCTGAAACCAAAGGAGATTTTGAATGAGAAATCTGCGCTCATTTTCCGAAAGAAAGAGATGATATTTCCGCCCTCTCATATGTAAATCCACTCGTTGTTCACGATTTCAGCAGCCCGGTTTCGGATACTGTTCGTCTTTTGTACCCACTCCATAGGGCGATTGGCTTTCAGTCTTTCCGTGATATTTTCCTGTTTAGAAAATGCGGATACAAGCGACCGAAACATCTGCTCCGCCTGCCGGTCTACCTCTGTCAATTGCTCGTTTAGCTTTCCGGCGGCAGCAGATTGTAATACCGAATCCGGTGGCGCTGCTTCAAATATCGCCGGTATCGCTGTCCCCAAACTCCGATTTCAATTTCTTTTTCGGGCGGTATTTTCAGATTGGGCAGTTCATAATCGCCCTGCCGGGTATATGTGCCGCCTGCTTTTTCATAAATGCTTTTCATCGTAAAACCTCCTGCGTTTTTTGGTGCTTTCATTTTACAGAAGATTTTCTGGAAAAACCAATGTGCCGATTGCAGTTTTATCGGAATATACAGAAAAAGAGTACGAACCCTTCGATCCGTACTCTCGTTTCTACCCTGCAATGCCGATTTCTGTGTGTTTTTCGGATACTGCCTTATGCACACCCGGCAAAAGCCTGCTGGCAGTTTTTTCTTATTCGTAACCCAGGGAGTTTCTCATGTCTTTCTCGCCGCAACGAATGAGAAAGCCCCTTCCCTAGCGTACTGTATAGGCGCTGGTCCAGGCTGATTTTCCCTCTTTATCTATCACCTGCGCTCGCACAAAGCGATCATAGGGTTTCAAGACAAATTCGGCCTGCGTGATTCCTGGCTGCCGGCTTACCGTATCTGGCTGCCAGACGCTCGCAGAATAGAATATCACTGCCTCGGCCGGAGAACATTCGACGACAAATCGATCTCCTTCTATGCAGGCCTTCTGAATCAAAGGTCCCTGCGTTGCATACAGTCTGCCTGCCCGGATGCTTTCCAGAATCGCCTTCCTGCTGCATTCTTCTGCCTGTACATAGATATAGCTCTTAAAAAGTTCATCTTGGTAGAAATGTGTATCATCCGCAGCTATGTAGGGCACACGCATACCATATTTCGCCGCCAAATCCAGCACATGAGAAGAATCCGCTCTGGATGAATACGGAAATCCGGATACCGAATTATAGATCTCTACTCCTGATAATCCTTCCAATTCTGCGATATCCTGCGGTTGTTCCAGGGACCAGGCCGGATGTGCCAAAATCGCGAATCCGCCCGCCTCTCGCACAGCATCGATCAACTCCTGCGCACTCTGACCTCTTTCCGCGTCCGGCATCCGATTCAAGCCAATCCCCACGATATGCCAACAGCCATTCTTCATCGTATCCAACTCGATGCCACTGAGAAGCAGCATATTCTTTTCATGTCCGCTTCGGCTCAGATACCAGTGATCTGTAAGCGCCAGAAAATCATACCCCGCTTCCTGATATCGTCTCTGTGCCTCCTTCGGCGACACTTTTCCATCACTCTTCGTCGTGTGCGCGTGGAGGTTTCCTTTCCACCATTTCTTTCCTTCTTGGTCCTGATACATCTTAACTCCTTCTGAAAAAGGCTGCCGCATACACGACAGCCCTTTTTCGATTCTCTGATTAGTCCAATGCAGCCGCCATATCCGTACACATGATCAGATAGGCGCCCATGCCGTGCAGGTCATTCTCACTGGTCGGACGCGCACAGTAATGCGCATAATCGCCGACACCCGTACCTACACAGATATTATCGACAATGATACCCTGCTCATTATAGCGCAGACGGTCGATGATGCCATGGTATCCCTTGATAGCCACATCCATGTACTTCTCGTCCATGAATCCCATCTTGATCGCGCGCGCAATGGCTGCCGAATACAGGCAGGTGCAGGAAGATTCTACCCAGTTACCCTCCTGGCCGCCCTTATCTACGACCTGATACCACAGTCCGGTCTCTTCATCCTGATACGGAATCAGCGCTTTCAGGAGATCCACCGTCAGACGAATGATCTCTTTCCGATCCTTATGATCCTCCGGCAGATACACCAGCTCATCCAGCATCGCAATCGGCACCCAGCCAATAGAACGTCCCCAGAACTCCGGAGACTTGCCGGTGACCGGATCCGCCCAGTCTGCTTCTTTACTGCAATCCCAGGCATGGTACCATAGTCCCGTCTTCTCATCCTTCGTAAACTTCTCCATCAGGAGCGCCTGCTGCGTGCTCAGATCAAAATATTCCGGATGATTAAACTTTGCGCCATACTCCACACTCAAAGGTCCTGCCATGTAGAGACCATCCAGCCACATCTGATTCGGATACCGATCCTTATGCCAGAATCCGCCCTCTTTATTCTTCGGGAAGTTGTAGATCACCGGCAGCAGCGTATCCAGAGCGATCTTATACCGTTCATCCCCTGTTTTTTCGTAGGGCTCAAACAGCAGGATACCCGGCTGAATGTCATCCAACTGACCACGATCCCACTGAATAATCGTGCCATCCGGACGCACCTCATGGTCTACCCAAGCCTTGTAATAATCATAGTACTTTTCCTCACCTGTCAGATGCCAGGTCTTCTGCACGCCCGACAGAAACACACCCTGATGATAATGGAAGCGATCCTTCGGCGGCAAGTCCTCTGGAGCAAACTTTCTCATCATCGTGTCACAGCCCATCTTCGCGTATTCTACCGCTGAATGGCCCTTATATTCTGAACGACTCATTCTCTCTCCTCCTTGATTGAATCCAATGCTGCTGCGATATCCGTACACATGATCAGGAATGCCCCCATACCATGCAGGTCATTCTCACTGGTCGGACGCGCGCAATAGTGCGCGTAATCGCCTACGCCTGTGCCTACGCAGATATTATCGACAATGATACCCTGTTCATTATAGCGCAGACGATCGATGATGCCATGATATCCCTTGACGGCTACATCCATGTACTTTTCATCCATCAGTCCCATCTTAATCGCGCGCGCGATAGCTGCAGAATACAGACAAGTACAGGAAGATTCCACCCAGTTGCCTTCCTGCCCACCCTTGTCCACGACCTGATACCACAGTCCTGTCACCTCATCCTGATACGGGATCAGCTCCGTCAGAAGATCCACCGTCAACCGAATGATCTCCTTACGATCCTTATGATCCTCCGGCAGGAATACCAGCTCGTCCAGCATAGCGATCGGCACCCAACCGATGGAACGTCCCCAGAACTCCGGAGACTTGCCGGTGACCGGATCCGCCCAGGAAGCCTTACGAGACGCGTCATACGCATGATACCACAGTCCGGTCTTCTCATCCTTCGTAAACTTTTCCATCAGAAGCGCCTGATTCGTCACAAAATCGAAGTATTCCGGATGATTGAATTTCGCTGCATATTCTGCACAGATCGGACCGCCCATGTAGAGGCCATCCAGCCACATCTGATTCGGACAACTGGGATCCTTATGCCACAGTCCGCCTTCCGGCGTCTTCGGCAGGTTATAAATCGTAGGTACCAGGACATCGAGTGCCTTTTTATAACGCTCATCCCCTGTCTTTTCATACAGCTCATAGAGCAGAATGCCTGGCTGAATATCATCCATCTGACCTGGATCCCACTGAATAATCGTCCCATCCGGACGAACCTCATGATCCACCCAGGCCTTATAGTAATCATAATACTTCTTGTCTCCCGTCAGATGCCAGGTCTTCTGCACGCCTGACAGGAATACTCCTTGATGATAATGAAACCGATCCTTCGGAGGCAGATCCTCTGGAGCGAACTTCCTCATCATCGTATCACAAGCCATCTGGGCATATTCCACCGCCTTGTGATCTTTGTACATAGAACCATTCATGATAAAAATCCTCCTTCTATATATTTATGGGTTCTCTATAGGCTGCATCTGCAGCTCCCAGGTAAATTGCTGTTCATTCAACCGATATGCCGGAAGAAGTTCTGGGCCGCATGAATTCGACCCACTGCCGCTCTGGGCGTAATCGAAATGAAGTACTGTCTGATCGGTCTTCGGCAATTCATAGGGGTGTTCCGCCGACGCGATCTGCTGCGGCGTATACCGCATGGCATTCATGGAGAAACTCTTACCCACGATCTCCAGGCCCAGGCCCTGCCGATCTGTACACCGCATCCACTCGGTATCGTAATGGGCGCCATTCTCCTGGGGTTTCAGATAGTTTTCAAACATGTCATCCACCCGCGTGACAAACAGGGATTTATAGGAAGCCTGATGCTTATCCACATAACTCTCCCCCGGACCATATCCGAAATACTCCACCTGGTCATATTCTTTAGGCAGGATGAGCCGCAGACCGAACCTCGGCAGGAAGAAATGACGTCCCTGCGTCTTCTTGAGGTCGTGTTCTGTCTCCTCGCGAAGCTGCACGTCTGTCCGCAGTCTGAGCTGCCCATCCTCATTGACCGTCCAGTTGGCTGAAATCTGCAGGATCGGACGCATGGACGGCGCTGCCATCACATACTCCGTCTGAAAATGAATCGCATCCGGCCGCTCATCAAAAATCTCCATCTTACGCAGGAGCGGCTGTGCACGATCCACACCCCAGGCCTTCCAGTCCCAGATCACATTGCGATCGTTATCCATGGGCGCGCGGAAGATTTCAAAGGTTGCATCTTCCTTCAAAAGTTCTCTGCCTTCGTACTGCAAACCGCACAACTGGCCATTCTGTTCCCGGAATCGATAGACGAAGTTGGCACCCCGCACATAGATCTGACCGTCCCGTTTCCAGACTTCCATGCCGCATCCACGGCGCGGATTGCTTAACTGCCGATTTTCGGCACGCCGCACTTGACACTGTCCTCTGGCAATCACTGTCCCCGCCCGAAAATACGGCCCATCTTCCTTGGTGACGGCTTCCAGCCGCAGGTAGACAGAGCCTCCTTCCGGCACGTCAAAATCCAATGTCATCGTGTCCGAATCCCCCGGCGCAAGATCCGGCATTTCCCTTCGCCCTTCTTCCACCAGGATTCCATCCTGCTCCAGCTTCCAAATCAGCTGCAGGCCCGATAGATCGGTGAAATCATACCGGTTCCGCACACTGATGCGACGCGCATCTTCTTCCTGCCACGCAAAGCTGACAGGCGCAATGACAAACTGATACTCCTGAAGTCCTGTATGAACCCGACGGTCCGGATACACCAACCCGTCCATGCAGAAATTCCCATCATGGGGCCATTCCCCGAAATCACCGCCATAGGCGTAAAATTCCGTACCCTCATGCGTTTTGGCCGCTGCCACAGGCCGTGTGATACCATCCTCACATCGCTTTGCGCGGATTGCATGATCACACCACTCCCACACGCAGCCGCCCATCAGTTTCGGTTCGCTGTAGATCAGGCGCCAGTAGTCTGCGAGATCGCCAGGACCATTTCCCATAGCATGACTATACTCACAGAGAAAGAGGGGTTTCGTATTCGCCGGATCCTCTGCATACTCTCGCATATAATCCAACGTGGGATACATACGGCTCAGCATATCTAGCTCCTCATGCCCCACCTCCTGTCTATGGTACCATCCTTCATAATGAATCAACCGGGAATGGTCTCTCGAATGAGTCCACCGTGCCATCGCCAGGTGATTCTCTCCGTAGTCAGACTCATTGCCCAGGGACCAGAAAAGCACACATGTCTGATTCTTATCCCGCTCCACCATGCGCTGCATCCGATCCAGAAACGCGTTTTTCCACTCCGGATCCGCCGGCAGATTGATTCCATTCCCCCAAGCACCGTGAGATTCCAGATCCGCCTCATCCATCACATAAAAGCCCATACGGCTGCATAACTCTAGGAACCGCGGATCATTGGGATAATGCGATGTTCGTATCGTATTGATGTGATGCTGCTTCATCAGCATCAGATCCTCGATCATATCCTTCACGGAAACCGTCTGGCCGGTCAA
The DNA here is from genome assembly GCA_002305315.1 of Clostridiales bacterium UBA1390. Classification (GTDB taxonomy): domain Bacteria; phylum Bacillota; class Clostridia; order Lachnospirales; family Bianqueaceae; genus Faecimorpha; species Faecimorpha stercoravium. Next base: position 10,435 of record DBQQ01000051.1, read on the forward strand.
CGGATGAGAATCATGCCGATTCACACCTTTGAGCTTGATGGGCCGACCATTGAAGAGAAACACGCCATCCCGCACCATCACGCTGCGAAACCCGACGCTGATCGGAATCTTCTCTCCCGCTTTGCTCACCACCAGCTTATATAAATACGGATGCTCCGCATTCCAAGGCACTGGATGCGGACAAGAAAGGCGAAGCATCAGATTGCCCTGCGCATCCGTCTCTTCCTGAACATGCGCTACCTCTCTATGATCTCCGTCATAGAGTACCGCTTCCACCGACCCGGCTCCTTTGGCATCAATCTCCACGGTCACTTCCTGTGCCTCAGGATCCGCTTTGACGAACAGATCCCGAATATGGCCCGGTTCCCGCTTCAAAAGATACACATCCCGGAAAATTCCCGAATAGCGGAAACAGTCCTGATCCTCCAGATAGCTGCCGTCGCACCACTTCAATACCACCGCACAGATCCTGTTAATCCCCGAATAAACATACGCGCTGATGTCAAATTCCGCCGGCAAACGGCTTCCCTTGGAATACCCCACATACTGTCCATTGACCCATAGGGCTCCGCAGGAATTGACGCCTTCAAACACCAGGTACTTCTCAGCGCCTTCCCAATCCTCCGCCAAGCGAAACTCCCGCACGTAGACGCCCACAGGATTATCCATCGGCACACGCGGCGGATCACAAGCAAATGGATACCTGGTATTCGTATACTGACACTGATCGTATCCCAGCATCTGCCAACAAGACGGCACCGGAATCCGATCCCATTCGGACACATCATATTCCTTTTTATAAAAGCCCTCTGGCAGCATCTGTTCGCGCTCATACAGCCGAAAATACCAGCTTCCGTCTAAGAGTTTATATTTCCCTGACTCCTGCCTCTGCAAAGGATCCGGATCCGGATGGATATCTTCAAAAGGTACATACCAAGAACGGGGGGCTTCCCGATTCATGGATACCATCCTGGGATGTTCCCAAAAGTTCTCTAACCTCACATTGATCACCTCTTGTCCTTAACCTCTGTTTTTCTCCCCTCTAATGTACCACATTCTGCAACAAAAGGCAATGAAATTTTCCGTTTCCCGTTGCCTTTTTCAGAAAAACTGTTATAATAGGTACATCTAACCATGTTTTGCATGACTGTGGAAAAGGGGGGGATTCGATTGAAGATTTTACTGCTGGCAGACACCGAATCTGAATCACTTTGGGAGTACTTTGATAAGAGCAAGATTGCGGATTATTCTCTCATCCTGTCTGCGGGAGATCTCCATGGTGAGTATCTTTCCTTTCTGGCCACGTTTGCTCATGTTCCCGTCTTATATGTTCACGGGAACCATGATACGCGCTATGTACACCGGCCTCCAGAAGGATGTCTCTGTATCGAAGACACGGTGTTTGAATATCGCGGTATCCGCATTCTGGGGCTTGGCGGTTCCATGCGATATCGTCCTGGCGAAACCTGCCAATACTCCGAAAAAGAAATGCGCAAACGCATCGCCAAGCTGCGCAAGCCATTGCGCAAGTCTAAAGGATTTGATATTTTATTAGCCCATTCCCCAGCCTATGGCTTAGGAGACGGACAGGATCTGCCGCATCAGGGGTTTGAATGCTTTTTAGACCTCATGGACCGTTATCATCCTGCTTATCTCATTCATGGACATGTACATGCGAACTATGGCCGAAACTTTGAACGAATTCATCATTATAAAGATACAACCATCATCAACTGCTACGAAAAGTGGGAGATTGAATTTCCATCTTCCGCCGAATAAAATGAGGAGTACATTATGTCGGAACAACGCCGTATAATCCATATTTCATCTAAACATCAGATTACAATACCCAGCCAATTCTTTGAAGCCCTTCATTTTCAAGATACCGTCGAATGCATCTGTAAGGATCATGAGTTGATTTTACGGCCTATCCATAAACAGTCTGAACGAGAAAAATCAGCGCGTCTGTTGGAATCTCTCATTGAACAGGGACTCTCCGGCGATACCCTTCTTCATGCATTTATGGCAGAATCAGAATCTGATTAAATTTCGCTCTATTCGTTTTGTAGTAATTTTATCCTTTTTGTAACCTTTTTACCATTCTTTCCTAATTTGTGCTACAATGTGTATATTGTATTCTCCATTATTAGAAAGGATGTCCATTATGTCAGCTATACTTGCCGGTCGACTCTCTGTGTTGCGTACGCAGCGTGGATTCTCTCAAAGACAGATTGCTAATTATATCGGTATCTCCTCGCAAAGCTGTTCTCATTATGAGACTGGCCGGCGAACTCCAGATATTTTCACCCTTCATCGTTTGGCACAGTTCTATCATGTTCCGATGGAATACCTTCTGTGTCCTGAGAAAATAGATCCTTCTCAACCACTTTCTCAGTCGATTCGCAGCTTATCCAATAGTGATCTGGCACATCTTGGCGTATATCTGGACTTTCTGGCTTATAAACGACAGAATCAGTCATAAATATATTTAATATACATAGAAAGGGGTTGCTGTTTTCATGAATTTGGATTCGTTCGCTCAGACTTTAGGAGATCGTCTTCGTACCTATCGGGAAAGGGCTGGACTTACGCAATCGGATGTAGCGGATATGCTCAATATAACGGCTCAAGCCTATTCTCATTACGAAACAGGACGCCGAGCCCCCTCTCCGGATAATTTCTATCGCATCGCGCAAATTTATCACACCTCTATGGAGTATCTCCTGACAGGGGAACAGGATTCCTCTCTTCAGCTGGTTCAGCAAATCTCCGATTTATCCCAAGAAGACCAGGAAGATGTAGAACAGTTTATCCGCTTTCTGCAATCTCGACATCTATATTAAAATGAAACCGGCTCGCGAGTGATTGCGCGAGCCGGTTTCATTTTGCTTATTTTCTTCCGATCACCGAATAGTTGAGCCATTTCTTGCTAACAAATCGCTTTGTGAAAATGATGGCTCGCACGCCCCAGTCAGAGAACATCCCAATCCAGGCTGCCACGATCCCCATATGCATCACATTGCAAAGGAAGATCGTCAATGTCACCCGGAAAAGCCACATGGTCAGACAGGATACGATCATGGCAAATTTCACATCGCCTGCCGCTCTCAGCCCATAGGTGAATACAAAGGATGGCACCCAGAAGATCGGCTTTACAATCGAGATCAGGAGCATCACATGCAGAAACTGTTCCATACTCTCCGGCGTCATACCGGAAAGGATCGCTGTGGGTCTTGCCGCCAGATACATCGCCAGACAACTGATGATCAACGCGATCTCCGCAATGAGTGCGAATTTTTTCACATAATAGACGGCCTCTTCCTTCTCTCCAGCTCCCATACACTGTCCTACCACCGTCATCAGACCGATGCCTGTCCCTACCGCAGCAACACCGTTGAGGTTCTCAAAGGTATTGGCCATAGCTTGCGCCGCCATCGCCGTGGTTCCCAACGTCGAGATCGTAGACTGGATCGCCAGTTTTCCAAACTGAAACATCCCGTTCTCAATGCCGGAGGGGATTCCAATGCGCAAGATATTGCGAATGAGCGACATCTGCGGCCGGATTTTGCGATACTCTTTGACCACAATCGGCTGTATTCCCTTTGGATGCGCCAGCCGCCACATGACAACCAACGCACAGAAAGCCCGCGCTGCCAGTGTAGAAATCGCCGCACCCGCGACGCCCATCTGTAACCACAGAACCAGCACTACGTTACCTATGATATTGAACACATTCGCTAAAGCCGACATCAGCATGGGGAACCTCGTCTGTCCCTGCGCCCGAAAGATGGAAGACCCTGAGTCATACAACGCAATAAACGGATATGACAACGCCGAGAAGAAGAAATAGACTTCCGCCGCGTCCAGCACCTCTTCCTCCACCGCGCCGAAGATCAGGCTCAACATGGATCGATTCAGCACGATACATAAAAGCATGATCACCGCCGATAGAAATGTGATCACCAACAATGTCTGCCTGGCCGCCCTGTTCGCATTCTCCGTCTCCTGATGCCCCAAGTATTGGGCACAGACGATCGTACCGCCGGCTCCCATAGCATAGAAAACCTGAATCACCAGAACATTGATCGAATCCACCAGCGATACAGCCGAGATCGCCGCTGGCCCCACATGGGTAACCATCACCGTATTGACCATGCCCATCATCGTGATCAGAAGCTGTTCTGCCATCAATGGCAGCAACATCGCCATAATCTGACGAGTACTCATGCGATGTGTCATTTGCGTCTTCAAAGCATTCATCTTGTTTCCCACCTGATTCTATAGATCTCGACTTTTCATATTTCTGTTTTCTCGGACCCATGAAGTACATAACTAGTGCCTGTCGGAGTTTGACGCCCTTTGGCGGCAAACTCACGGCGTGGCTCAATCGCTACGACACTTGAAAACTGTCAAGCCACCATATGCACAAGTGCATGTCGGAGTTTGGCGCCTTTGGCGGCAAACTCACGGCGTGGCTCAATCGCTACGGCGCTTGAAAACTGTCAAGCCACGCCTATTATACCGATTTCTTCTTTCAATTACAAGATGCAGACCCTACGGACAGGCCCCCATCATGGGAGACCTGTCCGCACTCTTCTGTCAACTTTTCTGATTCTCCTAAAGATTTTCTCATTACGATTGGCAGATTGACGGTCCGCTCGATTTTCTCCTTTTCTTTCGTCTCTTTTTTATCCATCTCCTTTCCTTCTGAAATCCTAAAAACCAAGGATTTCTTACAAATTTTCCCCACAGAAGAACTCGTCGTCGATCACATCCTGAATATGTAATACAGACAACTCTTCCCGGTTACAGCGTTCTACAAAATCCGCCACGCGCTTCTGATCCAGAGAGATATCTGAAATCGTGCAAAGCACTTCCTCGCCTTCGCAAACCTGAACGCCATAGGACACATAACTTCCCACCTCTTCCATCCAGTGGGTCTCGGCCATCAAGCTGTACATGGATACACACCTCCTTTCCTCGCGGGGATATTTTCTATCCCATATATAAAATCAAAAACGAGCGCGAAATTTCACGTTTTTCGCCCTTTTGAATTGTAAACATTTTTTGAACTTTATAGCCCGCTAAATCAGAGGCTTTCCGCGCTTTCATTCATTTCCATTTTTCTCCAAAATTCAAAAAAGTAATAGAACCAAGCGCAAAGAAACTTTCTTTTATTACTTTTGTTCTGCAATTGATGAAGATTATTGTATACTCCATATACGTGCTGTCTTTTATCTCTTTTTATTTCCTCGGAAAAGGAATTTGTATATGTTATATATTTCCAAAGCCTCTTTATGTGTCTCTTTGTCGATTCGGTGCCTTTTGTGCTTGTGTGGAATGATGGAGACTGGGATGTGCTTTCTTGATATGTTATTTCAGAGTTTATACAGTATTGCCATTATTTTCGGTGTGAATTGTTACAGCGTTCATTTTTACCACTATTTATAATGGGAATTTACAGCTCAGACAGCCACCTTGGGCGGATAT
>DBQQ01000023.1 GCA_002305315.1 Clostridiales bacterium UBA1390
ACCTCGGACTAATGAGAAAAGAACTTTCCGCCCCTATCTTATGAATTCCGTAGATTCACATTGTGCATCTGTATGCTCTCGACGCCACTGCAGAACAGTGCTTCATCGGACTGCAGATCCACGTTTTCCAGGATGATCCCTTCGAGGGGCTGTTCCAGCAGGCCCTTGATCTGTATCGCAGTGCGGGAACCGCTGCCAGATACATTCCGGATCTCAATATCCTTCCACACACTGGGCGCCTTTGTTTTCGGCATGACGGTGCTGGACGCGTAGAACATATTGATCTGTACCGCCTGATTCGACACATTATGAATCTCTATGTTTTCGATCTTCACATCTTTCACATATCCGCCACGTCCGCGCATCGATTTCAGACGTATGCCCTGCATTGTATTCTGAATCTTGCAATCGTGCGCATACACATTTCTCACGCCGCCGGATACCGCGCTTCCAATCACAATCCCGCCGTGCCCGCCGTTCATAAGGCAGTCTCGAATCTCGATATTCTCACAGGGCCGGTTCACCCGCCATCCGTCCTCATTCATGCCCGCATTGATGGCAATGCAGTCATCCCCCGTCTCCAGCGTACATCCTTCGATAAGAACATCCCGGCAGGAATCCGGGTTGATCCCATCCGTATTATGACCGGTTGTGCGCACCTGCACGTTTCGGACGACGACATTCTCACAGTATACGGGATGAATCGTCCACTGCGGGCCATCCACGATCGAGAAGCCTTCCAGGAGAATGTTTTTGCAATGGATCATCTGTATGAACTGCGGCCGAAGCGCGTCCTTTTCCGTACCGAAGATCCGCTCTTCTACTGGTACGCTGTCCACTGCCATCTGGTATAGGCGGTCTGCCGCTACCTGCTGCGTCTGCTTCCATGCCCACCATCTCTGACCGCTGCCGACCAGCGTGCCTTTTCCCGTGATCTGGATGTTCTCGCAGCCATGGGCATAGATGAGCGGAGAATAATTATAGCATTCGATCCCTTCCCACCGCGTGAATACCACCGGGAGATAATCCTGCGGATCCTCGGAAAACACGACTTTCGCTCCCTCCTCCAACTGCAGATGTATATTGCTTTGCAGATGGATTTTGCCCGTATGCCATTCTCCCTCAGGCACGATGACCGTCCCGCCGCCCGCCGCGGCACAGGCATCGACAGCCGTCTGAATGACGTTTTGATTCTTTTCGAAATCCTTTACCGAAACCCTGTTTCTTTCCATATTCTCTCCCATCCTTTCCGGTTATTTTCAACGACGATACTACCATCTTCTCAAACAGAACATCATGTCTATTTTACCAAGACCTCCTCTCCTGTGCAATGTCTCAAATGTGATTTTGATGTCCTAAAGTCCCATGATAATACACAAGCCCACCAGGTCCCTCTCAAAGACCGAAGGGAACTCGCGGGCTTATCATTCACTCGATTTCGTTTTTTTGCGCCTTAGCCACATGTTCCTGCAGCCGTTCAAACGTCTCCTGGCTGATCACATGTTCGATCCTGCAGGCGTCCTCTGCCGCTGTCTTCTCGCTCACGCCAATCTTCTGCAGATAATAGCTGAGGAACCGATGCCGCTCGTAGATCTTTTCTGCGATCTGCATGCCGCTGTCCGTAAGGGTGATCCAGCCTTGAGGATCCATCTCGATATAGCCGTTTTCCCGCAGCCGCTTCATGGCAATACTAATGCTCGGCTTCGAGAACCCCAGCTCGTTCGCGATGTCGATCGAGCGCACCTGTCCATGGCGATTCTTCAGCATCAGAATCGTCTCCAAATAGTTTTCTCCGGATTCCTGCATCTTCACTGTCTCTCCCTCCTTTACAAACAACTGTAGATGATATTCCTGAGCTTCGGCGTGATATACGCCTCCAGACTCGGTGCCGCCTGCTCCATATAGACGGCCGTAAGCCGTTTTGCTGGATCCATCATAACCCAGGTTCCTGCCATCCCACTCCAGCCAAACTCGCCCATATGGCCGCCGCCAGCCATCGCTGGATCCATCATGACACGCACGCCCAGTCCGTAACCATACCCTCGATACTGGATCCAGTCAAAATCCTGCCGCTGCACCGCATTCAGCCGATTCGTCCGCATGAGGCGCAGCGTTTCCTCTCCGATAATGCGGACTCCCTGCTGCGATATCCCACCGTCCGTCAGGGTCTGCGCAAAGGTCAGGTAATCCCCCAGTGTAGAAAGCAGCCCTGCGCCCCCGCGGTCCATCCGGGATTCTGGCGCATAATGCTCGTCCTGGTCTGTGATTCTCTCATACGAGCCATCTTCCTGATGTCGATAAAACCCTGCCAGCCGTGCCTCCCGCGTCTGCGCATCACACCGAAAAAAGGTGTCGTGAAGTCCCAGGGGACGACAGATATGCTCCTCGATATAGGCGCTGAGCCGTTCCCCACTGACCACCTCGACAAAAGCCCCCAGCGCTTCATGGCAGGTGCTGTATCGCCAATGGCTTCCCGGTTCAAAGGCCAACGGACCGGATGCCAGCATTTTGGCATAGTCCCTGGTCGTATAATTCGGATGCTCCGACTCCAACTTCCGCAGATTTTCCGCGCGTACCCGCGCGGCTTCGCCGCCATCATCAAAATAGGTCAGCCCTGCTGTCATGCCGAACAGATCTTCCACGCGGATTTTCTGCGCCGCAGAATACTCCAGGGGCTTTCCATTCGGCTTGGAAGCCAGAACCCGCATCTGTGTAAATTCCGGCAAATATTCTGATACGGGATCTGACAGAGAAAACAATCCCTTCTCGTACAATTGCATCGCCGCCACACAGGTGAAAATCTTCGTCATCGAATAGATTCGAAACAGCGTGTCCGGCCCCACGGGCTTCTGCGCTTCCAGATCCGCATAACCGCAATAATGTTCATAGACCCGCTTACCATCCAGCATCACCGCACAGCTGTTCCCTGGGATCCCCTTCTTCGATAATCCCTCCAGAAAATCCGTCAGCCTCTGAAAATCCATACGGCACCCTCCTTAGCGATTCTTTGTCATGAAATGCCAGCTATCCCGACACATATCCTCCAGATTGCGCTCTGCCTTCCAGCCCAGCTCCTTCTCTGCCTTCGTCGGATCCGCGTAGCACTGCGCAATATCTCCCGGTCTGCGTCCCATGATCTGATAGGGCAACTCATGACCGCAGGCCTTCTCGTAAGCATGGATCACATCCAATACACTGTATCCCACACCCGTGCCCAGATTATACACATAGACGCCAGGCTGATTCTTCGCGAGCGCCTTGATATGGCCCTGCGCCAGATCCACCACATGAATATAATCGCGCACGCCCGTGCCGTCCGGCGTCGGATAGTCATTGCCGAATACCCGCACGAAGGGCAGTTCTCCCGTGGCCACCTTCGCGATATAAGGCGTCAGATTGTTCGGAATCCCATTGGGATCTTCTCCCAGAAGACCGCTCTCATGCGCTCCTACCGGATTAAAATACCGCAGCAGCACCACGTTCCACTCCGGATCCGCCTTGACGAGATCCTGCAGGATATTTTCGATCATCAGCTTGGTGGAACCATAGGGATTCGTCGTATGCAGCGGGAAGTCCTCCCGAATCGGCACACTGGCCGGGTCCCCGTACACCGTGGCGGAGGAACTGAAGATGATGCTCTTCACGCCATGCGCCTGCATCTGTTCACAGAGATGCAGCGTTCCTGTCAGATTATTATGATAGTAGCGCAACGGCTGCTCGCAGGACTCTCCGACGGCCTTCAATCCCGCGAAATGAATCACCGCTTCGATATCCGGCTGTTCGTCGAATACACGCTTCACACCCTCTGCGTCTAATAGATCCACCTCATAGAAAGGAAAGTCCTTATGCGTGATCTCTCGAATCCGATCCAGCGTTTCCGGCTTGGAATTGCTGAAATTATCCAATACCACAATCTCATGTCCTGCTTCCAGAAGCTCCACGCAGGTATGGCTCCCGATATATCCGGCTCCGCCTGTTACTAATATCATACTTGTATCCTCCTTATCCTGTTACGACCATGTTTTCAGCATTCGCGAGAGCAGCCGCACGGCCTGTCCAGCCGCCTTCTCGGAAAATTCTGCATAGCTGACGCCCGCATTTCCATCCGCATTGTCCGATATGGAACGCAGGATGACAAAAGGCACCCGATTCCTCCAGCATGCCTGCGCAATCGCCGCGCCCTCCATCTCCGCGCATAGGGCATGAAATGTATCATGAATCCGCTGCCGCTGCCCCTCCTCGGATACGAACAGGTCCCCGCTGGCAATGCGTCCCATATGGGTCTTGAGCCCTTCCGCCGAACCCGCCTGATCGGCCAGCACAATGAGTCCCGGATCGGCCTTGAAGAAACTCTCTTCCTGATCCGGCACAATGCCGGGCGCATAACCCAGCCCGGTCACATCCATATCGTGCTGCACCACATCCTCGGATATGACCAGATCGTATAACGAGATGCCTGGCGCTACTGCGCCCGCCGCCCCAATATTGATCAGCGCCTCTGGCTGGAATCGATCGATCATCGCCTGCGCCGAGATCGCCGCATTCACCTTGCCGATGCCGCAGCGCATCGCCGCCACCCGATGTGAGCCCACGCGCCCCATACGATAGACACACCCCGCCGCACCGATTTCTGTACGCCGATCTTCCATGAATTCATCCATGCCTGCCAGTTCTTGCTCTTCTGCGGCAATTACCGCAATCCAACGTTCCTTCATAGTGCTCCTCCCGCTTTCAGTATGCACTCAGTATACCACAGAGCCCGCCCCTTTTCAATCCTTATTCTCCCAGGGGCTGATATTCAAACCAGTCGAAATCTGCCGTATTTTGGCTCTCCTGCCCATTGGCAGACGCATACAATCCCAGTACCGTCCCGGTAAATCCTCCGGCTATCTCCTTACTCAAAAGTGTCCCTGAGACATGATCTGCCACCAGTTCCCAGGTCTCTTCTTCCTTTCCTACATAGAAGGCCAGATCCTGCAGATGGGCCGTCACGCGCAGATACGTTTTCCCCGCATTCCACATCTTCTCGGCCAATATCTCCTCCCGGCCATCGAAGCAACGAATCAGCCGAATCTTTTTCTGGCCCTCCCACTGACCATATACAAACCGGAAATGGAACCTGTGGTTCATCAGCAATACAACGCCGCTCTCTTCCTGTTCCTGCGGATCCCATTCCAGCACGGTACGCACCGCATATTGCATGTGCTGCTGCCGACGGCCCAGAAAGGCGGAATGGCTCGTCTCCCGAAGGGTTTCCGGTCCCGGATACAGTCTAAGGTATCCCGCCCGCTCCGTCAGACTGTAGAATTTTCTTCTGGGTGTACGCGCGGGCACCCATTCCGCCCCCAGCCTGTCGGACTCAAACTGGCAGCAAACAGGCCTCTCCGGCCAGGGATGCGCGGGCAGATCGGGCGCCTGATAACACATTTCTACCCGGCCTGTATCCGGACAAAATACCGGCCAGTCGTCTTCCCAACGAACTGGGATACAGAAGGTCTCCCGTCCCAGTGTACGATAATCTCCGCCCACAGGTCTCGACGCCAGAAGAACCGCCCACCATTCGCCGTTCGCCAGCTGAATCATGTCCGCATGGCCCGTGCTGTGAACGGGATAATCCCACCGCAGATTCCTGTGTGTGATCAGCGGGTTTCTGGGATTTCCCTCATAGGGCCCCGAAAGAGAACGGCTTCTGAAAATCGTGCTGGAATGATAATGAGACGTTCCGCCTTCCGCGATCAGGATGTAGTAGTAATCTCCTATATGATAGATGTGCGGTCCCTCCGGCGCGGACGCGTTTGTCATCGCGCCGCCTGTCAGCAGCGTATGGCGTTCTCCGAGCAGTCGGCCCGTGGAGAGTTCCAGTTCCTGCATCCAGATATGCCGCGCTGTGGAATCCGTATCTGGGTAGGGTCTGCAGTTGCCCAGATAATAGACTTTCCCCTCGTCAAATACCAGCGAGGGATCGATTCCCTCTGCCCCCTGCACGATGATGGGATCGGACCAGGGCCCTGCCGGATCATCCGCCCATACGTAGAAGTTCACGTTGTCCCAGTAGGGCGCGTTGCCCACCAGCGTCGTGATCACGTAGAACCGTCCCTCGTGATAGAAGATCGACGAGGCATAGATGCCCCGGGATGGATTTAGTCCGTCCAGCGCCAGCTGTTCCGGTCGATCCAGCACATGGCCTATCTGCTCCCAATGTACCAGGTCCCTGGAATGGAAGACCGGAATGCCGGGATAATATTCAAATGTGGATGTGACCAGATAATAATCTTCTCCTCGCCTGCATATCGACGGATCCGGATAGAATCCAGGCAGAATCGGATTCTTAAGTTTCATGATAATGCCCCCTTATTTTTATGTATATGACAAAAACTGGGGGTGAAGGCACTCCCAGTTTTTCATTTATTCATCCCACAAGATGACTTGTCCTGCCTGCAGCGTGGACGGCACGTCGATGACGCGCTGATTCGAGCTGCCCTTCCAGTGCAGCGTTGTATCCCGCAGCGCTTCTACATAAGGCCCATCGATCAGCACATCCACCTTCGATATGCCTGGCAGGTCCTTCACATCCTCCCAGAGATAGCCCGTATACAGCCAGATGGTCTTCCCGGGAAATCTCTCTTTGATCTCATCGATCAACTCCGCAATCGTATCGCGGTTTCCTGGAAACAGCGGATCTCCCCCGCTCAGCGTGATGCCAGAGACATAGTCCTTGGACAGTTCCTCGAAAATCTCCTCTTTCGCCGCCTGATCGAAGGGAATGCCATCATGAGGATCCCAGGTGATGGGATTATGGCATCCCGGACACCGATGGGAACAGCCGGCAACCCAGAGGACGGTTCGCAGACCGTCCCCGTTTTTCATGTCGCATTTGGTAATATCATGATATCGCATGAAGATGCCTCCCTTACATCGAGACTCTGTCTTTGATCTCTTCCATCTTCGCGGCATTGAGACGAGTCGCACCATGTACACGACTATAGCTCAGATAGCCATTCATCCGATCGATCTTCGTCAGGTTCGTGCTGCCGCATACCGGGCACACATCCATCTCCAGCTCCTCGTGTCCGCAGTCGTCACAATAAGACAGACTCAGATTCACGCCTTCATAGAAGCCCATCTTCATGGCGCGGCGCACCAGCGTCTTCATCGCCTCCAGATTATAGTTGAGCGGATAACGCACATACTGAATCTTGCCGCCATTGAAGCGATCCCAGAACCGCGCCTCCAGATCCTGTTTCTCGATCGGCGAGATATCTTCCCACACGCCACAGTGGAAAGAGTTGCTGACATAAGGACGGCTGGATACTCCTTCAATCACACCGTATTTCTTGCGGAACTGATCGATCTGCTTGCCGCAGAGAGACTCTGCTGGCGTCCCATAAATGGCATACAGGATCCCGTCTTCTTCCTTATACTCGTTCAGCTTGTCCACGATATGATCCATCACTTCGAGCGCAAACGCGCCATCTTCCACCAGGGACTTGCCATTATACAGTTCCTGCAGCTCGTTCAGCGCGGTAATACCATAGGAGGCCGTCGCCGTCTTGAGTACCGGCGCAATCTTATCGTGAAAATCCAGGTGGCCGCCATAGAATCCGCCCTCGCAATAGGCCAGCGGATTGCAGCTGGCTCTCATATTGCCTAAGTACGCGAACGTTCTCTGGTGGATCCGACGAATCAGCTCCATGTAATAATCCAACGTCTCGAAGAAGTCCTTCTTTTCTTCTCTGGCCTTTGCCAGAATCATCGGCAAGTGCAGGGATACCACACCCACATTGAAGCGTCCCACAAACACAGGCTCATCCTGATCATCCGCCGGATGAATGCCGCCTCGCTCGTACCAGGGGCTGAGGAATGCTCTGCATCCCATGGGGCTGATGACCTTGCCGTATTTCTTATAAATAGATGGCACATATCCCTCGCCTGTCAAGGACAGCCAGTCCGGATACATCGTCTTCGAAGAGCAGGCCAGCGCCGCATCAAAGACCTCTGGACAGGTCCCGTTCTCCCCATGCAGCGCTTCATCATACAGCATCACCAATTTGGGGAAGAGTACCGGCTTCTTGTGGCCCTCTTTGCCCTGTCCATTCATCCGTACCTCGAACATCGTGATCGCTGCCATCTTCTCCAGCTCATGCGTCCCCAGACCTGCGGTAAAGGTGACAAACGGATAATCCCCTCGGCTAGAGGCCACCGTATTGAGCTTCATTTCCAGTCCCTGGAAGCCCTGCCGAAAATCATTCTTGATTCTGGCCATCGCTTTCTCGTGCGCCTTAGCCTCGAGCGCTTTCTGATCCACCATGCCGCCAAACTCGCCAAGAATATCCTGATAGGTCTTCATCTCCTGCTCTGTATAGCGATCCAGAGACTTCAGGGCATAGGGCAGCAAAATTTTATCAATCTCCGACACGGTAAAACCGCCATATTGCTGGCTGGCCGCCATGAGGATAATATCCCCGATGACATCGAAGGCCACATCCAGTGTCTTCGGCTCGGTATACCAGATATTTCCCATCTCAAAGCCGCCCTTCAGCACGGTCGCCACATCGAACAGGCAGCAGTTCATCGTATCCCTGCGGGCAGACTGATCATGGATGTAAATATATCCATCACTCGCGGCCTGCTTCTCCTCTTCCGTCAGGTGGAACTTAGCGTACAAGCGCTTATTGAGCTCATTATAAGATAGACTGCGCTTCGTCGAAACCAATGCCGAATCCGCATTCGAATTCTCCTTATCTCCAATGTACATGATGGACTGACTGGCCGCATAGACCTCGTCCAACATCTTAGCAAACTCCTGCTTATAATTGCGGTAGCTGCGATAACTCGCAGCCACCTCCGGATTCACCTCATCCAGCGCATGCTCGACCAGCGCATGCATCGTAACGATCGGGATCTCAATCAGTCCCATCTTGATGATCGTCTCATTCACATAGTCGGTAATCCGTGTCTTCTCCTCCGGAGTAAATTCTACCAGCGCTCTAGACGCTGACTTACACACTGCCGTGATAATCTTCTCGGGTTTATACTTCTCCTTCGTTCCATCCTTCTTGATGACCCGTACATTCTCCAAATAGGCATCCATACTCATTCTCCTCTATTGTGTTGTGGATGCTCTCTATTATACCCTATAACTCCCGATTTGTGAAGTGGTAATTTCAGAAAAAATACCTCATTTTGTGTTTAGTTAATTTTCTGACAACTATATGTTGTGTCTCCGTCCCTCTATCTTCCTATTCCCCGGGGGGATTTCTTCTCCTCTCTATCCACATCCTCACATTCCGAAAATCTATTGTAAATTTTACATTTCCCGATGATACTTTTCGGACTCGGGAAAAGAGGCCTCGAGGTGAGGATATTCTCCCTCCCCCAGTATCATCGCCCCGCCAAAATCTATTGTAAATTTTACATTTCCCGATGATACTTTCTCAGCTCAGGGAGGTGAAATTGCCCCGGGCGAGGATATTCTCCGCCCAATATCATCGCCCCGCCAAAATCTATTGTAAATTTTACATTTC
>DBQQ01000012.1 GCA_002305315.1 Clostridiales bacterium UBA1390
TCCCTACTTCCCTACTTTTTGAAAATATGGAGGTATGATAAATCATGTCTGAATCAAATATTTTAATCAATGACGCAAGAGTCATGTCCAAAGGGCAAGTCACCATTCCAAAGAACATCCGAGAAGCCCTTGGTGTCGCTACCGGTGACCGCGTTACCTTTATTTTTGAGAACGGCTCTGTCCGGGTGATCAATTCTGCCGTTTACGCAATGCAGAAATTTCAGGAACAGATGAAAGGTCAGGCAGAAAAATCCGAGTTCGCTTCAGAAGAAGATGTAACCGATTGGATCACGAATACCCGCCGTGGAGAGAATGCCGAATGACCATTATGCTGGATACCAATATCATCTTCTTAGCGGCGCGTTTCCCAAATGGCTGGACAGCGGAGAAGATGCGACATACAAATGGCTACAAAAGTACGACAATGGAATATCTCTATTTCTGACAAATATCTGGACTTAAAAATTCAAGAGCTTCGTCTCGCTCTTGAATTTCAACTTAAGAAATAAGAAGGAAAAGAAGCATTAAGGGCATCCGTTTAGTCGAAGCCATAAAAATGGCCACCGATGCTGCTTCTGATGGGATTCCACTCCTTCTTATTCTCAATATTTTTTTAAAAAGGAGGTCTCCTCATGACACTTGACACTATTCGAAACGCTATCTTGTCGTTGATTCCCACCTTTCCCATTTCTCGAGTGATTCTTTTTGGATCGCGAGCTTCCGGTACGAACCGTGATGACAGCGACGTGGATCTTATCATGGAGTTCTCAGAGCCAATCACTTTGCTCACTCTTTCAGACATCAAACTACGTCTGGAGAATATTTTAGGTCTGAGTGTGGATGTCATACATGGTCCACTGCGAGATTCCGACATATTAAACATTTCCAAGGAGATTGAAATATATGCAGCATAGAGATGAAATCATCATTCAAAAGGTGCTTTCTGAGCTCAATCTTGGTTCGGAAATGCTTGGAGACGCTTCATTAGAATCATTTTTATCAAATGAAATGTTAAAACGCGCAATTAGCATGACTGTCATTAACATTGGGGAACTTATAAAAAACATCACGCCAGAACTTCGCTCTGATCATCCAGATATCCCCTGGAAGGCTATCGCCGGTATGAGAGATCTTACTGCGCATAAGTATCAGACCTTACGAATGGAAGATGTATACTACATGATTTCCCTAATCTCAAAGAAAGGCTGGCTAATCTTCAATAAATTTCTTGATGTTTTTACCTCTGCATGTAAAAAACGGTCACTAAGAGCACACTGCACGGTTAAATTGAAAACCTACTTATCGACTGATTGAGTCGTTCGGAAGATGGCTCAACCAGCCGGTAAGTAGGCTTTCAATTTGCTAACCGCCGCAATTGCGACGCTGCGACTTAGATTCAGTTTCAATGAATCCCATTCTTTCCCTGTTTTGCATGTAAAACATTCATATATAACGGATGAATATCCACTATGAAGAGCCCCATGATTTCAGACTGCAACGCTTTTAACATAAATATCTCCATTATTTTTTATGTAGTACGTCTTGGGCTTTGTCAAACTTTGTATTGCGTTATGAATCGTTGTATATAGCGATGAATCTTCCTCCATATGCATGGATTCAATCAGATCTTTGACTCTCTTCTCATACGGTTCCTTCTCTACTTTTTCAAATAAATTCCCTTTATAATTGATAATCTGACCGTTGATGAGACTAAATGCTCCTAAAATTCTTTTTTCACATTTTACAATATAAGACGAAAGTTCTTTATCCACGTATTGTAAGAAAGTTGGATCATAATTCTGTGCGTAATAAGCCTCTAATACGCAAGCAAAACCATATAACTGAATTGAAAAATCTAAACTCTCTTTGATTTGAAATGCCCTTTCTGTAACATAGGCTACCTTAAATCCATCTGCTGGATGTGCAAGTGAATCTAAATCCATCATATAAAATTCTATATCCTTCATAGCAACCTTTTTGGCTTCTTGTATATTCTGCAGCGTTGCTATCCGCTGTTCACTGCATTGCATAATACTGGAATAGTTATAAAAAGCGTACTTAATAAAACTTGCCTCCGCTAACAATTCCGCTTTCTTATCCCCATATAGGAATTCCAGAATCTTATCTAGGGTCATTTTTATCAGACTAAGTTCACTATTGATCTTAGAAAGGAAATATTGTCCAGACAATATTGACATTGTCGTAAAAGCTCCCATCATAACCGCCTGTACATCGGTGGGAAAAAACGATGCTGAGCCGACAAATTTGCCATCGCTTCCAGGAATGGGAGATCCATACCCTCCCTGTTTGAGTGATAAAAGTGTATGCGGCAATCCTTCTGGAAATCTTACCACATAAGCCTGTGCCAAAGTTCCCGTTGCTATCAGCCCCGGTATGTTTTGTATTAATGCTCCCATCTGCAGCCTCTGCGCTTCGGAAGTACTAAGTTTTGTATATTTTCCCTGATCCTCAAAATCTACATGTTCTTCCAATGGTGTTAGCTCAAAGTCCAAATTATCCACCTTTTCGTTCATGTACATAGCCACCTTTCTAAACACATTTATATTTTTCATAAAAATCGCCTAGTTTGCTCTGCTGTGACATTTTCTTAGTAGCATGACACGTTTATCCTCATTTCAGTTCTTTAATAAAATCTTTTATATCTCGAATTAGTTGTTTTTTATTACTGTATCACACAGAATACCATAATAATCCTGCTTTAAATCCGAAATTATAGCGTCAATGGTAGAACAGAATCCATTTGTTTTCGGCAATACCGTCCATTCTTTTACTTCTCAATAATCACTTCTGCACCCTTGACGATTCGATTCTCGATCGCCTGTGCCTCCACCTGATTCGCCGCAGATACAGAAACATAGATCTTGAGCTTCGGTTCCGTCCCCGACGGACGTATCACGATGGATCCATGATCCTCCAACTGGAATTTCAGCACATCCGATATCGGCAGACCATCCAGTCCCCTCGCATAATCCTGTACATCCACCACCTTCTTGCCTCCGAATTCCTGCACGCCTGCGCGAAATGCCGACATGATCTTCTGCATCTGTGCAAAACCAGCGCTCCCCGCAAATTCGTAGCTATGCAATGTATTCAGGCAATATCCATAGGTCTGGTACAACTCCTCCAGCCGCTCTAACAGACTCATCCCCTTGGTTTTGTAGAAGCTGAACATCTCACAGATCAGACAGGCGCCATTCACGGCATCCTTATCCCGCACGTAGCTGCCACTCAGATACCCATAACTCTCCTCGAATCCAAAGATATAACTGTCTGCCTTCCCTTCCTGTTCCAGGCGTCCGATCTGCTCTCCGATAAACTTAAAGCCTGTCAATACATTGATGACACGTACTCCGTAATGCTTTGCGATCTGCTCCGCCATATCTGTCGTGACAATGGTCTTGACCAGAACCGGATCCTCCGGCATTTTTCCTTTGGTCACTCTTTGACTGCAGATATAATCCAGCAGCAGGAGGCCTGTCTGGTTTCCGGTCAGAAGTTCGTATTCTCCCGTCTCATTTTTCACCGCGATACCGACTCTGTCACAATCCGGGTCTGTTGCCAGCAGAAGATCTGCCTGGTACTTTTGCGCATACTCGATTCCGAGCTGCATGGCCTCCCGAATCTCCGGATTCGGATAGGGACAGGTCGGAAAGTGTCCATCCGGCTCCTCCTGCTCTTTGACAACGGTAATGTGCGTATATCCCATCTCCCTGAGAGCTCGTGTTACCGGTTTCAGTCCCGTACCATTCAAAGGGCTGTATACAATGTCCACGTCCCGGTTCACCGTATCCCCAAAAAGTACGGATTGCTTCTTGACTTCTTCAATATAGGCGGTGTACACCGCATCCGAAATGTAACGAATCTTCCCCGCTTCCCGTGCTTTTGCAAAATCGCTGTGCTTCACATCCGAAAAAATATCCAGTGTTTCAATCTCCGCCAGAATGTCAGCCGCCGCCTCTGTCGTGATCTGACAACCATCCGCGCCATACACCTTATATCCATTGTATTGACACGGATTATGGGACGCCGTGATCATGACACCCGCCGAAGCCTCCAGATGCCGTGTCGCAAAGGAAACGGTCGGTACTGGCATCAAAGTCGGCCAGATATGGACGCATACCCCATTAGCTGCAAAGACCTCTGCTGCCGTCTTGGCAAACACATCCGACTGAATCCGGCTATCGTATCCGATCACTACCGAAGGATTCTCATACCGCCCCACCAGATAGTTGGCAAGACCCTGGGAGGCCTTGGCCACCGTGTAGATATTCATCCGGTTCGTGCCCGCTCCGATCACACCGCGCAATCCTCCTGTGCCAAAAGCAAGATCCCGATAGAAGGCATCCTCCTTCTGCGCCTCGTCCATACCCTTCAGTTCTGCCGCAAGATGCGGATCGCCGGTGGCTTTTTCACACCATCTGTCATATTCTTTCCTATAATCCATGTTTCTGGTCTCCTATCTCCCCAGTTTTCTTGCCGCCCACAAAATACCATGGGCAGAGCTATTGCAGCAGATCTCATTCCGCATGACCATCTCCACCGCCTTTTCCAAAGGAACCACCAGGACATCCAGATTCTCCGTCGGATCCAGGTGTTGTCCGCTGACCCTGCGGCAATGATTCGCAAAAAAAAGATGCATATGATTCGTGAGCTTGGAGGAACTTTCCACGGTCGATCCGATATATTCCCATTCCTCGGACGCGTATCCCGTTTCTTCCAGAAGCTCCCGCTGCGCCACCGCTAAGCTGTCCGTCTCTCCCACTTCAAAGGTGCCTGCTGGGATCTCAATCAGTTCCCTGTCATAACAATAGCGATATTCCTTCTTGAGGATGATCTGCCCTGCTTCATCGATCGCGACAACCGCCGCCGCATCTGCAATCGTGATCGCATAAAAATCGTCAATCCGCATTCCACCGGGCAATGTCACCTGATCTCTGCGCACCTTCACCCAACGGGTATCCAGCAGCTTTTCCGACGCTTCCATTTTCCATCGTTCCATGGTTTACCCCCGTATATCCAGAAACTGTGCTTGTCCATGCAGTGTCAATACAGCGGAATCTGCCGGTACAAAGATACAGTCGCCTTTAAAAAATCGAAGTTCTGTCTCATGAAAACTGAGTGTCCCGCATCCGCTGACACAGAGCAGCACGCGAAATGACAGCGCATCCGCACGATAACGGACCTGCTGTTTTCGCTCTGTATTCAGAAGCATCCGATAGACTTCAAAATACCGACAACGACAGAGCAGTTCCGAGGCCGCTCCCTGCCGATACTTCAGGACACGCAGCGGCTGTCTCGGCTCCGCACTGCTTTTCAAATTGGCCACCTGTAGTGCCTTGTCCACATGCAGCTCTCGCTTTCTTCCATCCTTTCCGACACGATCATAGTCGTATAGGCGGTATGTCAGATTCGAGTTTTCCTGGATCTCGGCCACAAGCGCTCCCGCGCCGATGGCGTGAATCGTCCCGGCCTCGATGAAGAACAGATCGTCTTTCCGAACCGGTACCTGCTGTAACATCTTCATGAGGGTTCCCTCTTCTATGGCCATCCTCATCTCCGCCTCGTTGCTGTCCTGTTTTAACCCGTAGACCAGCTTCGCATCCTTCGACGCGTCAAGGACATACCACATCTCCGTCTTTCCCTTTTGCCCATTCTCCTTCGCTTTCGCATAGGCATCGTCCGGATGTACCTGTACGGAAAGATCCTGTTTGGCATCAATGAACTTAATCAGAAGCGGAAATTCTTCTCCGATATAACGGCTTCCCATCAGTTCCGGATGCTCCTGCAATACCCGATCCAGCGTCTGTCCGGCAAATGTACCACTAGCCACCATGCTGGGCCCATCCGGATGCACAGAACACTCCCAGGTTTCCGCCAGTGGCGTCAGGTCCATGTCCTTGGAGAAGTCATCCTTCAGCCGGCGTCCGCCCCAAAGATAATCCTTCCCCACGGGTTGCAATAGGAACGGCTCATTCTGCGAGTTCGTATTTTTGTTTATCATGCACACTGATCTCCCTGCCCAACTGGACTTCAATGAGCTTCAGTTCTGTCTCCGCGATCACCGTATGACGGCAGCCTGCCTGCATCGTGATGACATCTCCCGCTTTCACGGCCTGTTCCATGCCATCCACAATGGTACGTCCCCGTCCCGCAATGACGGTCCACACCTCATCCCGGCGGGCATGGCTATGATAATTCATCCGATGTCCCGGGTTCAGGGTCACCTTGATCGTCAGGCTCTCTTCCTCCACATCCAGGACCCGAAAACTGCCCCAGGATTTCTCCGCAAACATCACCGGCTGTTCCATCCGGTCCACATAGGGCTTGATATAGCTGCTTCGATCCTTATCCGATACGAGAATGCCTTCTGCGCTGGCGGAGACTACCACATCCTTAAGCCCCATACATAGCACCGGCACGTCGAGTTCATTCACCACATGCACGTTTTCACAGGTCTCGTCCAACTGGGCCTCGCCCACGCACTCCTCCGTCATGGCTTCCGTCAAGGTATTCCAGGTGCCCAGATCCTTCCAGGTCCCATCAAAGGGCATGACAGCGATGCTCTTCTCATGTTCCGCCACCGCATAATCGAAACTGATCTTCTCCACACTCTCGTAACGATCATACAAATCCTGATAATCCGTAAAGCCCAGGAGTTTCCTAGCACGCTCTAAAACATATCCAATCTTATAGGCAAATACGCCGCCATTCCACAGCGCCCCCTGACGGATATATTCTTCTGCCGTCTTCTGATCCGGCTTCTCTTTGAAGGTATCCACCGGACTGACCACGCCCTTTTCCTGGGGCAGGATATACCCATACTTCTCACTGGGATAGGTGGGGGTGATGCCCATGAGCACCAGCTTCGCCGTATCCTGTTCCGCCAGCGTCTGCAATGTCTGAAGCGCCCTGAAATAATCCGCTTCCACGTAAGGATCCACTGGGCATACCACCACAGCCTCCTCCTCGCTGAGCCCCTTCACATCCCGCAAATAGGCCGTAGCCAGTACAATCGCGGGGAAGGTATCGCGGCGACAGGGTTCTACCGAGATTCCCACATCCTCGCCCAACTGGTTATGCAGGGCAGAGACCTGTGTCTTAGAAGTAGCCACCGTCACATTCGCTTCGGGCTCCGCCTCCCGAATCTGCCGGTATACACGCTGCACCATCGACTCATAGCTGCCGTCTTCCTTCTTAAAAATGCGAATAAACTGCTTGGATCGAATGTCATTGGACAGGGGCCACAGCCGTTTTCCGGAGCCGCCGGATAATAAAATCAGATTCATACTTCACCTCTCTGCCCGCATGGGGTTATGCAGGAAGTCTTCATAAGACAGCCGAATGCCATCTTCCAACTCCGTCCGATACGTCCAGCCAAGAGCCGTCGCCTTCGAGACATCTAAGAGCTTTCTCGGCGTACCGTTCGGTTTCGAAGGATCCCAACGGATCTCACCCGTATAGCCGACGACCTTGGCCACCAATTCTGTCAGTGCTTTAATGGTCAGTTCCTTTCCCGTTCCCGCATTCACTGTCTCGTTGCCGCTGTAATGATTCATCAGGAACACGCACAGATTCGCCAGATCATCCACGTAGAGGAACTCCCGAAGCGGGCTCCCATCCCCCCAGCAGGTCACATAGGGGAGATTCTGTTCCTTGGCCTCATGGAAGCGGCGGATCAGCGCTGGCAGCACATGACTGTGCGTCGGATGATAGTTATCGTTCGGCCCATACAGATTCGTCGGCATGACGGAGATATAGTCTGTCCCATACTGCCGATTCAGGAACTCACAGTATTTCAGGCCGGAGATCTTCGCCAGCGCGTAGGCCTCGTTTGTCTTTTCCAGTTCGCCAGTCAGCAAACAATTCTCCTTCATCGGCTGCGGCGCCATCCGCGGATAAATGCAGGATGACCCCAAAAACTCCAACTTCTTGCAGCCATTCTTCCAGGCGCTATGAATCACATTCATCTCCAGGATCATGTTGTCATACATGAAATCTGCCAAGGCACTCTCATTGGCCACAATGCCGCCTACCTTGGCAGCAGCCAAAAACACATACTCCGGCTTCTCTTCTGCAAAGAAGGCCTCCACCGCCTCCTGCCGGGTGAGATCCAGTTCCTGGTGCGTCCTGGTGATGAGGTTGTGATATCCCTGACGCTCTAATTCGCGAACAATGGCAGATCCCACCATGCCCCGGTGCCCCGCCACATAGATCTTTGCGTTTTTCTCCATCATCGTGCGCTCGCCTCCTTCATGACCTTCTCGCGCTTGGCTAACATACGGTCATGTTCCGCCATGATCCGCACCAGTTCCTCATAACTGGTCTTCTGCGGGTTCCATCCCAATACGGTCTTGGCCTTCGTCGGATCTCCCCAGAGATTATCCACATCTGTGGGACGGAACCACTGGGGATTGACACAAACCAGCATCTTTCCCGTCTCCGCGTCATATCCCTTCTCGTCCAGTCCAGTGCCTTCCCAGCGGATCGTGATTCCATTGGCCGCAAAGGCCTTCTCTGTGAAATCCCGTACCGTATGCTGCACACCGGTCGCAATCACAAAATCCTCCGGCTGTTCCTGCTGCAGAATCAGCCACATGCACTCCACGTAATCCTTGGCATAGCCCCAGTCCCGCAGGCTATCCATGTTGCCCAGTTCCAGATGATCCTGCAGCCCTTCGGCGATCCGTCCCGCGGCTAACGTGATCTTTCGCGTGACGAAATTCTCACCGCGCCGCTCGGATTCATGATTGAACAGAATCCCGTTCACCGCGAACATCCCATACGCCTCCCGGTACTCCTTCGTGATCCAGAATCCATACTGCTTGGCCACCGCATAAGGACTGTAGGGGTGGAAGGGTGTGGTTTCCTTCTGGGGAATCTCTTCGACCTTGCCATACAGTTCTGAAGTGGATGCCTGATACACCTTCGTTTTCTTCGTGAGTCCCAGGATTCGAACCGCCTCCAGGATCCGCAGAACACCCAGTGCATCCACATCGCCGGAATACTCCGGCACATCAAAGGATACCTGCACATGGCTCTGTGCCGCCAGGTTATAGATCTCATCCGGCTGCACCAGGCCGATAATTCGAATCATCGAAGAGGAATCCGACAGATCTCCATCATGCAGCGTCACTGCATTCTTCTCAATCAGATGATCGATCCGCGCCGTATTGGAGATGGAGGCCCTGCGGGTAATGCCGTGAACCTCATATCCCTTCTCCAGCAGAAACTCTGCCAGATAAGATCCATCCTGTCCGGTAATGCCTGTGATCAATGCTTTTTTCATGGTATAGCCCTCTCTTTTATAAAATCTTGTTTTGATCGTTTTCCATTATAATCAATGGATTTTGTTTGATAAATCGCAAATCTTGCATTTTATTTGTCTTTTCTTGCTTTTTATGACAGAGTATGATATGCTAAGGTATCATACTTCAGGAGGTCATCCTATGTCCGATTCTCTTTTTCATCAGGGAATAGAAAATTCCCAGCGTATCCTGTATACTCCTTCTGACTTCGCGCGCGTTCATCTGCTGCATCTACAGGAGATCGGCGCTCTCACAGCGCAGGAGCCCCACCGCAGCCAGCGCTCTGGTCTGTCTTCCTATCTCTTCTTCCTCGTAGATAAAGGCTCCGGTACCCTTTGGTACGAAGATACTCACTACACGCTGACCGTGGGCGATTGCGTCTTCCTCGACTGCCACAATCCCTACTATCACGAGAGTTCCGCGGATCTATGGTCCTTACGCTGGGTTCATTTCGATGGCCCCAGTATGCGGGGTATCTATGAGAAATACCGGGAACGCGGCGGTCTGGCCCGCATACATCCAGAAAACTTGTCCGATTTCTCTTCTCTCTGGACGCGACTGTATGAAATCGCGGGGTCCACGGATTATATCCGGGATATGCGCCTATCGGAAGCCCTTTTCTCCCTCTTAACCCTGCTCATGGAAAAAAGCTGGCATCCCGCTTTACGGCGTGCCAGTTCCAAACGCCAGAATCTGCTACAGGTCAAAGAGTATCTGGATACCCATTATGCCGAGTCCATCGTCCTCGACGATCTGGCCTCCCGCTTTTACATCAGCAAGTTTTATCTGAGCCGCATTTTCAAGGAACAATTCGGCGTATCGATCGGCGACTATCTGCTGCAGGTGCGCATCACGCATGCGAAACAGCTCCTGCGATTTTCCCGGGAAAGTCTGAATGCCATCGCCGCTGCCTGCGGCTTTGGCACCCTCTATTACTTCTCCCGCATGTTCAAGAAGGTGGAGGGCATCTCCCCCAGCACCTATCGAAAAGAATGGTAATCTCTAAATCAGCAGTTCCGACTCCCAAACGTCTACGCCGCTATCCTGAAATACTTGCCGCAGCGCCCTGCGCAGTTCTTCTTTTTCTATATCTTGTTTCAGGATGCCCTGCAGGAAACCGCCACCGCCGGCTCCCGCAATAAAGAGCCCTTCGGTATACTCCTGACAGACCATCCGAATCTGGTCGATACAGGTATTTGTGGTCCCCTGGTCCAGCTGACAGCTTAGGCGCCAATGGTCATTCAGAAGATGCGCAAAATCATCGATATCTCCCTGTTCCAGGGCAAACTTCATCAGCACCGCTGTCTTTTTCATCTGGGATAATGCCTCCATCGATTCTCTGCGTCCGCCGATATATCTGCCTACCACATCCCGCAGCAGGTTCCGGGCCAACCTTCTCTGCCCCGTATAGATGAGTACAAACCGTTCTTTCAGGGCTTTCCGGACCTCTGGTGGCATCTGGACTTGCTCTACGCTCAGATGCTGCTCGATCCCAGGGCGCGTCGTAATGAACTTGATGCCGGGCCCAAGCCCGCCTACCTGATCCTGCCAGCCGCCTCCTGTACTCATGAGCTGTTCCATGCCCATAACCACGTCATACACGGCTTCCAGCGCGCTTTCCTGCCCCAGGAAGCGAAACAGGCCCTTCACACAAGCGCCCGATAAGATGCTGCTGGTTCCCAGGCCGGATCCTTTCGGCACACCGTGTACCTGCGTGGACAGATAGATCCCGCCCCCCAAGGATTGCAGGATCCTCTGAAGATCCGTCCCGCCTTCTAACGGGATGATCCCACAGGCAATGAGTGCCGCTTTATGTAGTGCAAAGGGATCAAAGGGATTCTGGCAGTTCTGCAGTTCTTTTAAGTTTCGAATGACTGTATGCGCCCCCACATCTGCGCTTTCCAGCTCCACCACGGGCTCACTCAGACGTTTCACCCGGATCTGAATCGGATCGATCCCCCGCAGACGCAGCGCCGCATTCAATACCACGCCGCCCTGTTCATTACAATACGGCGGCGTATCTGTCCAGCCTCCGCCCCAGTTGACACGCACCGGCAACCGAATATCCACCTGATCCTCTGCGATGTGGCATTGTCTGATATCTGGAATTCTCTTCTTGGCAGACTCATAGACCGCCTGCTGAATCGTATAAAAACAACGGCCTTCCAGTTGATTCGCCCTGTCGATCTCTCCCGCATCCCGCAGAACATGGGCCAGGGCATAGTCCAGACGAATCCGCAAAGAAAACGTGCTCTCTTCCCGATCCTTCCTGAGAAGATCCAGCATGCTGGCAGAGATGCCCCTCTTTCCAAAGATCCGCAGCGCTTGTCGGTAGTCCTCCCCGTCTTCCAATGCCCAGAGAAATTTCTTGGTCAGAATCCTCTCCTCCAGTTCCTCTTCCCACCGGGCATCTTGCTCCATATCTGCCTGTTCGTAACTCTCCTTCAGACTGAGCCGTTCTGCTTGCCGCCAACTCTTAATCTCTTCCGGCGTTGCTTCTCCCCGACTCATCCGATACAGAAGCTGTGCCCACTGCAGCGCTTCCACCATCGAATTCGCAGGAACATAGAGCCTTGCTGTCCATAGATCCCGGGCGGCTGTTTTCCAAAGATCCGCTGCCTCGAGATGATTTTTCCGCAGAAAGACTGACATCTCTGTTCCCAGGAAGGCACTGCCTTGTTTCGGATTATCTTTCACGGCATAGATGCGGACTATCACGTTTCCATCACGAAGACGGATTCCATGCCATACGGTGTCTGCTGGAATCCTCTGTCCTCGTACCTGCAGATGTGAAACAATGGCCCCTCTCTCGACGCTGGCCTCTTCAAGGATGACCGCATTTTCTACATAGGCTCCTGCTTCTACCCGGGCCCTGCGTCCTACATAGGCATTATGCGCCGCAAAACCCTGCCCCTTTACGGCCGAGTTGATCTGACACTTCCAATCCAGGTATTCATAGTCACCGATCTCTTCCGTGAGCAGCTGCCGCAGTTCCCACGTGGTACCAAAGTGAATGAACTCCGCGGGGGATAACCGGATTAATTTCATGGAATATGGGCTGAGTACGCTCCACAGCTCCCGTCTGCAACCCAGCAGGGCTTCATTGCGCTCCCCTTCGGCTTCTTCTGCCTCATATCCCTCCCATGTCGCATCCTGGGCTAATGGATACAGGAAATCCCCGTAGAAGCTGATCCGAGATTCTTCACTGCAGAACCGCTGGAACTTTTCTTCGTCTGGCTTTCCCTCCGTGCTGATCAGACCATATAGTTCATACAGCACCTTCGGCTCCAATAACACCGCTCCCGTATCCAGATCCACGTTGCCCTCTGGATTGACAGCGCCCATCTGGCGCAGCGTTTCTTCTTTCTGCTTATGTAAAAACATTTTGACATGGCCTGTTTCATCGCTCAGATAGACGCCATGGTCCTTTCCGATATCCACGGGCGCCTTGATAGAGATCGCTGCCGCGCCCTGAAACTGTGCATCGATTTGCAGCGGATTGAACAGGAGCAATACGTCTCCGGATAGTACCAGCATTCCCTCGGCGATGCGGGAAGGAACCGTAGACATGCCGATGATGAATTCATCAAACAACGTAGACCCTCGACCATCCGGCAGTTCCCGCGGTACTGGTGAAAACAGCTTGCCGCAAGCGGAATACTGCGGAATCCGTTTGCTGTCGCCCCCGGAATGAATGACCAGGATACGAAGATGAGAAAATGGATTGACGGTGGAAGAGCCTACTTGTGCAGTGCTTTCTTTTGCGGATGGGATCCGATTTTGACAATCGGTTTGCTCATTGTTCCCTTCCTGTTCCGCGATATAGCGAAGTACCTGGAACGTGGCTCCGCCAGAACCCACACGCTTCCCCTCTGGATCCGGCAAAACTACATACCTTGTCTTTTGCGGCAAGAGCCCTTTTTCCAGACGTTTCTCGATCTGCCTGCGATACACTTCCGCCTGATTCTCGTTGGATGCGGTGAGGATGACATAATCCCACTGGATAAAATGAGCCTGGGTCAGGCTACGTTCGTAGTCCACCCAGGCGTCTTGATAGGATTGGCGTAAAAATAGGTTTTTCTGTTTTTTGTAATGCATGGCGAATATTACCTCTCTTAGGTTTTATTGGGAAGTATATGAACATATCTATAAACGGTTCTCCGCTCCTGTAGTACCATTCAACGGCTTTCTACTAGGCTCTAATCAGAGATTCTAAGGCCCGAGTTCTCTCCCTTATAGCCGACATATCCCAAAATTATATTGTAGCCTCTCGTACTCCATTCATAATAATTGTCTCTTCTTCAGCTGCAACATGATTCGGATTGCTCAACAGGGTATCCTGTAGGGAAGCTTTCAATTTATCACAACAGGGTTTAAAGGATAGAAAGGTAATGCCTCCTCCTATGACTCCCCCAACGACAGGAATCGCCTTCTTAAAGAAATTTGCAAATACGCTCTTAGTCATATTGACACCAAACCACTTCGCTACACTCTTTACAATCGGATAAATGGTTCCTTTGGTTAAGGCTGTCCGCAGAAGTTTCTTCTCCACTCCTTTGGCAAAGGCTCCTGCAATGCCTCGTAAAGCCGCATTTGCTCCTGCAACACCATACATGGCTCCTAAACAAAGTATAAGAATGTTCAGGGTCTCAGAATCAAATGTTTGATTTTTTTCCGTTGTATCTATCTCTGGGAAGCCATATAGATACATCAGCTTCTGCGCAGCACGCAACATGTAACCATAGTATTGGCCCAAATCCATCGGAATCGTTGCTGCCATCGCTATGCCGCCCGGCATCCCCAATGCAGTAGAAATCCCAGAGACAAGACTTCTTTCATATTTAATGACTTCATCTGCGATTTCATTGATATCTTCTAAGGGAATCTTCGCGTGGGCAGGATTGTATCGAACCGCGTCATCGATCACATCCTGCGGATATCTTTTCATGAATTCCTTTCGCAGAAAATTTCCTCTATCCACATGAATGCCCGGAATCTTGAGGCCATAAATGATAATATCCTCAATATCGAATTCTCCATTTCCATTGACATGCATCGCGTCTACTACTGAATCTTTCACGTCACCTGTTTTGCGCTTTGCTTTGTTCGCTATATTGGAGACGACAGCACCGATATCTTCGATTCCTCTACCCAACTTAGATTGGCTTTTCTCTTTTTTTTCCATAGTGGCCCTCCTACGTTTATATGTTATTCACTATCTTCTTGATACTTTGGCTAAACAACGTTCCAATTGAAACCACCAGAATAAGCCCACTGATGAATCAATACCTCATTCGTATCCCCCACAGTATGTATTGTTGTATTTGCACTTCCTTAATCTATGTGATTGCCTATCTCATTACTATACGATTTCTTAAAATTGGTAAACACATAATATCTAGAATGGGAGGCATAGATTTCAATATCATGTGTCTGCTTCCCATCTTGCTTAAAACGGTAAAAATGTCATAATCTCGTTCAGATTCCCGCTTTCTTCGCTTCCTCGGCCTGAGCGGCATCGAACGCTGCCTTCTGCTCTTCCAGTTTTCCCAGCTCAGTATCCAGCTTTTTCAGCTCTGCCTTCTTCGCTTTCAGATCGGCTTTGAGAGCAGTCAGATTCTCTTCTAAGGTTGCGATCTCCACTGTGAGATTCTCTTTTGCCGAGGTTTTCTCAGCGATCAAAGCCTCGAAGTCGTTGTTGGCCACAGTGATTTTTCTTGGTGCTTTATTCTTAGAACCCTTGGGCCGCGGCATAGATGTACACACTCCTTTGAATTATTGGGTGAATGATATATAAAGTATATAGCGGGAACAGGCAGAAATCAAGATGCGCTATTTGTTTTTTATCACACCACTATCCATCTTCCTCGCCTATCTCCCTTTACCACACCCTCCGAAACTCACTGGGACTGACGCCTTCCAGCTTCTTGAACACGCGGCTGAAGTAGTTCATCTCTCCGATGCCGCATTCCAGACCGATTTCTTCTATACTTTTGTCGGTAAACCGCAGCATCCGTTTCGCATGGGTGATCCTCACCTGCTGCAAGTAGGTGACCAGCGTCACTCCGTATTGCTCTTTGAACAGCCGAGCCAGATAGTGCTTGTCAATGAAGAAGTGGCTGGCCACGGATTCCAACGACAGCTTCTCTTTGTAATGCTCGTCCAAGAAGAATTTTACCTGACTGATGTAAACGGTAGATAGTGCGTACCTTGCAGTTTTCTACCGTTTATGCGACAATGCTCTCAGTTAGGAATGTCCTTTGAAAATTAAAGATTATTCTTAGGAAGGCTGGCTGCTTCCTGTATGCTTGCGGCATCTCCCCGGCAAAGCCGGTGACCAGGGCAGCAGAGCTTCGCAAAAACTATAATCCTTATCATCCATATGCTTCGGGATTTCCGTCAGGAGATATTCGAAGTATTCATAAGGCTTCAGGTTATTCGCTTTTGCTGTCTCTGCTATACTGTAAATGATCGCACTGGATTTTGCTCCCGCAACCGTATCAATCATTACCCAGTTCTTCTTCCCGATGCAGAATCCGCGGATCGACTGCTCCGCTGCGTTGTTATGCATCGGCACTTCTCCATCATCCAGAAATACTTTCAGGTATTTTTCCTGATTCAGGCAGTATTG
>DBQQ01000026.1 GCA_002305315.1 Clostridiales bacterium UBA1390
CCGGATCGGCAGAAGATCTGTCTGATGCTGAACATCGTGGTGAATCGGACATCGTCAAGCTTTTATTCATACTTAAAGAGCGCGGTAGAGCAGGGAAAACGAATGAACCAGTATTATGCGGGAGCGACGCTGGGAGGAGATATCTTCTACCTGCCGGAGTTGGATATAGATGTGGATCTGAGGCCGGGGAGCGTGCGAAAAATCAAGTGGATGCGGGAGGAGACGAGAAGGATATGGGAGATAGCAGTACAAGTAAGGGAAAATGCGAATTAGGAGAGACAGAGAAGATCCATCTGGAGGATATCACACCGAATAACTGGAGGATGGGGCTCAAGGTGGAAAAGTCGCAAAGAGCGTATGTATCGGATTCTACAGGCATCCTGGCGAGGGCCTATGCCTATCGGGAGAATCGCAGCCGTGCGTTTATGATCTATGCGGATGAAGTACCGGTCGGCATGGGACTGTATTATGACATTCCAGAATGGGAGAGCTATGATTTGAGTCAGTTTTTCATTGATGAACGGTATCAGAGACATGGATATGGTACGGCAGCCATGAAACAGATACTTCGTGAATTACAGGAAGATGGACGGTATCAGCAGGTGACCCTCTGCTATCTGGAGGGGAATCGGGCGGCTCGCTGTTTCTATGAGCGGCTCGGCTTTGCAGAAAGCGATCGTGATGAAGATGAGATCATTATGAAAAGGGATATTGGCGATTGTATATGAGTTTTTTCAACGTACAACGTGTTGTAGAAGCATTGACAGGATTCGACAGAAGGTATATAATAGGAGCGCATTGCTGGGGGAGTCTGCGGACTGAGAAAGTATACAGGAGAGCCTGTACTGACCCTTTGTACCTGATCCGGTTCATACCGGCGTAGGGAAGCAAAAGTCCACTGTCAGCGTGGATCAGGGTAGTCCTATTCTCCTCCTTAGATAAAGGAGGATTTTTAATGCAAGCATTTTTTGAAGCCTGGTATGGACAGGTGATCACAGCGATTGTCGCGGTACTGCTGATCCTGGTGGGGATCGGGATCGTAGCCGGAAGGAAGAAGAATCGCCGGCAAGCGACCCGGATGCTGGTATTTTCAGCGGCCGCAATCGCGCTGGCGACGGTATTGAGTTTCCTTAAGATCGTGGAGCTGCCGCAGGGCGGTTCATTGACCCTGTTCAGTATGTTCGCCATCACCCTGATCGGTTATTTTTACGGACCGGCACAGGGTATTCTGTGCGGCATGGCATACGGCCTGATTCAGCTGATTCTGGGCCCTTACGTGATTCATCCGGCGCAGCTCGTCATCGATTATCCGTTAGCATTTGGCATGCTGGGGCTTTCTGGTTTCCTGAATAAGCGTCCGGATGGCCTCTTGGCAGGGTATATGCTGGGTGTATTCGGTCGGCTCGTCATGGCGGTGCTTTCCGGCGTCATCTTCTTCGCGGACTATGCGGGAGAGATGGATCCATTCATTTACTCCGTCGGATACAATATCGCGTATTTAGGCGGAGAGGCGCTCCTGACGGCGGTGGTCTTCATGGTGGTGCCTGCTGTCAAGAAGACCGTGGAACGGATCAAGACGATCGCGTTAGCACAATAAATCAAACAAAAAAAGGATCCCATGCTGACAGGGATCCTTTTTTGATTACTCGTTTTCCGCCCATTCGGACAGCTGATTCAGCCCCTTCTTATCACCGGCTAAATACAGGATATCATTGTGCTCAAAACGGTATTGCGGGGTAATATTGTCAATCAGTTTGCGATTCGCCTTCTCGATGGCGATGATGTTCAGGCCAAAGCGAGAACGCAGATTCAGATCCAGCACGGTCTTTCCCACCTCCTGCTTCGGAATCAGAAACTTGGAGATATTCAGGCGCTCGCTCAGCTGCACATAATCCAACATCTGGGAGGTTTCCAGACGATGGGCCAGTCGAATCGCCATATCGTGTTCGGGATAAACCACCTCGGCTCCTAGTTTCTTCAAAATCTCGCCATGTTCCAGGCTGGTGGCTTTGGCAATGACCTTGGGAACGCCCAGAGCCACCACATTCAAGGTGGTGAGGATGGAAGAATCTAACTGCTCCCCGATACATACCACTACCACATCACAGTTTCGAATGCCTGTATCGGCAAGGGTATTCTTGTCCAGCGTATTGACGATGATAGCGTTTTCCGTGTATTCACGCAGTTCCCGAACCTTTTCTTCATCCTTGTCTATGACAAGAAGCTCGGCGCCAGAATTGGCGAGTTCAACCGCTAAAGCATGTCCAAAACGACCTAAGCCGATAATACCGTAAGTAGCTTGCTCTCTCTTTTTCTGTAATAACATAGTATAGTATCCTCCTCTATTATCCGATAGCAATGTTTCCATCCGGGTAGCGAGCTCTTTCACCCTTATTAAAATACCATAGCGAAGCAATGGTGAGAGGGCCCAGACGTCCGATATACATAATCAGGATGGATAGAAGCTTGCTTCCATCACACAGATCCGGCGTAATACCTGTGGACAATCCAACAGTACCAAATGCGCTGGTGATCTCAAATAAAGCAGCGCTCAGGGTAATGTCTGGCTCCATAATTAGCATGAAAAATGTTCCCAAAACCACGACAGCCAATGACAGCAACGTGATGACGACGGCTTTTCGGAAGGTGCCCATGGGGATGGCATAATGAAAAGCACGTTCTGACTGATTGGTCGCGGCACTCTTGATTCCCTGTATGATTACGAAAAACGTACTGGTTTTGATACCGCCGCCCGTGGATCCGGGAGACGCGCCGATGAACATGAGAACCGTCAGAACCAATAGACCCGCGTTGGAAAAAGTCCCTAGAGAATATGTGGAAAAACCAGCGGTACGGGCCGATACGCTATGGAAAAATGCGCCCAACCAGGTGATGTCTTCTGTGAGTTTGAGAAGGACCGTGCCTACGATGATCAATACGAGGCTGACAGATAAGACAACCTTGGCATGCATGGAAAGCTTCGACCAGCGACAACGTTTATTCCATAATTCGCGAATGACGAAGAAGCCGATACCCCCGAAGAAAATCAGGGAACAGGTCACCAGATTGAGCAGGATATCCGATTGATAGGGAATCAGATTTTGATAGTTTCCAAGGATGTCAAAACCGGAATTATTAAACGCGGCCACCGAATGGAAAAGACTGATACCGATGGCATCCCAGACGGGATAATCCTGAACAAACACAAGAAAACTAAGAATTGCCCCCATAAGTTCGAATAAAAAGGTAGTAAATAATACACTCTTTAAAAAACGGACAATTCCTTTGCCGGAATCTAGGTTAGAAGCCTCTCGAATGAGGCTGCGCCCTTTCAGATTGATCTTCTTACCGATCAGCAGGATCACACCAGCGCCTACGGAGGTAACCCCTAAACCGCCAATCTGGATTAGCATGCCCAGAAAGAATTGTCCGAGCGGTGTAAAGGTATCTCCTGCGTCGATGGCGATCAAACCTGTCACACAGACCGCGCTAGTAGATGTGTAGAGAGCGTCGATATAGCGAACAGTCACGCCATCCTGAACACTGCAGGGCAGCATCAGAAGAAAAGAACCGATCAGGATGACAAGGGCAAAACCCAGAGCGATGATTCGCCCAGGTGACTGCCGCTTAATCAGATTAAACATGATAGCACCTCAGTGAAGTATGATTTCAAACCTGTTGTTACGCAATGCCCCAAACGAGCCAAATATATACATAACCGCATAGAACTGCGGAAAGCGTAAAGGGCACGCCGATGCGCAGAAAATCGCGTGTGCGTACAGTTTCGCCATTCTTGCGCAAAATACCGATGGCCGTGATATTTGCCGAAGCGCCGATGGGCGTCAGGTTACCGCCTAATGTCGCGCCTGTGAGCAAGCCAAAATAAAATACATAGGGAGCCATTCCTGCTCCCTGATTCATCAGAAGAGCGATCTGCTGCACGACGGGCAGCATTGTGGCTACATAGGGAATATTATCAATAAAGGCAGACAGGATCACGGAAACAAATACAATCAGAGTATATAATACGAATGGATTATTTCCGGCTACCAGGTAGAACCAGTCTGCCACAGCGTCGATCACGCCGGCGCTGCGAATTCCTTCAATAACAATGAAAAGACCAAATAACAGCAGCAGAGTATCCGTATCCAAATCTTTGACAGCACGACGCACCGGCGCACTGTTATGTGCTCGAAGACAGGCACGAATATGACCTATAACACACAATACGCAACAGATCAGACCATTGCGGAGGTTGTAGATAAAAGCCCAGAAACCGTCTTCAGGAGATGGCAAAAAGGATACTATAATGAATAGAATGATGGTAAGAACCATCAAAAAGGTGGGGAAATAATCAGAAACAACGGTTTTTTCTCCCTGTGGAAGAGGTTGTTTCATTTTTCTAAACAGGAAAAAGAGCACAATCGCAGAGACAATGGCTCCCAATTCCACGCCCCAGAAGATGCCGGGACGCCCCTCCATCCAGAAAAAGTCCATGAAGTTCATTCCAGCAAAACTGCCAAGAAGAATACTGGTCGTATCGCCCACCAATGTGGCTGCACCCTGTAAATTTGAAGAAACCGCAATCGAAATGAGGACAGGTACCGGCGAAATGCGTAGACGCTTGGAGATTGCCATGCCGATAGGAGCCATCATCAGAACAGTGGCTACATTATCTACAAATGCGCTGATGATACCTGCCATTAAAGCTAAGACCGTGACAGCCCAACGTACGTCAGGGACACGTTCGAGAATCATTTCTGACATTCTAGCCGGCATCTTGCTCTCCACAAAAAGTGTTACAAGTCCCATTGTACCCGCGATCATCAGAAGAACATTGTAATCCACCGCTGTGATTGCGGAAATCCAATCCATCGGATACATACCACATACGCCAGCTATTGTCAAAATCAACGCGGCACTAAGAGCAATCCAGGGCCGATATTTTTGAAAAGCCAGCATGGAAGCATATGTAATGATAAAAACAACTAACGCAAAGGTCATCCAGAAGTTCCTCCTCTATCCATTTCAAAATTGACAGGGTATCATCATTGTATTCCAGTATTATCTTATATATATCAATTTGTGCTGAAATCAAAGAAATCAGGATTTAGAAGGCAAAATAAAGACGAAAAGCGGATGCCTTCCCGTTATATAAACACCTCCTATAGATCGAATAGCCTTTCTGCTGCATTGGCATGAGTGTAAAAATCATGCTGCGCCTATCATAACACAACATCAGAGAATGTGGAATAGTCAAAACAAACTTAAGAATTTCTTAAGAATTGAAGAAGATCCTGGTAAATAGGCATAGTAAACTTTTAGAATAGTATTTGTAAAGAGTCACATGGAAAGAGCTGAAGAAATCCGCATAATAAAAGGGATTTTGCGGAATCATAAAAAAATATAAAATTTGTTGCATTTTGCGGGGGAAAGTGTTAGAATAAGCATGGCTTTGAGTGCAAAGCCAAACTATCCGGGGACACCCGAGAACCAATGGTAAAAAAGGAGAACAAATTAATGGCAGTTGAAGTATTTGAAACCTATGAATCTGAAGTACGGTCGTACTGCAGAAAATTCACCGCTGTCTTTGCGACGGCGAAGGGTTCCAAAATATGGGACGAAGAAGGCCGGGAGTATCTTGATTTCTTTGACGGCGCTGGCGCGTTGAACTATGGCCATAATAATGACTATATCAAGGAAAAGCTGATTGATTATCTCCAAAAGGACGGTATTAGTCACGCGTTGGACATGTACACTGGACCGAAGCGTGATTTTATCGAGTATTTCGAAGACAATATTCTGAAGCCCCGGAACCTGGATTATAAGCTGATGTTTACGGGTCCTACAGGCACCAATGCGATTGAGGCGGCGCTGAAGCTGGCTCGTAAGGTGACCAAGAGGACGAATATTTTTGCGCTGATGGGCTGCTTCCATGGCATGACGATGGGCGCCCTGGCCCTGACCACCGACATGGCTTCTCGTGCCGGTGCTGGCGTACCGCTGCACGACGTGACGCATATCCCGGCTCCGTATATGTTCCCTGAGCTGGATACTGTAGCGTATATGGAGCAGCTTCTTGCGGATGATCATTCTGGCGTGGAGAAGCCGGCGGCGCTGGTTCTGGAAACGATCCAGGCAGAAGGCGGTATTTTCCCCTTCGATTTTGAGTGGCTGAAGAGAATCGAGGACTTTTGTCATCGTCATGAGATCCTGCTGATTATTGACGATATTCAGGTAGGATGCGGCCGGAGCGGTGCGTTCTTCTCCTTCGAGAAGGCGGGAATTCATCCGGATATGGTGGCGCTGTCCAAGTCCATCGGTGGATACGGCCTGCCTATGGCGCTGTTGCTGTTCAAGCCGGAGCTGGATATCTGGAAGCCGGGTGAGCACAATGGAACATTCCGCGGCAATCAGATGGCGTTTATCGCGGCCAAGGCAGCCTTGGAGTTTGCGTTATCTACGAATCTGTATGAAAGCGTGAATGATAAGTCCAAGATCGTGGAAGAATACATGAAGAACGAGATTCTGCCCCTTGATGAGAAGTTGGCAGTACGCGGACGCGGACTGATCTTTGGTTTGGACTTCTCTAAGGCGGCGCCGAAGGGTACCTGCCGTGAGGTTGTCACGGAGTGCTTTAAGAATGGCCTGATTATTGAGCAGGCAGGTCGGGATGACAGCGTGCTCAAGCTGATGCCGGCGCTGACGATCTCAGAAGAAGAGCTGGTGCAGGGCCTGGAAATCATCAAGAAGTCGGTACAGGCTGTGCTGGCGAGAAAGAACGGATAATATACGCACATCTCTGGCGGGGTTCCCGTATCGGGAACCCTCGCCGGGAGAAAGACGGAATAGAGGCCAAGGGGAGGGGCACATACATGACAGAAGATACGGGAAGGCCGGAGAATGCTCGTTTCCTGCGGCTTGCATGGAAGATCGGCGCGGTCGGTCTTTTTATTTTTATAGTGGGATGTTTTTTTGTGGATCCGGTATCCTGGGGACTGGGCGTACTGTTGGGCGCGGTATGTACGCTGGTTCGATATGGGATGATGGAGCATTCTCTGAAGCAGACACTGCAGAAAGAGAATGGTTCTCGCGCCGCGCAATATGCATTGGTGCAGTTCTTACTGCGGGAGCTTTTATTTGTCGTTGTGTTTGTGTTGGCGGTCTTTGTTCCCTGGATCCATCCTCTAGGCGTCGTATTGGCGATCATTGGGTCATTGGCCGCGAACAGGTGGCAGAGCTGGGAAGACAAGCGGCAGGGGAGAGTGGACAAGAACTGAAGGATGGAAGCGCTTTCCTGGCACTTCTTTCTTTGTGCCTTGTCCATTTTTATTTATTAGAACAGAAACGAAACCATATCAGTCAGGAGTGAAGCTATGCAGACCATCTTATTAGATGAATCGGGCTGGAATATCTGGGAGTATCTGGGACAGCACTATGGAACAGCTTTACTGCAGTTTGCAGAGAAGATCGTTGTGGCGCTCCTGGTATTTTGGATCGGATGGAAGGTTGTCAACTGGGTGATGAAGGCAGTACGCCGTCTGATCCAAAGCCGTAAGGTCGACGTAACCGTAGAAAAATTCGCGACGTCGATTGTCAGCGTATTTTTGCGGATTCTGGTCGTATTACAGGTATTGGGGATTTTAGGTATCGAATCCGCCTCTATTTTTGCGCTGCTGGGAGGCTCTACGCTGGTGGTCGGGCTGGGACTGCAGGGGAGTCTGGCCAATTTTGCGGGAGGCATGATGATCCTGCTGCAGCATACATTTCAGGTAGGAGACTATATCTCCAATGGAACGTATGAGGGAACGGTCGAGAGCATCAATATTATCAGCACTCGGATCCGGACACCGGATAATAAACGGATCACGCTGCAGAACGGAGAATTGTCCAATTCGGCGATCACAAACTTTTCTGCGTTTCCAGAGAGAAGGCTGGATTTTCAATTCAGCATTGCGTATCAGGCGGATATCGAAGAGGCACGCAGGCTGATTCTGCAGGTGATGGAGCAGGAGGAGAGCGTACTTGCGGATAAGGATAAGAAAGTACTGGTACAGAATCACGGCGCTTCTGCCATCGAACTGTTTGCCTACTGTTGGGTAAAGCGAGAAGATTATATGGCAGCGGGTTCCCGGATACGGGAACAGGTGAAATACGCCTTTGACCAGGCCGATGTTTCGATCCCATTCCCACAGATGGATGTGCATTTGATTCAAAATACAGAGGACAAGGAGACAGCAAAATGAAAGAAGTATCGTTACGGAGACTGGCCGAGTATTTTAATCTGGAAAATCTGACGCCCAGCATCTCTTTGGACGGCATCTATATTGAGCATGAGGAAATCAACCGGCCAGCGCTGCAGTTGGCGGGCTTCTATAAATACTTCGATAACGAAAGGATCCAGTTGGTAGGCCGAGTGGAATATGCATACATGGGAGGGTTCACTAATGAGGAACGTCTGGAGATTTGGACAGAACTCTTCAAGCGAAATATTCCCTGCCTGGTCGTCTGCAGAGGCCTGCCCTGCGGGGAAGACCTGATTCGAAAAGCAGAAGAGAGCGGAACGCCGCTTCTTAGAACCAAACTGCCCACGACCATTTTCATGGGGCGTCTGATTCAGTATCTGCGAACGGTGTTGGCGCCGCAGATTTCCATGCACGGCGTGCTGGTCGATATCTACGGAGAAGGTGTGCTGATCACGGGAGAGAGCGGCATCGGAAAGAGCGAGACCGCCCTGGAACTGATTCGCCGTGGACATCGTCTTGTGGCGGATGATATGGTAGAAATTCGAAAACTGGGAGATAGCGAATTAGTAGGCAGCAGCCCAGAGGTGCTGCGATACTTTGTAGAACTGCGCGGCATTGGGATTGTGAATGTTAAGGAGATCTATGGCGTAGAAGCCGTCAAAGAATCTCAGAAGATCGATATGGTGATTCGACTGGAGCCCTGGGATTCGGAGAAGACGTATGACCGCGTGGGCATGGTGAATGAGACGACGATGATCCTGGGAAATGAGGTGGTCTGTTATACGATTCCGATCCAGCCGGGACGGAATCTGGCAGTGATTACCGAGGCGGCCGCCATCAATCACAGGACGCGGAAGATGGGGTATAACGCGGCGGAAGCCTTGACGACACAGGTATCCCTGAATATTCAGCGCCGTCAGAAAGAACGGGAAGAACAGGAAATGAGGAGGAATCGGACATGATCTGTGCGGGGATCGATCTGGGAGGCACCGGAATCAAGGCTGCGTTGGTGGACGAACGGGGACGGATTTTGCGAAAGAAGACGATCCCCACGGGCGCTCGGCGTCACTGGAAAGAGATTATGAGGGATATGGTCGAACTGATCACGGATCTCGTTCAGGCAGAAGGACTCCAAATTCAGGATATAAAAGGGGTCGGCGTCGGGGTTCCTGGTACGGTGAATCCGGAACGGGGAGAGCTGATCTATGCCTGTAATCTGCCGCAATGCCGTAATATGCCACTGCGGGAAGAGATGAAGAACGCCCTGCACCTGCCTCTATTCTTAGACAACGACGCCAATGTGGCCGCATTGGGCGAGAGTGTATTCGGAGCCGGCGGCGGGCAGACCAGATGCAGTGTGATGATTACCCTGGGAACCGGTGTTGGCGGCGGCGTCATCATCAATGGCCGTATTTTTGCCGGGGCCTATCACGGAGGCACGGAGCTGGGGCATCTGGTGATTCGCGCGGGGGGAGAACCCTGTGGCTGCGGACGCAGAGGATGCTGGGAGACATATAGTTCAGCAACAGGTCTGATTCGCAGGGCCCGGCGCGCGGCAGAAGAGACGCCCGGGTCGCTCCTGTGGCGGCTTTGCGGCGGCGACCTGTCCAGGCTAGACGGTAAGATGGTAGGCGATGCGGCGGATGCGGGCGATCCGGCAGCCGTATCTGTGATGGAAGAATACGTTCAGGATCTTGCAATTGGACTGGGAAACATATATAATATTTTTCAACCGGAAGTTTTGATTCTGGGAGGAGGAGTCTCTGCCCGGGGAGAGAAGCTGCTGGAACCATTACGGCAACTGCTGCAGCCGGAAATCTATGGGGGAGATATGAGTAAGGTCGACATCCGGATTGCCACACTGGGGAACGATGCAGGGGTGATCGGAGCGGCCTGTCTGGTGATGCAGGAGCAATAGGAAGGAGTACATATGGATTTTTCGAAGCTGCGTACGGTGTTAGGAGAGGAAAATGTTTCGCAGGGGGTTCGTTTAGCGGATTATACGACATTCCGAATCGGAGGACCGGCGGATATACTGGTGCGTCCGCAGAATGCGGAGCAGCTGCAGGGAGTCATCGACTGGTGTCAGAATCTCCCACTTCCATGGATTCTTCTGGGAAAGGGAAGCAACGTCCTGGCGAATGACGAGGGATTCCATGGGGTAGTGATCTGTCCGGAGGGCGATTTCCTGGCGATTCATACGGAAGGATACCAGATTCATGCGGGTTGTGGGGTGTCGTTAGCAAGAGTCGCTAGAGAAGCTCTGGATCATGAACTGACCGGCATGGAATTTGCTTCGGGAATTCCTGGGAGCCTGGGCGGCGCTGTCTACATGAACGCCGGAGCATACGGCGGAGAGATGAGCCAGGTGTTATCCAGCATCCAGTATCTGGATCAGACAGGGATTCATACGATCGGACCGGACGAAGCGAGATTTGATTATCGAAACAGCCGTTTCATGCAAGAGGGCAGTCTGGTGCTGGGAGCGGTACTTCATCTGAAACCGGGAGACAGACAGCAGATTCAGGATCAGATGCAGGAACTGGCCAGGCGGCGTAAGGAGAAGCAGCCTTTGGAATATCCGAGTGCCGGCAGTATGTTCAAGCGCCCGGAGGGATATTTTGCCGGAAAGCTGATTCAGGACGCAGGGCTCTCTGGATTCACGGTAGGCGGCGCGAAAATCTCAGAGAAGCATTGCGGGTTTGTAATCAATACAGGCGCTGCCACGGCGCAGGATGTGCGGAATCTGGTGCAGGCCGTACACGACAAGGTATGGGAGAGTTTCGGCGTGCGGATTTGGCCAGAGGTGCGATATTTAGGAGAGTGGGGATGGGAGCCGATGTTGGCTCCGAAAGGAGAGGCATGAGGTATATCATTGTAACAGGGATGAGTGGAGCTGGAAAAACCTCTGCCATTCATGCGTTGGAGGATCTGGGATATTTCTGTGTAGATAATCTGCCGCCCAGTTTGATTCCCCGTTTTATCGAATTATGGAAGAGCGATCCCAATACGGAGGAGAACGCGGCTTTTGGCGGAGATATCCGCAGCCGGCAGTATTTTAATCAATTGGCATTGGTACTGCAGGACATGCGGGAAAAAGGAATTCAGGTGGAGGTGCTCTTTCTGGATTGCCGAGACGAGGAACTGTCCAGACGCTATAAGACGACTCGAAGGATTCATCCGCTGCAGGCGTCGGACCGGCGTATCCGCCGATTGGAACAGGCGCTGTCCCTTGAACGGAAATATCTGGCGCCCATGCGGGAGTGTGCGGACTATTTGATCGATACGTCCGATGTGAATGTATGGCAGACACGCCAGATGATACAGCGTTTATTTGGGGAAAAGCAGGAAGAGGCCAGACTGCGAATACAGGTCACCTCCTTTGGGTATACGAGGGGCATTCCTGTGGACTGCGATCTGGTATTTGACGTACGGTTCCTGCCCAATCCACATTATGTGGAGGCGCTGCGGGAGCATACAGGCAAAGAAAAGCCGATACAAGAATATGTGATGCAGGATGGAAATGGCGAAAAATTCCTGCAGAAGGTGCTAGAGCTGCTGGAATTTCTGGTGCCGTTGTATCAGAAAGAGGGCAAAAGCCAGCTGATCATCGGTATCGGATGTACCGGAGGGCGTCATCGCTCGGTGACGATGGCGATTCTGCTTGAGGAGCGTTTGTGCCAGAAAGGCATGGATGCCTCTTGTTATCACCGGGACGTGGCAGAAGAGCCGAAGCCCACGTCAGCTTGATGGAAAGGAAGGACATCCATGAGTCAACACTCTTTTTCTGCGGGTGTGAAGAGCGAGCTATCCAAAAAGTATGGCGCGGACGAAGAGGGCCTTTTGGCGGAGTTTGCGGCGATTTTAAACACGGCAGCCCATATTTCAGAGGATTGCCGGTCTATACAAATTCAAAGCGAACAGGAGGCAATCATAAAAAAGGTCTTTACATTAGCGGAAAAATTGTTTAGAATAAGGATGACGGTTTCCGTACGCATGGGAAAGCATCATGAAGTGGTGCAGTATCTGGCGTCGCTTACGGAACCGACGTTGGTTCAGAGGATATTGGACGAGTTAGGACTATTGTCTCGGACAGGGGAGATACGCTATATTCGTCGTATTCCGGAAGAACACATTACAAAATCGAGCAGCGAGCAGGCATATATACGCGGCGCCTTTCTGGGCGAAGGATCCTTAGCGGACCCGCATAAGACCTACCATCTGGAATTGGTAGGGAACTGTCGGGAGCACCAGGGGGCACTGCAGGATATGATGCGCCATTTTGATCTGGATGTTCGCATGATCGTCAGGAATCGCAAAAAGCAAAGCGTATATGTTCTATACTTAAAAGAAGGTGAGCAGATCGTGGATTTGCTGAACGTCATGCAGGCGTATACGGCCCTGATGGACTTAGAGAATATCCGGATCGAGAAGGAAGTGCGGAATCAGATCAATCGTTCGGTCAACTGTGAGGCCGCAAACTTACAGAAAGTAGTGAATGCGGCACTGAAGCAGGTGGAGGATATTGAGTATTTGATTCAGCATTCGGGGTGGGAATCGCTGCCGCCGCCCCTGGCGCAGATGGCCAGGATCCGCCTGGAGCATCAGGACGAGAGCCTCCAGGAATTAGGACGGCTGCTAGATCCGCCGGTTGGCCGGTCCGGCGTAAATCATCGGCTTCGTAAATTATCACAGATGGCTGAGAAGCTGCGTCAAGAGCAGAAAAATGAAGCATGAGAAAGATCAGGAGGAGAGAAAATGGTAGAGAAAAAAGTGAAAGTCACCCTGGAAGAAGGGCTTGAGTCCCGTCAGGCTGCGATGTTTGTACAGGTCGCGAACAAGTACTCTAGCCGCATCTATATCATTATGGAGAACAGACAGGTGAATGCGAAGAGTATTATGGGTCTCGTCTCTCTGGGCATGCTCAAAGACGAAGAAGTAAGTCTGCAGGCAGAAGGACCAGATGAGCAAGACGCAGTCAATGAGCTTGCGAAAATGATTGGTCAATAAATGATAAGCGTCAATCTGCATGTTTGTGGATTGACGCCATTTCTATATAGAGTTTACAAAATCAGGGGGTATGTGGTATGAAGGATTTTGAGTATTATGCACCGACGCGGGTTTTCTTTGGCCATGGCAAGGAAGAAAACATCGGTCAAATCATCGCTTCTTATGGGTATCATAAGATCATGATTCACTATGGGGGTGGAAGCGCCAAACGAATGGGTTTGTTGGATCGTCTGGAGACATCTCTGTCTGCAGCGGGCATTGCTTATGTGGAGTGCGGCGGAGTACAGCCCAATCCGAAACTATCACTGGCGCGAGAAGCCATCCGGATATGCGTTCAGGAGAAGGCAGAACTCATTCTGGCGGTAGGCGGCGGCAGCGTGATTGACTCTGCGAAAT
The DNA here is from genome assembly GCA_002305315.1 of Clostridiales bacterium UBA1390. Classification (GTDB taxonomy): domain Bacteria; phylum Bacillota; class Clostridia; order Lachnospirales; family Bianqueaceae; genus Faecimorpha; species Faecimorpha stercoravium. The sequence continues at coordinate 13,653 of DBQQ01000026.1, forward strand.
GTGTGGCGGCAGGAGCTGCCGCGCCGGAGATCGATCCGTGGATCTATCTGAATCGAGAGAAGGACGTGGAGAAGGCGCTGCCCATTGGTGTGGTATTGACACTGTCGGCATCGGGAAGTGAAATGAGCTCTTCCTGCGTGATCACCAATGAGGACGGCTGGCTCAAGCGGTCCTTCAATTCGGACTTGGTGCGGCCGCTTTTCGCCATCTGTAACCCGGAACTGACCTATTCGGTCAGCAAGTTCCAGACGGGCTGCGGTACGGTGGACATCATGATGCATACGCTGGAACGGTATTTCAGTACGGATGGGGAAGCGCCGCTGACAGATCGACTGGCAGAGGGACTCCTGAAGGAAGTCATTGCTGCGGGACGCGTTGCGGATCAAAATCCCACGGATTATGACGCCAGGGCAACACTGATGTGGGCCAGCAGTTTATCCCATAACGGATTGACGGGACTCGGCCGCGACTACTTCATGAGCGCGCATCAGATCGAGCATGAGCTTTCCGGAATGTTTGACCAGGTGGCCCACGGGGCAGGACTTTCCGTGCTCTTTCCCGCCTGGTGCCGCTATATTTATAAGTATGCGGTGGATCGTTTCTGTCAGTATGCTGTACGTGTCTGGAATCTGGAGATGGACTTTGCACATCCGGAAAATACAGCGCTGGCGGGGATCCAGGCTACGGAGGCATACTTCAGATCGTTGGGAATGCCCACGCATCTGAAGGAGTTGGGGATTGATCCAACCGAAGCGCAGATCGAAGAAATGGCAGAGAAGGCCACATTCTTTGGCACGAGAACCTTCCCGGACTATATTCCTCTGGGCAAGGAGGAAATCGTGGATATCTTCCATCTCGCCGAATAAAAAAGCACCCTTTGTTTCTCTGTATTTTGAGAAGCAAAGGGTGTTTTTCTGTCCATTAAGCCCACTGGAAGTGCTGGGCGCCAGCGCCCAGTTCGAAATGACATTTGGCAATGCCCAAATCAATCTTACTGTAGAAGCCCATTCCGGCCTTAGCAGTCACCTTGTTTCCATCCAGAGTAAACGTGAATTTCTGCTGATTCATGGCCGTAGGCGCCAGAAGGGCTGCATCGATACCCTGGAGAAACCAGTCTGGAGGCGTATTTGCGCGCATGACGGCTTCTCGGGGCTTCGACGTATGCGAGATCCCAGACGTCTTGCCATAGCCGATGGCGATGACAAGACAGAGTTTTTCGTTCGCATTCAGCTGAAATTTGGCTTTTCCTTTACTGTAAGTCATGGCTACCCAACAGGTATTTAACCCCAGGGTCTGCGCGTGCAAAACGATCTTCTCGCCATAGTATCCACAGCGCTCTTCGAGATCCGGGCTCTTTTTACCGACCAGAACAATATAGTTTCTGACGCCGACAAACTTGCCATAATGTGCCATAAAGCCATCGAAGGCATTTGGTTCATCCAGGACGAGCTGAATATGCAGTTGACTGTCTCGATTACAGTCATCAATATAAGAAGAAAGATCATCCTTTATACGTCCTTCGATGGGGCGATCCGTGTAAGAACGGACAGAATGCCGTTCCTTCATAGCTTGCAAAACATCCATAGTAGAGTCCTCCTTATTATGTGTTAGAATTCACCGCTTCTGTCAGGAGCGCGCTTTATAATCTCCTGGATATCGCGAAACAAAGTGACTAGGTTGTTGATCTGATCCGCCTCGGGATTTAAGTAGTAATATATATAGGTGCTTTCCTTCCGGCTTTTGACAATCCCGGCATCCTTCAAGATCTGCATATGATGAGAGAGGGCGGGGCGCGAAAGATTGGTCTGTAGGGCGATATCCACCACACGGCTTCCACTGCATTGTCCCTGCATCATGATGTAAAGCAGATGCTGACGCGTCTCGTCTCCAAGAGCAGACAATACTTTCTGGCAGGCTTTGAACTCGCGTTCTAAACGCCGGATATCTTCGATGGTATTCTGCATGAGCCTCCTCCTTCTGATGAAGTGTTTGAACGCATTCAGTATATCACAATTTCGTGAAAAAAGAGCATCCGTAAAGAAAATCGAGATACTAAAAAATGCAAAGTTTACTTGACATTATCAAGCACATCGTGTATACTGAAAATATAAAGTGAACTTTGCAAAAGGAGGAATTGCGTGAAGAATCATATCCAGGAACTGCGTAAGCTCCATAATCTATCCCAGGAAAAACTGGCCCATGCGGTAGGGACGACCAGACAGACGATCACGTCCATCGAGACAGGCAAGTATACCGCGTCGCTGCCGTTGGCGTTTAAGATCGCACGCTTCTTTCATAAGTCGATTGAAGAGGTATTTGAATATTGCGAAGAGGAGGATTAGTATGAAAAGGTATGTAAAACAGATTCGTCTGAGAATCTGGTGTATCATCGTTTTTCTAGCAGTCATGATCTTTTTCATGGTGCTGTCTGGAGAACTGGGATGGGGAGATTCCAGATACATGACATCTCTCATGAGAACCTACAGCGGCCTGGCGTTTTTTGGCTGTCTGGTATATCTGATCGTTTACCTGGTTCGTTACAGGAAACTGCTTCACAACCGAGAACTTATGGAAGAGAGCAGAATTTTAGAGCAAGATGAACGAGAGCAGATGATTCATGACAAAAGTGGAGGAATTCTGGTGGATCTGGGGATTCCTTGCATCATGATTGCAGATTGGTTTGCGGCGATGTTAGCAGCTCCGCAGGTCTTCTACACCTTGACGACGATCCTGATTGTGTTGGCAGGTGGAAAATGGGGACTGCGTCAATATTATAAGAGAAAGTACAGCTGAGCGTCTAAAAGCTGTCGATCAGTAATGGGTCGGAGCTCACAGTATACGCTGTCGAGCAGGAGATGGCCCGGGCTCTGGTTTTTTGAGTATACAGTATACGCCTTCATCTGGGAAACTGCCCAGGTCCTGGGAATTTGAGTATACAAGTATACGCTGCCGAATAGGAGCAGGCCCGAGCCCCGGCATTTTGAGTATACAGTATACGCTGCAGAGCAGGAGCGAGCCTGGGATCTGGAAATTTGAGTATACAAGTATACGCTGCCGAGTAGAAACTAGCCCGGACCCTGGCATTTTGAGTATACAAGTATACGCTGTCGAGCAGGAGC
>DBQQ01000052.1:0-40238 GCA_002305315.1 Clostridiales bacterium UBA1390
CACGCCGTGGCGGCCCCGAAACGCGCCGAGGTGATGATACTAGGCGACACATAGTATCATCAAAAACCAGGATTTTTCGCCGTGGCGCCCCGAAACGCCCAGAGGTGATGATACTACGCGACACATAGTATCATCAAAAACCAGGATTTTACGCCTTGGCGGCCCCGAAACGCCCCGAGGTGATGATACCACGCGACACACACTATCATCACCTCGGGATTGTATTTCTAATAAAAAAGGCTCCCACACGGGGAACCTTATTTTTACCATTCCAGCTGTCTTCTTTGCAGATGGCGTTTGAAAATCAGCAGGAAGGCAGTGGTAGACATGATGGTTGCGACGATGTCTGCGATGGGTTCTGCATAGAAGGCGGCTCGAGCTCCCCAGAAGAAGGGAAGCAAGATGGTCAGCAGGCAGTAGTCTGTTTTTCGGAACATGGACAGAAAGAGGGCGGTCTTCGTGCGTCCGACAGCCGTAAAGCCATCGACAAAGGTATACTGTGTGCTGACGGGGATCATAGCAAAGGTATACACATGAATTCCCCAGACGGCTAGCTGTATGATCGTAGGATCCGAACTGAAAAGCTGGGCAAAGAGATGGGGAATGGTCCAGGAGAGGATCGTCATGATGGTTGTAAAGGAGAGGCAAAGGCAGAGTGTCCACTTTTCGGCGGATAGAACACGAGCAGTCTGCTTCGCGCCATAATTATAACTCAGAATCGCTTGCGTTCCACCGGTGATGCCGCACATAGGAGAGGAGATCAGCATAAAGTAACTCTGCACAATGGTGGCACAGGTGATCAGCTGATCGCCTTCTACAGGGCCGCCGAAGCGCTGCAATACGGTATTAAGTGTGATAACCATGACGCTATCCGTTGCCAAAATCAGGAAGGGCGACAAGCCGATAAAAGCAATTCGCCACATGAGGCGTAAGCTGTATCCACCAAAACTGATCCGTACAGGCGGCTTTTTACTGAACAGGAAGGAGAGGACAAAAAGACAGGAAAGAAATTGCGAGATGACCGTGGCCACCGCGGCGCCAGCCACACCCATATTCAGGGCAAAGATGAATATGGGATCAAGAATAATATTGGAAATGGCGCCGATCAGGACGGAGATCATACCCATGGCGGCAAATCCCTGACAGGTGATGAAGTAATTCATGCCCACAGCCATCAAAGCAAAGAAAGTCCCGGCGGTATAGATGGTGAGATAAGTATCCGCGTAGGGAAAGGTCGTCTCGCTGGCTCCGAACCACCAGAGAAGCTGATTTTTCATGAGGAGAAAACTGATCGTGAGGAGGACAGCCAGGCAAGTCAGCATGCAAAAACTGTTAGAGAGAATCTGGCGCGCTTCTTTTTGATTGCCTTCTCCCATTTTCATGGCTAGGGGGATAGAGCCGCCCAGCCCTACCAGGGTTCCGAAAGAAGATAGGAGCGTGACAATGGGGCCGCATACACCGGCCCCAGCAAGTGCTTGATCCCCGACGAGAGGGATATTTCCAATATAGATTCGATCCACAATACTGTAAAGTACATTGACAAACTGGGCGATCATCGTGGGGATCGCCAAACGAAAGACAAGGGCACGGATCGGATCCTTGCCCAGATCATTTTTGTGACGCATATGTAAGATTCCTTTGAGTTACAGAAGATATGACAGACCCATCAAAAGCAACAGGAGCCCGAAATTTACGAGGCTGAAAAACAACAGATAGGATCCGGTGCGAGCATCCTTCTCCCGGCCATAAAGCTGCAGTGAGATCATGCTGGCCAGAGAGGCAATGGGCGTCCCCAAACCTCCCAGATTGACACCGAGAAGCAGCGCAGAGGGATCCTGCGTGAAGGGAGAGAGCAGGAGCGCAGCGGGCACATTGCTGATGATTTGACTGGTCCACACGGGAACCCCCAGTGGAAATGATTCCATCAGAGAAGCCAGAAAGTCCCGCAATCCGCCGAGCCGGGAAAGGTTCCCGGAAAAGATGAAAAAGCAGACAAAAGTGAGCAGAAGACCATAATCAACCTTACGCAGCAGCGGACGCGCCAGCAGAAGAAAGGCCAGAAGAACCAGCACAGTGATAAGCTGATAGGGAATCAGGCGCAGCACCGTCAGCAGACATCCCGAAAATAACAGGACGTATACGATCATATGAAGGCGAGAAAAGCTGCTGGGAGCCGCCGGCGTGACATGAATCTGCTGCTTGGGCAAGAAAAAGGAGCCAAGCAGCAATAGGATGGCAACTAGGAAAACAGGCGGCGCGGTGATTCTCAGGAAGGAGAGCAGATCCCATTCGAATTCTGTATAGAGATACAGATTCTGCGGGTTCCCGATGGGGGTCAGCATACTGCCAATGTTGGCGGCTACGGTCTGCAGCACGACCACAAAGATTTTATGTTTTTCGGCCTGTACCAGGCGCAGCAGATAAAGCGCGAAAGGCACAAAAGTCAAAAGCGCCACATCGTTGGTAAGCAGCATAGAACTCACAAAAGGCAGGAAAACCAGTACCAGATATAATCCGCGCAGGGAGTGAATATGTTTCAGCAGCCAGTTTGCCAGCTGCTGAAACATCTGCAGAGAATCCAAGCCCTGAATGACAGCCATGAGACAGAACAGGAGACAGAGCACCTGAAAATCCAGATATCCCAGATATGTGCTGTCCGGAGGCACAAGAACCATAGAGAAAAGTGTCAGAAGAGCTGATACACATAATACGGGATATTTTCGCAGAAAAGACCACATCGCCATATTTATCGCAGGAAAAACTGCAGCATCAGATATTTGATGGGATGATAGGGCTGATAGCGCACCGGCAGATCAAGCCAAGTAGCCTTATCCACGATGCTCTTATCATGGGTGAAGGTATCGAAACCATGTTTTCCGTGATACGAACCCATGCCGCTGGTACCGACACCGCCGAAGCCCATGTGACTCGTCGCCAGATGGATCAGGGTATCATTGACGCAGCCCCCGCCGAACTGGATATGGTGAAGCACCCATTTTTTCACACTGTCTTTCTCAGTGAAGAGGTACAGGGCCAGCGGAGTAGGATTCTGCTGGATGATGGCGCGTGCTTCTGGCCAAGTGCGGAAGGTGAGTACCGGCAGAATAGGACCAAAGATCTCTTCCTGCATGGCAGGACTATCCAGCGTAGCCTGATCCAGAATCGTGGGCGCGATGCGATTCACACCGTCATGCTGTCCGCCCACATAAGGGGTCTCTCCTTCCAGAAGGCCCAGCAGACGCTTAAAATGCTTCTCGTTGATGATATGACCATAATCTGGATTGGCCAGCGGATTGTCTCCGAATTGTTTGCGCAGCGCGATCTTCAGTTCCAGCAGCAATGGCTTTTTCACACTTTCATGCACCAAAATATAATCGGGGGCGACACAGGTCTGTCCCAGGTTCAGGAACTTGCCGAATACGATACGCTGCGCCGCTACTTTCAAGTTGGCGGACGCATCTACAATACAAGGACTCTTGCCGCCCAGCTCCAGCGTGATGGGAGTCAGATGCGCAGCGGCCTTTTCCATGACCAGCCGACCGACCGTCTTGCCGCCGGTAAAGAAGATGTAATCAAATTTCTGATCCAACAGATCCTGATTGACATCACGGACTCCCTGAATGACAGCCGCCAGCTGCGGCGGCAGGTACGTGGTGATGAGATCTTCAAGAACCTGGCTGGTGGCAGAAGAATAGGATCCGGGTTTGATGACCACGGTATTTCCGGCTGCGATCGCATCCACCGCAGGTTCCAGCGCCAGCATGAAGGGATAGTTCCAGGGACTCATGATCAGCACGGTGCCATAGGGCTCCCGCAGGATATAACTGGCAGAAGGAAATTGTGCCAGCGGCGTAGGCACCAGTCGAGGACGGGACAGGGAGAGTAGATGCTTCTCCATATAACTGATCTCCGACAGCACCATGCCCACCTCGGACATATAGCTTTCCGCCCGGCTCTTGCCCAGATCCTGCGAGAGAGCCTTGTAAATATCCTCGCGCATGTCCTTGATGCCGCGTTTTAGGCGACGCAGAGCACTCAGGCGATGGGATAGATCCCGGGTCCAACCCGTCTCAAAAAAGGCGCGTTGACGACGAACAATAGCAGCAGTATTCATAGGGGCATCCTCCTTTTGATTTTAATAGGCATGCATCAGAATCTTCAAGGCATCTTTCTGCGTGATGGCCTTGCGGTTCGCAATCATGGCGCCATCATTGACGGCCGCTTCAGCAATCAGCGGCAGATCCTCCGCCTTGACACGGCCTGTATCCTGCAGACGCAACGGCAGACCGGATATCCGGTTCAGACGTTTTGCCAATCGGCGTACACAGTGAATCGCCTCACGAGCCCGTCTTGCCGGTGCGGTTTGGCTGTAGAGTTCCGGCCCACCCAGATATAGCAGGAGTTCGCTGTAGATATCCTGCAGGCAATCTTCGTTAAAACGCATGACATAAGGAAGAAGAATGGCCATAGCATCCCCGTGGGCGACATGGCAGAGACCGCCGGTAGCATGACCGATGGCGTGTACGCCGCCCACCATGCTGTTGCTGAAAGCAGAACCAGCGAGCAGGCTTGCGTTGGCCATGGCGAGCCGGGCCTGTTTGTCATGGGGATGGCGCACCGCCTTTTCCAGATTCTCCATGATTAGGCGGATCGAGGCGATGGCGTAAGCATCGCTCAGCGGATTTTTCTGGGTAGAAGAAAATGCCTCAATAGCATGACAAAGCGCGTCCATACCGGTGGAAGCGGTGATCCTGGGGGGCAGAGACTGTGTCATCCGGACGTCCAGGATCGCCACATCCGGCATCAGGTGTGTGGAAATGTATTCCAACTTGACCTGATGCACAGGATCGGATACGACTGCGACCGCGGTCACCTCAGATCCTGTGCCGGCAGTCGTCGGAATCGCGATATAAGGGACGCGGTGGCCGCGATCCAATGTGTCACAGCCCATGAGTGATTTGATATGAGAGGCGCCCTGGGCGATGAGCAGAGCCACACCCTTCGCCGTATCCAGTACAGAGCCGCCGCCTGCGGCCACGATACTGTCACATTCATTTTCGCGATATAACTGGGCGATATGATCCACAACAGAGACGCCGCTGTCCGCCGGAATATCCGTATAGACACAGGCGGGGGTGATATCCGGCATGGCAGATAGTACATGATCCAACAGACCTAGTTTGCGCAGCGTAGCATCGGATAATACAAGGGGCGCCTTGGCGTGTAAGGAATGCAGCTCATAAGACAGACGATCCAACGCCAGCAACCCAGAACAGATTTTTACAGCATTTTGAAATTCATAATAGGCAGGCAGCATACAAAAACTCCTTTTCATAGTCCCAGAAGGGCAAACACATAGACGCCCAGCGTGGGAATTCTTTTTTTAGGCAGGCGCTTTAGAATGCGCTTAGCCCAGAAAGAGGGAAACAGATATCCTTCTGTGATCTCCATCGCACGGACAAACCCCATGGCGGCATTGATGTTGCCCTGCAGGGTGAAACTGTGCTGTGCGTAGGCATCGGCAATACTGTCGAGTCCGATCAGGACGCGAACGGCCAGTGAAAGACTCTTGAAGGTAATCAGGACATGAGGCATCTCCCAGGATTTTCCTTTCCTCAGGCCCTTAGCGCCATTCACCAGGACGATGCTGGGGGCGCCGGGATGGGGCGAGGTACGGATCCCGAAGGTCAGTCCCTGCGGTAGATCCAGAAGCTCCTGGCGTAAAACCGGATCATAGACCTCAAGCACGCGCATGCCTCGATACAAAAAAAATAAAATCACACGACAGATCAGTGCTTTCATAATCATTCCTCGTTCCGTCAGAATTTGAGACAGAACCATTATAGGATCATACAGACGGTTTGTCAAGCCGAGAAATCCATTGCAAGATGCGAAAATCTGTGTTAAGATGAATCCGACAGGAGGGAGATCAGTATGTTGGAAGAGATCATAGAAGCGGCCCGTCAGGCGGGCAAGATCATGCTGGAAGCAGAGAAGGCATCGATCGATGTGAAAGAAAAGACAGGGTCTGCTAATTTCGTCACACAGTATGACATGGCGGTGCAGGAGAATCTGCGGCAGGCATTACAAAGAATCTGTCCGGAGGCGGATTTTCTGGGAGAGGAAGGAAACGATCGGCCGGAGCAGACCGCACTGGTCTTCATCGTGGATCCGATCGACGGTACAACGAACTTTATTCATGGATACCGGCACAGCGCCATTTCCATTGCCCTGGCGCAGAACGGGAAGATAGAGTATGGCGTGGTATATAATCCATATACCGAAGAGGTGTTCAGCGCTGCGCGGGGACGGGGCGCCTATCGGAATGGCGAGCCGATCCATGTGAGCAGCCGGCCGATGAAAGAGGCGCTCATCTGTTTCGGTACGTCACCCTATGACCCGAGCCTGGCGGAGCCATCTTTTCGGCTTGCCAAGAGGCTCTTTGACATAGCGGCGGATATTCGCCGCAGCGGCTCGGCGGCGCTGGACCTGTGCGCCATTGCGGCGGGACAGTGTGAGTTTGACTTTGAATTGGTACTGCAGCCCTGGGATTTTGCGGCGTCCTCACTGATGATTGAAGAAGCGGGAGGACGGGTGAGCCGGCCGGATGGTACGCCCCTTCGGATTTTAGAGCCTAATCCGGTCATCGCGGGAAACAGATTGACATATGACGCATTTCTGGCCGAGGGACTGCAGGAAGGATTATAACCATTTTTTCTTCTTGAAGAAGAAGGTACAGAGAAGAATAATCACGATACAGAGAATGATGACGATGGGATAGGCGAGTGGGGACTCGAATTCCGGCATCATGAGATTCATACCGAACCAGCCGGTGATGAGTTGCAGTGGCAGCATAATGGTAGTCAGAATGGTCAGTGTTTTCATCAGGTTGTTGAGATTATAATCGTTTTTGGACTGATAGGCATCCTGAACGTTCAGTGAATATTCTCGTAAATCCGTTAGCAGGGAGAAAAGACGGTCACATCGTCGGTCCAGACGATGTAGCCAGGTCAGTTCCTCTCCCTCATGAGCAAGTTTGGATTCTTCCATGACGGCCAGAATCTCGATCATCTGCTCATAGTATTGCCGTAGATGGATGATATTGCGGCGGATTCGAATAAGGCGCCGAGAAAAATTCAGATCTTCCCGATTGCTGAAAACGGAATCTTCCAGGGTAGATAACTGGCTCTCCATGTGCTCCAATGTATTCATATCCTGAGAAATCGTCTGAAACAGGAGACGCAGAATGGTTAGGGGAATCGTTTCCTCGCTGGGAGGCAGCGTGGGGGGGTCTTGGTTTCCCGATGGTAGGAAAAGCAGAACGCGTTGAAAATCAGTATATAGATGAAAAGATCCCAGAGGGGACTTCAGCGGGACCGGAGGATTGACGTGCAGTACATAACCTCCAGGACAGGGTTCAATGCGGGTGCGGTTATAGACCTGTTCCTGAAATCCCCATGTGGTGAGATCTTGCTGTGTACAGCATTGATAGTGAAATGACATGATACATGCCTCCTTTCCGTCTTGATGGTACCACAGACGGTAGGGAAAAGCAATTTGTATTTTCAGAAAGGAGCGAAAAACGGTGACAGAAGCGGAAAGACTGCGGAATGAGAAACTGGGCGCGAGAATCGTGGATGCCCTGAAAAAACGGCATTTCGAGGCGTATTATTGTGCGACGGGAGAGGAGGCGAAGGAGAAGGCGCTGTCGCTGATCCCAGAAGGGCATGTGATTTCCTGGGGTGGATCGGAGACGCTTTCTCAGATCGGATTGCTGCGGGAGATGCGAAGCGGACGGTATTCGGTCATCGACCGGGATACGGCGCGGACGCCGGAGGAACGTGTCAGTCTCATGAGGAAGGCGCTCTTAGCGGATACGTTCCTGGGCAGCAGTAATGCGATCAGTGAGGACGGACAGCTTGTGAATATTGATGGAAACGGGAATCGGGTAGCGGCCATGATCTATGGTCCCACCAATGTGATTCTGGTGATCGGTCTGAATAAGGCGGTGGCCACGGTGGAGGATGCGGTGCGCAGGGCCAGGCATCTGGCGGCGCCTACCAATGCCCAGCGATTTTTGCCGGACACGCCCTGCGCGCATACAGGAGCCTGCGCGGACTGTACGGCGCAGGATTGCATTTGCGCGTATATCAGTGTGACCAGGATCAGTCGGCCGGCAGGTAAGATCAAGGTGATTCTGGTCGGAGAAGTGCTGGGATTTTGAGAAGGGAGAGAAGAGGATGGAGATTCGAAGAGCCGTGGAGACAGATCTTCCCGCGTTGATGGATATTTATGAGGAGGCCCGGCAGTTCATGCGGGCCCATGGGAATCAGGAGCAGTGGAGCGGCGGATATCCGCAGAAAGAGATCCTCCTCGCGGACATAGCGGCGGGATGTCTCTATGTATGCGAGGAGGATCAGAAGATCGGCGCGGTGTTTTTCTATCGTGTAGGGGAAGATCCTACCTATCGGGTGATCGAGCAGGGCAGCTGGCCGGATCATGAGCCTTATGCGGTCATCCACCGCATCACAAGCCGGGTGAAGGGCGGGGCAACATTCTGCCTGAAATGGTGCGAGGCGCAGGGGCATAATCTGCGGATCGACACGCATCGGGACAATTATGTCATGCAGAATTTTCTCACCAAGAATGGCTTTACCTACTGCGGCATCATCCACCTGGCAGATGGCGCGGAGCGCCTGGCCTATGCCAAATCGGTGGTTTCGTAATTTTCTGCCTGCGCGGTGAAGAGCTGATAATACAGGCTTTCCGTATCCTGCATCAGTTCCTGATGCGGTGCAAAGGCGGCGACTTTCGCATGGTCGAGCACCAGAACCTTATCGCAGAAGGTGCTGGAAGACATGCGGTGGGAGATATACAGGGCGGTTTTGCCCTGGACGGTATGATGAAAATCTTCATAGATTTTGGCTTCCGACAGGGGGTCCAGAGCCGAGGTGGGCTCATCCAGAATCACCAGAGAGGCGTCTTTATATAAAGCACGCGCGATGGCGATTTTCTGGCCTTCGCCGCCGGAGATCTGGACTCCCTCTTCATCATAGTCTTTGCCATAGAAGGAAGACAGCCCATGAGGCAGTTTCTGGATGACGGGTTCTAGGCCGACTTCATGGGCGCGCTTCATGGCGCCTGGCGTGTCAGCACCCAGATCCTTACAGGTGATGTTTTCTTCGAGGGAATAGGCGAAGAGTTTGTAATCCTGGAAAACGGCGGCAATCTCGCGCAGATAGCTTGCAGACTCATAACGGCGGATATCCACATCATTGATATAGATGGTACCTTCCGTAGGTTCATAGAGCCGGCATAACAGTTTGACGAGTGTTGTCTTGCCGGCGCCATTGAGACCGACAATCGAGATTTTTTCCCCTTCTTTCACAGAAAAGGAGACATGGTCCAGTACCAGCCGATCACTCTTGGGATAGGAGAAAGAGACATTTTCAAAACGAATCGAACGAATCGGTCCGGTAAAGGGAAGGGTGCCCGGCTGATTCTCTTCTTCCGGCAGCGCCATAAACTGGGCAAAAGGATCCAGATATCCCAGCATCTGGAGGATGAGAAAGAAGTTCTCCCAGAGGCTGCGGATAGCCGTGGAAAACTGCATGGCCGAAGAAGCGTACATGGTGAAAGAACCCAGAGAAAGAGGGGCCGGTGACAAGCCGGGGATGACGCGAAGGGCCGTGTAGCCATAGGCAATGACAGCCAGCAGATCGTTCAGGATACTGAGAATACCGTCTCGCAGTCCAAATTTCTGACTAAACGCCACGCATTCCTGGCAGATCTTCTGATTATAGTCGAGAACCTTCTCGGTCAGCATGGGGGCCATCTGATAGAGACGGATATCCTTCTGCAGCTTCGCTTCCAACGTCAGATTGGTATAGTATCCCAGACGACGATTATAGGGCAGTATGGCTTGATACATCTGTGCCTCATAGTGCATGAAGTGTCGGTATACCCATAAGCTCAGCGAGGTGATGACCAGCAGGATCAGAACATAGAAAGGGCTGAGAGTAAACATGAGAACCACGAGGCCCAGGAGCGTGAAGAGGTTTTTCAGCATTTCTCCCGTATACTGAATTAATTGCTGAAGGGCGCCCTGACTGGTCAGAACGAAAATGGCCCGTTCCTTGAGATCCAGGTATTCCGGATCCTCCAGGTAGGGGTAGGGCAGCCGCATGATCTTAGCGGATAACGCCTGCCACATCTTAGCGGATACATCCTGTTGATAAATTCTGTGGGTACGGTCCAACAGACGGTTCAGCAGGTAGAACAGACCGTTGGACAGGACGATGAGGCCGACGAAAAGCAGCAGGCAGGAAGGACGAGCCGCGCCCATAAGCTCATCGATCAGATACTTGGGAAATATGACATTTCCGAAAATCTGTCCGGCAGAGCTGAAAGAACGCAGGAAAAGAACCAGGATATAGACGGGAGAAATCTCGTAAGCGAGGGAGGCAAACAGCTTAATCTTGTTCCAGGTATTCATGACTTACGCTTCCTTTCTGATAGTATCGGCCCTGCACGGTGAACATGTGATAATACTCGCCATGAAGAGCCATCAGTTCCTTATGGGTACCGTATTCGGCCAGTCCCTGTTCATTAAACAGGGCAATCTTGTCGCAGAATTGGGTGCTGGACAGGCGATGAGAGATATAGACCGCGGTCTTATGCTGAATCAACTGATCGAACCGCTGATAGATATCTTTTTCGGCCAGAGCATCCAGTGCGGAGGTGGGTTCATCCATGATGACCATACGGCCATCCTTGTACAGGGCACGAGCAATCGCCAGTTTCTGGCTTTCGCCGCCGGAAAATTCGGTGCCTTCCGGATCGATGATCTTGAGCATCACCTGATCCAGCCCTTTGGGAAGGGAGGCCAGCTTTTCGCCCAGGCCAGCGGCCTGAAGAGCAGCAAGGACCCGCTGGTCATTGGATGTACCTGTCTGACAGGTCACATTTTCCCGCAGGGAGAAAGCCATCACGTGAATGTCCTGGAAGACAACAGAGAACATTTCCTGCAGTGCCTCCCGAGAAAAATCGGTGGTGGGAACCCCATTGATCAGGATCTGTCCTTCTGTGGGGTCGAAGAGACCGATCATCAGCTTGACCAGCGTGCTTTTTCCGGCGCCATTGATGCCGACGATGGCCAGGCGCTCTCCCGGTTCGATCGTCAGATTCAAATGACGGATCACGTCTCGATCAGTGCCCGGGTACCGGAAGGATACATCTCGGAATTCGACGCGCAGTGTACCGGAACGAAAGGCGGGATGGTTTCCGCGGGCCGCCGTCAGGGATGCGTCGGATAAACGGAAGAAGTCATGGATATACTGTCCATCCTGCACGAGGGAGGCCAACGAGGTCAGAAACAGCGTGGCAATGGAGGTCAGATTCAGGATCGCGCTTATATACATGGAATAGTCTGCGATGGTGATCTGCTGCTGCCATACCTGAAGAGACAGGATGCCGTATGTCAGCGTGTCGCTGAGAAGGAGGGTACACAGCGAAGCCAGCGAGAAAAGAAGTTTACGGTTCTCGATCTGTCGGATGATCTGCGTATACCCCTGGATGGCTGTAGAGAAATGCGCCAGAATCCGATCAGCCAAATGATACAGTCGAATGTCCTTACCATAGCTAAAGTCTGAAGACGTATTCGCGTAATAGTTTTGCCGGCGGTACTGATGGCCGATCTCTTCGCGGCGTGTAAAGGCGTAGCGCAGACTCTGCTGTTGTACTAAAAAGGAAATGAACAGATGCAGCAGCAGGCCCAGGAGCAGAATCGGACTCTGGCTTCCGATCAGAAGGACTAGGATCAGGATGGTGATGATCTGCGAGGGGGCTTCGAACATCTTGCTGTAATTCCCTTCGATCCCATTATCGTTGTTTTGAACGGCCTCGAAGGATTGATTATACTGATCGAAGAAATGGGCATCTTCCATATACCGATAGTCGATGGTCATCAGTTTATGGCAAAGCTCCCCGGCATAGTTCAACCGCAGCAGAGTAAAACGGTATTTGCAGTGTCCGCGGATGATGTGCTGGACGAAGCCCAGGACGCTGGATAACGAGAAAAACACGACCAGAATGACGAGGAGAGCCTGGATACGAGCACCTTCTGGACGAGTCAGTTCCGCAAGAAGATATCGAGGAACCAGGACGGCCAGAAACGGATAGAAGGCGGCTGCCAGTGTATAGAGAAAGCAGTAGCCGAAGAGTGCGCGGTCTTGCTGCCAGGCATGTTGGAGAAGCCGGCGGTGTGTGGATACAATCGGATAACCAAATGGATGTAGATGCATGGGGAATCCCTCCTTCTGTATGAGAGTATAGCACAAGATACTGTATAATGCAAGATACTAAATAAAATTTTATTTTGGATTTTTCTCTTGATTTTTGAAGGGAAGAACGGTACAATAGGAACATCTATAGAGGAAAGGAGGGATTCGCGTGCAGGAGCGAATGAAAGTGCTTCTGATTGTCAACCCGGCTGCAGGACAGCTGAAGGCGAAGACGGGGCTTATGGACATTGTGAAGCGGATGAATGCACTGGGATGTTTGGTGACGGTGGTGACCACACAGCGCAGAGCACAGGCTTCGGAGCTCGTGAAGGAGCTGCGGGGAGATTATGATCGGCTGGTTTGCTGCGGTGGGGATGGGACGCTGAACGAGGTGATCTCAGGACTCATGCAGACAGAAGGAAAGAAGGAGCTCGGATATATACCCGCCGGTACGACGAATGATTTCGCGGCTGGACTCGGTCTGGCAAAGGATCTGGGCAAGGCAGCGGAGGCGGCGGTCTGTGGGCTGCCCCACGAACTGGATCTGGGGTCCTTCAACGGCCGATATTTCTCTTATGTGGCTTCATTTGGCATGTTTTCCGCATCTTCCTATTCAGCTCCGCAGGCTGTGAAGAACATCTTTGGTCACGCGGCCTATGTGATGGAAGGGATGAAAGAACTCTTGAACATCAAAACCTATCCGGTGCGGTTAGAGGCGGATGGACAGACCATAGAGGGAGAATATATCTATGGCAGTATCAGCAATGCGACGTCCATCGGTGGGATTGTTAAGCTGGATCCCAAACTGGTGGATCTGCGGGACGGCAAGTTTGAAGTCGTATTGATCAAGCCGCTGAAGTCAGCTGACTCGCTCACAAGACTCGCGATGTCCCTTACCAGTAAACACTATGATCCGGAGGTCATGGACTTCTTCCAGGCGAGCGAGATTCGGATGACACTGCCGGAACAGCAGCCCTGGTCTTTGGACGGAGAGTATGAAGAGGGCGTGAAAGAGGCCGACATCCAGAGTCTGCCGCACGCCATCCGCATGATTTATTGATATATTATAAGGAGGGAATACCGATGGTAAAACACGTAGTATGCTTTAAGCTGAAGGATAATAGTCTGGAAGAGTGTAAGAAAGCGCAGGAGATCCTGCTTTCTATGAAAGGCAATGTGCCGATGCTGCAGGATATCGAGGTGGGGGTGGATTTTCTGCATTCTGCTCGTTCCTATGATATCCATCTGGAGGTGACGCTTCCGGATCGGGACGCGCTGGATGCGTATCAGAATGATCCGTATCACTGCAGCGTGGTCAAGAAGCATATGCACGCTGTGGCGGAAAGCAGTGTATCCGTAGACTGGGAGGTTTGAGTATGAATCTGCTGCCCATAGCGTTTGTTTTGCTGGGGTTTCTGAGCGGAAGCATCTTATATAGCCAGTATTTACCCTGGCATTTCAAACGGATCAATATTATGGAAATCAGTGAGGACCATAATCCGGGTACGGCGAATGTGATGAAATACGCGGGCGTACCTTTGGGAATCGTGTGTCTCGTCTGTGATATTGGGAAAGGGTTTGTGCCGGTATTTTTGGCCATGCGTTTTGTGAAGGCGCAGGATATGATGGCGGCCCTGATTCTGGCGGCGCCTGTGGCGGGACACGCCTTCTCGGCGTTTCATCGGGGGCGAGGCGGCAAGGCGATTGCCGTCACGTTTGGGACGCTGCTGGGCCTCTGGCCGGATACGCAGCTGTTCCTGGTACTCTGCGTGTTCTATCTGTTGTTCTCGGTGGTGATCGTCATTCGGCCGAATGAGAGAAGAACGGTCTTTACCTTTCTTTGTTTTGGAGCTGTGGCTCTGATGAGAGCCTATATGGGGAAGTTACCCCTGCCCATCAGCCTGGGCGCCATAGGCGAGTCCGGCATTGTGATTCGGAAGAATCTGCACGATGCCAAATTGCCGGCCGTCTCCGTCCCGACAAAACCGGAGCAGGAACTGGGAATCGAACGAGTGAAGAAGAAGGATTGGAAGTAGAATGAAAACAGGTTTGGTCTTGGAAGGCGGCGGGATGCGAGGCATCTATACGGCCGGCGTGCTGGATGTGTTCATGGAGCAGGGAATCTGTCTGGATGGGGTCATTGGAGTCTCGGCAGGCGCGATTCATGGTTCTACCTATGTCTCTGGACAGAAGGGCAGAAGCATTCGTTATTATAGAAAGTACTGTGCGGATAAGCGCTTCATGAGCGTCTGGAGTCTGATTCATACAGGAGATCTGGTGGGACGGGAGTTCTGCTATAAGGATCTGCCGGAGAGGCTGGATCCCTTTGATTATGAGGCCTTTGAGAAATCTCCCATGGAGTTTTATGTGGTCTGCAGCAATCTGGAGACGGGAAAGGCAGAGTATTTGCGCTTGACGGATCCCAGGCGTCAGATGGATCTTCTGCGGGCCTCGGCTTCGATGCCCTACGTCTCCCATATTGTGGAGTTTGAAGGGAAGAAACTGCTGGATGGCGGCTGTTGTGACAGCATACCCGTGCGCGCAGCGTCAAAATTGGGCTTTTCAAGAAGCGTGGTTGTGCTGACACAGCACGACGGGTATATGAAAAAACAGAGCCATTTGCATCCGGAATACCTTGTATATCGGAAATATCCGGCCTTTGCGAAGGCGTTGGAAAAGCGCCCGGTAGTCTATAATCGGACCCTGCAGAAGATTCGGGAGTGGGAAAAGCAGGGGAAAATCTTCGTGATTCGCCCGCATCAGCCGCTTCTGGTCGGCCGCATGGAGCATGATCCCGAGAAGCTGCAGACCGTCTATGATATGGGACGGGAGGACGTGGAGGCGTCCTTGGAAAAGCTGAAAACGTGGCTTGCCGCGAATGCGTAAATTTTTTCAAAAAACACTTGACAGTATCTGCCGAATCGTGTATACTCCATAAAGTATGAAACAAGTAGAAGTTTTCCGCTTCTCACCTTCCCATTGAGATATGCAGAGGGTTGATATAGTATGTGGCAGAGGTTGTGGTGTCTCTGTATATATAGCGGACTTCTATGGTCCGCTTTTTTGTTGCGGTGGTTTCAAGAATATATGGAGGTGTCCGACCATTAGCGAATTATTGATTAATGAGGAGATTCGCGAGCGTGAGGTTCGCGTGATCGATGCAGACGGAACGCAGCTTGGGATTATGCCCACGAAAGAGGCATTGCGGATTGCCCAGGAGAAGGATCTGGATCTGATAAATATTGCCCCGCAGGCAAAGCCGCCGGTGTGCAAGATCCTGGACTATGGGAAGTATCGCTTCGAACAGGCCAAGCGCGAAAAAGAAGCCAAAAAGAAACAGAAGGTTATTGAGATCAAAGAAGTGCGTCTGTCTCCCAACATTGAGGATCATGATATGAATACCAAGGCCAAGATGGCTGCCAAGTTCCTGCAGAACGGGGATAAGGTGAAGGTATCTGTTCGGTTCCGGGGCCGTGAAATGACTCGTACAGAGGTTGGTCGGGTTGTTTTGGATCAGTTTGTACAGAGTATCGCGGATGTGGCGGAAGTGGAGAAGCCGCCCAAGATGGAAGGCCGCAGTATGGTAATGTTTTTGATGCCCAAGCGCTGAGAAAGTTTTCTCACGCGTTTAGCATAGATATGCCCTTCATGAAAGCGAAGGGCATAAGGTTCGATCATTTTTAAGGAGGAATTACGATGCCGAAGATTAAGACGAAGAAAGCAGCTGCAAAGCGGTTTGCCGTTACAGGTACAGGTAAGCTGAAGAGATTTAAGGCGAATAAGAGCCATATTCTGACGAAGAAGACGACAAAGAGAAAGAGGAACCTGCGTAAGGCAGCCATGATGGACGCCACAAACGAGAAGGTTATGAAGAAGATCCTGCCGTACCTGTAATAGGCGGGTATTCTCACAATACGGATCTTATATTTTTCAAGGAGGAATTACAATGGCAAGAGTAAAGGGAGCCTTAAACGCTCGTAAGAAGCATAAAAGAGTATTGAAGCTGGCAAGAGGTTATTATGGAAGCCGTTCTAAGCAGTACCGTTCCGCAAAGGCGGCTGTGATGCGCGCACAGCGTTTTGCGTATGCAGGACGCCGTATGAAGAAGCGTGACTTCCGCAAGCTGTGGATCACCCGTATCAACGCGGCATGCCGGCTGAACGACATCTCCTACAGCCGTTTCATGTATGGATTGAAGCTGGCGGAGGTTGCACTGGATCGTAAGGTGCTGGCGGATATCGCAGTGAATGATCCTGCTGGATTTACCAGCCTGGTAGAGACCGCTAAGGCGAAGTTGGCCTGATGAGATGAAAAAACTGGTATGAGCAATGGCAAATCGCGCCCCCGCAAGACAGGGTGTGGTTTGCTTTTTGTTTTATGGCAAGGAGGTTGCGATGTACACTTATCAAACGGTCGTGCGCTATGAAGACTTGGATGCACAGGGCCGGGTGAAAATTCCCGCGATCCTGAACTATTTGCAGAACGCGGCAGTCATGAACGCGGCCGCGGTAGGTTATGATATGGACCGCATGGCGGAGTTGGATCTGTGCTGGGTTGTCATGTGCTGGGACGTAAAACTGGGACGCGGGATTCGTTGGAATGAGGCGTTGACAGTGGAGACATGGCCGTATCAATTTTACGGCAGTATAGGAAAACGTGGATTTCGCATACTTTCAGCGCAGGGGGAAGTGTTGGCGGAGGCGGATTCCTGGTGGGCATTGCTCCGTCAGTCGGATCAAACGATGGCGGATGTGTCGCCCGAAATGGCAGATGCTTTCCAGGTCAGCGGAAAAGCACCGTTCCCGCTGCACCGCCCCAGAGGAAAGGCACAGGTGACGGAGGAAGCGTTTCCGGTCAGCCGCTTTGACATTGATACCAATGGACATGTGAACAATAGCCGTTTCGCGGAGATGGCGTGTTCTTTTGTGCCGGATCTGTCCTGCGTAGAAGAAGTCATGGTAGAATATAAACATTCGGCCCATCTGGGAGATCATATCCTGCCGTCCTTCGCATGTGGAGAGGAGGGGGCCTATGTCTCCTTGTCGAGTCCGGAGAATCTTTTATATGTGAAGATGCAGGTGAAATATAAATCATAAGGGAGGTTGTAAGGATGTTGAACGTGTTTTGTAAGATGCCGCTGTGGCAGGCTACCAGAACGTTGGCGGCGGTAGCGCAGGGAAAGGAAGCTGCGGATCTGGTGATTCGAAATGTGCGCCTGATCAATGTATGTACGGCAGAGATTGAGGAGCATAAGGATATTGCCGTATCCTGCGGACGAATCGCTTATGTGGGACAAGCAGATCATTGTATCGGAGAGAAGACGGTGGTGGTAGACGGAGAAGGGCAGTACGCGGCACCGGGTTTCTTGGATGGACACATTCACATCGAGTCCTCCATGCTGGGCGCCAGCGAGTATGCCAAGGCCGTCATTCCGCACGGAACGGTGGGCATCTACCCGGATCCCCATGAGATCTGCAATGTGCTGGGACTCTCTGGGGTACAGCATATGATGAAGGACGTGGCGCGTACCCCCTTGAAGGCCATGTTTACCATGCCTTCCTGCGTTCCAGCGGTTCCGGGATTTGAAGACACCGGGTCCTCCATCGGCCCCGAGGAGATCCGGGAATCCATGACATGGCCGGAGACTGTGGGTCTAGGCGAGATGATGAATTTTCCGGGGGTTCTGGCTTCAGATGAACGGACGCACGCAGAACTTGCGGAGACACTGAAGGCAGATCGTGTGATTACCGGTCATTATTCCATGCCAGAGACGGATCGGGGGCTTAACGCCTATATTGCATCCGGGATACGCTGCTGCCACGAGTCTACGCGGATGGAAGATGCATTGGCCAAGATGCGGTTGGGTATGTATGCGCAGTTCCGGGAAGGTTCTGCCTGGCATGATCTTCATGAGGTAGCGCGTGCGATCACGGAACATCGAGTGGACACGCGCTTTGCGACGCTGATCTCTGATGATACGCATCCGCATACGCTGGTGGAACAGGGGCATCTGGATTATATCCTGCGCCGTGCTGTGGAAGAAGGCATCAACCCCATCACCGCGATCCAGATGGTCACGATCAACTGCGCGCAGTGTTTCCGCATGGATCATGAATTGGGCTCGATCACGCCAGGGAAGTGTGCGGATATTGTGCTGCTTTCGGATCTGGCGCGGATGCGGGTCAGCAAGGTGTGGATCGATGGAGAACTGGCTGCGGAAGACGGACGGGTTGTTTTCTCGGTGGAACCTTATGCGTATCCGGCGGATATGATGCATTCCATGCATGTGAAGGGAGAGATCACGCCAGAGACCTTCCGCGTGCCGGCAGAGGAGCCCGAAGGAACGGAAGTGGTGGTCCGTGCGATTGAAGTGATTTCCGCGCGGGTGGGTGACTATGAGCGGCATGTGACGCTGCGCGTACAGGATGGCGCGCTGCATTCGGATCCGGAGCAGGATGTGCTGAAGACGGTGGTGTTGGAGCGGCATCATGAGACGGGTAAACAGGGTGTGGGCTTCGTGAAAGGATTCGGAATCCGAAGAGGGGCCATGGCTTCTACGGTGGCCCATGACGCGCATAATCTTCTGGTCATCGGAACCAATGACGAGGACATGGCGCTGGCGGCGAATGAATTGATTCGCTGTGGCGGAGGTATGGCAGTCGCGCAGGACGGCAAGATTCTGGGAAGTGTTCCGCTGCCGTTGGCGGGTCTGATGAATCCGGAAAAGAGCGCGGAGGAGATGAGCCACCTTGTCGGAAGACTGGAAGAAACCTGGAAGGAGATCGGATGCACCATGCCGTCTCCCTTCATGACGATGGCGCTGGTTCCGCTGGCGTGTCTTCCGGAACTCCGGCTGACGGACAGAGGCTTGGTGGACTGCACGACGTTTCAGTTTGTGCCGCTCCGGGTGGAAAAATGAGAAGACAATGGTTTCATCTGGAGCCCCCCAAGGGATGGATGAATGATCCGAATGGTCTGTGCTGCTTTCAGAATCGGATTCATGTGTATTTCCAATACTGTCCGGAATCGGCGGACGGACAAGGAAACCGTTGGTGGGGACACTACGAGGGAGAGGATCTGCTGCACTGGACGTATACAGGAATCATGATGAGTCCCGATTGTAAATGGGATCGGGATGGCGTATATTCCGGCAGTGCGGTCGAGGACCAGGATCATCTGCTTTTGTATTTTACGGGGAATGTCCTGTATGACGGAGACTATGACGGTATACTTGCCGGACGGGAAGGCAATACATTGCGGGCGATCAGTACGGACGGAAGGCATGTGCGGGAGAAGGATCTGCTGCTTACACCCAAGGACTATCCGGCGGATTGCAGCTGTCATGTGCGGGATCCGAAGGTGTGGAAAGAGGAGGGGCTTTGGCATATGGTGCTGGGGGCCCGAACCCGGGAGAATCGAGGCATCGTATTGCGCTATCAGAGTACCGATGGGCAGCGCTGGCAGTATGTCGGACGGATCCAGACGAAGGAGCCCTTCGGTTATATGTGGGAATGCCCGGACCGGTTTGTCTTGGAGGAGGAAGAGTTCTTGAGCTTCTGCCCCCAGGGCGTGCCGTCGGAAGAATTTCGATATCAGAATGTGTACCAAAGCGGATATGCATCTTTGACGGAAGAAGAATTGGGCGTATTCACGGAATGGGATATGGGGTTTGACTTCTATGCGCCGCAGACGTTTTTGATGCCCGATGGCCGTCGGATCCTGATGGGCTGGATGGGAATCGGCGACGCAGACTATACGAACGCGACGATTACGGAGGGATGGCAGCATTGTCTGACGGTACCGCGGGAGTTGTACCGGACGAAAGCCGGACGGATCGGGCAGCGGCCCTTCCGGGAATGGAGAAGGCTGTGCATGCATCCATTGAAGTGGGCGGCGAATATGGCCGTACCAGCGCCCTTTGCGCTAGAGGGGCGTACCGCGGGCGATTTCTCGATCACGTTGGCGAAGCATCTGCATATCGATTTTGATCAGGCGCAGGGGATTCTCCGACTTCACTTCTCTAGTCCAGAATTAGGAGCAGGACGAAAAGAGCGTCGGGTTCGGATGGGTGGCTGTGAAGAGGTTCTTGTACTGGTGGATAGTACATCCGTGGAAATCTATCTGAATGACGGCGAAGTGGTGCTGAGTACGAGATATTATCCGGGAGAAGGTCCGATTGCCGTGAGTATGCGGGGGATTGACGGAGATATATGGCCCATGGAGGGGATGGAGGTGAAGTATCTTGCAACATGATACGATCTATGCGATTGGCGAGGCTTTGATTGATTTCATACCGCAGGAGAGCGGTTGTGACTTCTCGCAGGTAACGGCTTTTTCTCCTGCCCTAGGCGGCGCCCCAGTGAATGTTTGCGGTGCGGTTGCCAAACTGGGAGGACGCAGCCAGATGATCACGCAGGTGGGAGACGATCCCTTTGGACACAAAATCCTGCGGGAGATGGGGGAGGCTGGTATTGGAACAGCCCATGTTTTCGTGACTCAGGAGGCGAATACCTGTCTGGCTTTTGTGAGTCTGGCGGCGGATGGAAATCGAACATTTTCGTTTTATCGTAATCCCTCAGCAGACATGCTGCTCGCGCCGGAGAGGATTCATCCAGAGTGGTTTCAGGATGCCTACGCGCTGCATTTTTGCAGTGTATCCCTGGGGGATACGCCGATGAAGGAAGCTCATGAGAAAGCCATCTTATATGCCAGGCAGTCCGGGGCGCTGATCAGCTTTGATCCGAATCTGCGGTTCCCATTATGGCCTGATCGCGAAGCACTGTATCGGCGCGTGTGGGAATTCATTCCTCAGGCGGACATTCTGAAGATCTCGGACGAAGAGCTCGCATTTCTGACGGGCAGCGAAGAGATTCATGAAGTCTTACCCAAGCTGTGGCAGGGGAATGTGAAAATGATTCTCTATACCTGTGGCAGCCGCGGAGCCTGGGCATTTACACCTCGTTCCTCTGTCTGGGCTGGCGCCAGAACTGTCCATGCGGTGGATACTACGGGGGCGGGGGATGCTTTCGCGGGAGCGGTTCTATATTGCTTGCAGCAAGAAGGCGTCGGAGAAACGGAACTTCCTCTTCTGTCGTCTGCTAAGCTACGTCACTACCTGGAGTTTGCGAATCGCTACTGTGCGCTCAGCGTACAAAAGAAGGGCGCGATCCCTTCTTACCCCACCCAAGAGGATATGGAAGGAGAAAGCCTTTTTGCGGGACGATAAGAAAAGACCCTTGGAGCAGTTAGAAGCTCTCCAAGGGTCTTTTATTTTGTATAAAACTGTTGCGTCGTCCCACTGCGTAATGGGAAATTATCGGGGGCGTCCCCAGAAAGTCAGCCCCTCCCGAAACATGAGGCGGCGTGCGACAAGTACCGCGGCCGTGATGGCACAGATAGCAACCAGAATATTGCTGACAAGAAGTACAATTCCTACGCTTTCACTTCCCAGAGAGGTGAAGTTTTGCAGATACCATAGTAATGGAATTCGAAATAGGAAGAGCCGCGCGAAGTTGATGAAAAAGGCGAGCTTTGTATATCCGGCACCATAGAGAAACGCCATGGAGGCAGAATTGATGCCTAGAAAGACAGCAGTCATCACTTCATAGCGGTAGACCATAGCGATCAGATCGGCAAAACTTTCGTCGGCGTCAGCAAACAGCATGATGATCGGATCCAGAAAGATCAGGGTCAGGGTGCTGAAAATGGCTCCGATGAGAATATTGACAAAAAGGGTCTTACGATAGGTTTCAACGGCACGCGGAATCTGATGGGCTCCCAGATTTTGACTGATAATAGAGGAAGCGCCTTCTTGACATCCGTTTTGCAGGCCAACAGTGAGCCCGTTGATACTGCCGGAGATGCTGATGGCTCCCACGGTGAGAGAACCATAGATGGCGGACATGGCATTGACCACAACCTTACCCAGGCTAAAGAAAATCTTCTCTGCGACTACGGGATAAGAAGTGTTGAGGATGGCGCCGAGGACAGGACGTCGTACGGAAACCTTGCGGAAAGATACGCTAAAAGCGCTGCCCTTTCGAAACAGCTGAATCAGACCCGTTACGAGAATGACGCAGTTCGACAGCAGTGTGGCGACTGCGATATGGTGGATGGTTCCATCCAGTATGTAAACAAAAAATGCGGTCAAGGACAACTTGACAAGCACAACGGCCAGATTCAGCAGGAAGATGCGCCGGGTATTGCCGCGGCACCGTTCCACGGCAATATAGATATTGTTGAAAAACTGTACGACGATACTTCCCAATTCGATGCGAAAATAGGTGACCGCGAGATCCATCAAATCGGAGGGGGTCCCTGTCATCTGCAGAAAAGGGACTGCCAGTGGTTCGAGAATGAGGAGAAGAAGGAGCCCCAGTCCGCCGCAAAAACAAAACAGGGTACTGACACGGGCTTTGACCATATCATAGTCGCCTGCGCCATAGGCTTTGCTGATCTGAACACCGGCTCCTACGGCGAGGCCTGCACCCAGAGCGGACAGCATGGTACTGATCTGCGAGAGATAGGCAACGGTGGATACGGAGGCGGCACTGATATGAGAGGCCATCATGGTATCCAGGATCTTGAAGACAAAATTCAGTACCGCGTAAAGAGAAAGGGGGAGACACACCTTCCAGAGTACGCGCCACAGATTAGCGTGCAGCGCGAAATCTCGGAAGGCGTCGTCTCCCTTATGAAGCTTTGTCATCTTAGTATGCCTTGCCCCAGTAAACCAGCGCCTTGGCGGGTTTACCGCAGCAGACGCATTTGGTATCAATGGGATGCGCATCAAAAGGCATGCAGCGTGAAGTAGCTGTTGTATCTTCTTTGATCTTCAGCTCACAAGCCTCGTCGCCGCACCACATGGCCCGCACAAATCCTGGCTTGTGCGCGATGATGTCCTGGAACTCCGCATAATCATGGGCATCATACGTATGGCTGTCTCTATGGGCCCGAGCGCGTTCCAACATGTCTTTTTGCATCGTCTCCATGATCTCGCCGGCCTTCTGTTCGATCTCATCCAGGGAGACAAAATACTTTTCTCGCGTATCTCTGCGGACAATGACGGCCTGATTTTTCTCGATATCCTTGGGACCAATTTCCACACGCAACGGAATGCCACGGATTTCCTGTTCGCTGAATTTCCAGCCGGGACTTTTGTCGGTTGCATCGACCTGTACGCGGTAATGCTTTTTCAGCCGGGCCGCCAGGGTATCGGCTGTTTCCAGTACGCCTTCTTTGTGCTGTGCAACGGGAATCACCATGATCTGCGTAGGCGCAATACGAGGAGGCAGAACCAGACCATCATCATCACCATGTACCATGATGATGGCGCCGATGATTCGGGTAGACATACCCCAGGATGTCTGATGCACATAGGCCAGTTTATTATCCTTATCGGTAAACTGGATGCCAAACGCCTTCGCGAATCCATCGCCAAAATTGTGGCTGGTACCGGACTGCAGCGCCTTTCCATCATGCATCATGGCCTCGATGGTATAGGTCGAATGCGCGCCGGCAAATTTTTCTTTATCGGTTTTACGGCCTTTAATCATGGGGATGGCCAGGTATTGTTCGCAGAAATCTGCGTACAGGTTGAGCATTTGCACAGTGCGTTCTTCTGCTTCTTCCGCGGTCGCGTGCGCGGTATGACCCTCCTGCCACAGGAATTCCATCGTACGCAGGAAAGGACGCGTGGTTTTTTCCCAACGAACCACGGAACACCATTGATTATAGACCTTGGGCAGATCGCGATAGGACTGCACGATCTTAGAATACAGGTCACAGAACAGCGTTTCGGAGGTGGGACGAACGCAGAGACGCTCTGTCAACGTCTCGCCGCCGCCCTGTGTGATCCATGCGACTTCCGGAGCAAAGCCCTCGACATGATCCTTCTCCTTCTGTAACAGACTTTCGGGGATAAACATGGGCATGTAGACATTTTCCACACCCGTTTCCTTAAACATGGCGTCCAATGTCTTTTGGATCTGCTCCCAGAGGGCATAGCCATTTGGCAGCAAGGCCATGCAGCCTCGTACGGGCGCATAATCGATCAGTTGTGCTTTTTTCACCACGTCGGTGTACCACTGGGCGAAATCTTCGCTCATGGGCGTGATCGCTTCGACCAGTTTTTTGTCGTTTCCTTTTGCCATCCTTCATTCTCCTTCGCTTAAAAATAAAAAAGCCCCGTCCCCATAAGGGGCCGAGACATCGGCGGTACCACCCTAATTAGCATAATGCTCACTCAGTTTCTGATATCGGAGAAAAACCGCCGCGGTTTCCTGCGGAGACTCCGAGGCGGGACGAAAAGTCTTGGCAGCTGTCTTGCACCATGAACAGCCTCTCTGCAGCCAAAAGCCTCTTTTCTGGACCTCATCTATGTCTTATCTGATTGTAGAGGATGGAAGGGGATTTGTCAAGTGCAAATCCGAAAAAATCGGTTTCACGAAAGTAAAGGGCTGTTTTAATAAGAAATTGTCTGGAAGAACGGAACGATTGTAAGAGATGCGGCAAATTCGATGTGATTATATATAAAAAATAAAGTTTGCAAAAAATTTGATTGGGCATATTGACAAGTGGGATATGAAATGTTACACTATATTCAACGATAGTTCAAATTTTACGGAAAAGGGGTGTTCCATTGAAAGCAAAAACGCAAACCAAAAAGAGAAATTCGACATGGATGTATCTTCGCAATCACTGGCTCCTGTATGCGATGTTGATTTTGCCCATCGTATACTATGTATTATTCCAGTATTTTCCCATGTACGGACTTTTGATCGCATTTAAGGATTATAACCTGTTTAAGGGTGTATGGGACAGTCCCTGGGTAGGATTTAAGGTGTTTGAGGAAGTTTTCCGAACCAGTAATTTCTGGTCCAGTATCAAAAACACGTTGGTTCTCAATGGACTCAATCTTTTAATCGGATTTCCAGCTCCGATTATTCTGGCGCTGATGCTCAATGAGATCAACAACGGCATCTTCAAAAAAGGAGTGCAGACGGTTCTGTATCTGCCGCACTTCATTTCATGGGTTATCATCGGCGGTATGATGTATCAGATCTTCTCCACAACGAGCGGTATGATTAATTCAGTGGTCAAGCTGTTTGGCGGCGAGCCGGTGCCCTTCCTGACGAATAATGGATGGTGGGTTTTTGTATATGTGGTCGTCAGCGTCTGGCATGAGATTGGTTGGGGCGCGATCATCTATATGTCCGCGATTACCGGGATCTCAGCAGATATCTATGAGGCGGCCAAGGTGGATGGATGCAGCCGCTTCCGTATGATGTGGAGCATTACGCTGCCCAATATATTAGGAACAGTTATGATTATGCTGATCCTGAAGATCGGGAGTATGGCCAGCATCGGATTCGAACAGCCGTTGTCATTGGGTAATGATACTGTACGGGATGCTTCCGACGTAATCAGTACATACGCGTACCGGATCGGTATTAAGAGCAATCGGTTTGATGTCGCGACGGCGATTACACTCTTTCAGTCCGTGATTAATTTCTTCCTGGTCATTGGATCGAATACGCTGAGCAAGAAGCTGACCGGCGAAGGCATATGGTAAGAGAGGAGGTAGGAAAATGATTAAAGAAAGTCGTGGAGATAGAATCTTTAAGACCTGTGTCATCCTTATCGTGATCCTTATCGCGTTCTTATGCCTGATGCCTTTCTTGAACATCGTATCGATTTCGATGTCTTCCAAAAACGCGGTTTTGGCCGGAGAAGTTTACTTCTGGCCGAAAGATCTGGACTTTTCTGCTTACAGCGTTGTCTTTACAAACGCGAAAATGTGGCGTTCTCTATTGTTTACGATTGTTTTGACGGTCGTTTCCGTAGCAGTATCCATGGTTATGACAATATTGTGCGCGTATCCATTGGCAAGGACGGACCTGAAATTTCGTCAGCCATTGTTGCTCTTCTTCATGTTTACCATGTATTTTACAGGAGGTATGATTCCTGCGTATCTGAACATCAGTAATCTGGGGCTCATGGGTTCTTTTTGGTCCCTGGTGCTGCCGATTTCCATTTCAACCTACAATATGATTTTAATGAAAACATTTTTTGGCTCTTTGCCGAAGGCTCTGGAGGAATCGGCTTATATCGATGGCGCGAATGACGCGGTGATCTTAGTGCGGATTATCTTGCCGCTGTCTAAGGCGATGATAGCGACATTGGCGTTGTTCTACGCCGTATCTCGATGGAATGGATTTAGTGACGCGCTACTGTATATCAATGATGAGGATAAGTATCCCTTACAGTTGCGTCTGCGTCAGATCATTACGGCGTATTCCGCGGCAGATGAAATGATTAATGATACACCGGAAGCGAAGGCGGTCTTAGTCGCTGATACGATTAAGTCAGCATGTCTGGTATTCAGTATGGTTCCCATTTTGCTGGAGTATCCGTGGCTGCAGAAGTATTTTGTGAAAGGTGTCATGATTGGCTCCGTAAAGGGCTGATTGGCATAGAAAATTTATTTATTAAAGGAGGAAAGAAGAATGAAAAAGTGGATGTCATTGCTGTTGTGTTTGGTCGTGATTCTGTCAACGTTGGCAGGATGCAGCGGAGATGGCGATTCCAGTGGGAGCGGAAACTCCTCGGCAGGCGGCACTTCTCAAACGGGAGAGGAAAGCCAGGCGTCCGTTCCATCTGGCGAGACGAAGACGATCGTCATCAGTGTCTTCGATCGCGGAACGACAACGGAGGAGTTCGGAAGTGTAACGGATAACCGTTATATCGACTGGATCAACGAGACGTTTGGAGCTCCCAATAACATCAATGTGGAGTTCTATGCGATTCCTCGTTCAGAGGAAGTGAATAAACTGAACGCGTTGATGGCTTCTAAGGAGGCGCCGGATCTGGTATTTACCTATACCGATTCCGTATATTATAATTTCGCGAAGCAGGGTGGCTTAGCGCCACTGGATGAGGCAATCGCGAACTATGGCCCCAATATCACGGCGAATCTGGCGGAATGCCTGCCGTATGGACAGTATGAGGGTGTGCAGTATGCTGTCTACGCGAAGCGCGCGGCCCGAGATATCACTGGACATTATATTCGTAAGGATTGGTGTGATAAGCTGGGTATTGAGCTGCGTACGGACGAGAATGGTTTCTATACGATGAATATTGATGAGCTGTACGATGCGTTGGTGCAGTTCAGGGATGCGGATGTGGATCAGACCGGACAGCAGATCTTCGCGATGGGCATGAGCGGTTCCGGCAATCAGACACGTTCTGTGACCGGTATTCGGGATGCGTTCATGGACGCGGCCAATATCACGGACGAACAGATCGCCTGTGAGCCCGAGTTCCTGTGGGCGGGCGTTAAGGAAGGCTTCCGTTGGCTGAATAAGTGCTATAATGAAGGTCTGATGGATCCTGATTATGGTACGCAGGCCGATACCACGCGTAAGATCGAATACGTGACGGCGAATCGTACCGGGTACTGGACTGATGACAGCTGGTGGCAGGTTAATGTAGGCGCGGGCCTGGAGGCGCTGCATGAGAATAATCCGGATGCAGAAGTCGTGGCACTGAAGCTTGAGAACGTATACGGCGAGATGATGCAGCAGAACTATCCGCCGACCGCTATCATTTGCATGGTTCCCGTATTCAGTGAAGTTGTGAATGAGACCGTGATGTATATGGACTTCCTGGCGGACTATGACAATGATAAGGTGCTGCGTTATGGCTTTGAGGGCGAGAACTATACGCTGGTTGATGGAATTCCTACGGACATCAATCTGGACTATCAGAATCTGTCGGACTACGCACTGATGTACAATGGCGATCCGGATGAAACGATCAACAACGCGACAGTAGTCGCGTCTCTCCCGGATTTTACGAAGACGATCCGTGAGCAGAACCTGCAGATCGGTATCATCGGTGGTTATACGCCGTATCCCTTTGGTCAGGAGATTGTGGCCCAGACCAATTATCAGACCGATCTGGATGCGAAGCAGGCAGAGTTGTATGTAAATAGCATTATGGCTTCGCCAGACGCCTTTGACTCCACCTGGGACAGCTACGTACAGGAATGGCTGAACATCGGCGGTCAGGAAATGATCGACGAGAAGAAGGCTGTATATGCAGAAAAAGAAGGGTAAGTAAAAACAATCAGGACGCTGCCGGTATGGCAGCGTTCTTTTTATATGTGGGCGGGAATGAAATATGGCAGTTTCCCATTATACTGTGCGGAAAATATTACGGCTGTAACAATGCTGGGATGAGATAATGGGAAAGCGGAAAGACATGCGGCAAATTCCCATTATGTTATGCGGAAAATATTACGGCTGTAACAATGCTGGGATGAGATAATGGGAAAGCGGAAAGACATGCGGCAAATTCCCATTATGNNTGGGAAAGCATATGTGGGCGGGAATGAAATATGGCAGTTTCCCATTATGCTGTGCGGAAAATATTATGGCTGTAACAAAGCCGGGATGAGATAATGGGAAAAGGGTATGTGGGTAGGAAAGACATGCGGGTCTTTCCCATTATGTTATGCGGAAAATATTACGGCTGTAACAAAGTCGGGATGAGATAATGGGAAAAGGGTATGTGGGCGGGAAAGACATGCGGGTCTTTCCCATTATGCTATGCGGAAAATATTACAGCTGTAACAAAGCCGGGATGAGATAATGGGAAAAGGGCATGTATGCAGGAAAGACATGCGGCAAATTCCCATTATGCTGTGCGGCAGATATTACGGCTGTAACAAAGTCGGGATGAGATAATGGGAAAAGGGCATGTATGCAGGAAAGACAGGCCCTTTTCCCATTATGCTGTGCGGAAAATATTACAGCTGTAACAATGCTGGGATGAGATAATGGGAAAAGGGCATGTATACAGGAAAGACATGCGGCAAATTCCCATTATGCTATGCGGAAAATATTACAGCTGTAACAAAGCCGGGATGAGATAATGGGAAAGCATATGTGGGCGGGAAAGAAATATGGCAGTTTCCCATTATGCTGTGCGGAAAATATTATGGCTGTAACAATGCTGTATGGAAATAATGGGAAGGATAATTATGAGGATGAGTGTCGTTGTTGTTTCAGCTTGGCGATGTGGTTCTGGCGTTTTGCTACAATTTTATCCCAGTCTTTTTCAATGATGCCCCAGGAACGGAAACAGTTATCAATATGCTGCATGTTGAGGATACCGTCATGTTCTCGGAAGCAAAGCAGATTGAAGCCTTCAATGATGCCATGATTCTGGTATTGCATGAGTTTAATCTTGTTATTGAAACAATATTGGGTGTTGTGCAGCATCCCCAGATATTCGACGTAAATGATGGTATCATGCACGTAAAGGGTGAAATCGGGATAATATGTTTTTCTCCCCAGTTTGAGGGGTTTCTCATAATCATAGTGAATATGGTGCAAGAATAAGTAGTCGGCTAATGCGAGTTCGGACTTGGAGGCAACATATTCGCCATGAATCGTTAGATGTTTTCGATGACTTCCGTAGGGATGGGCGTCGGCGATTTGCCGGGCCTTTTGTTTTTCGGAATACGCGAGAGAGGCTTTTGAGCGTTCGGCAGGGGAAAACTGTTGTAACTCCGCACAAATACCTCTCAAACGCCGCAGAAGGTCCGTTTTTGCGTTATATTGATTTTGCACTCGGGTTATATCCTCCCTGCGGACATAGCGCTGCCGCTGTTTGCCGTTGGCATCCGAAAACTGGATATATGCGTACCGTCCGCGCATCAGTAGGCTGCCCGGAGGCATCGTGCGCAACTGCGCTTCAAGACAGTTCTTCTTCTCGATCAGTTCATAAACATTCAGATTCATGGGTCTCCTCCTTTGTGTCTTTACTCTATATAATCGTTCTTTTTTGGGAAATGGCTGGTAAAAATCTGAATGTTAAGAAAATATTTACAATTTGGAGTAGAGAAGGAGAGCGCCCGTGATACGAAAATAAGTGAATTTGTATTATCAATAAAACCTTGAAAAGGGGAAGAAAAATCATATAAAATTTAGACGGAATAGTCGGCAGAAATGCGATATGTTAAGATAAAACTAAGTTAAAGAGAATATTTCATTAAAAAGTAGATTTCAGCATCGCAGGGAAAGGATGTAGCGACGATGAAAAGGAGTACGACGGTGGTTGTTTTGGCCATGGTTATGGTCATGACATCAGGGCTGTCCGAAAGGCGGTATTGTGATAGATTCGTTCTTTGGATGCGGCGCCACGGGCATGGGCAGTGACGGACAAAATAATCTGCTTCATACTGTGACCTCCTTCCATGAATTTGCTGTTAAATATTCGTGCAAAGTATTGTTTTCTTCGTGCAAATGACATATACTAAAAGTACCAGCAGAAAGGGGTTGATGATATGGCTGGAAATACCACAAATATCAGTATCCGCATGGACGCGGATTTGAAAGCACAGGCCGACGCTCTTTTCAATGAGTTGGGCATGAACCTGACTACGGCGTTTAATATTTTCGTGCGCCAGTCGCTTCGTGAAGGCGGCATTCCCTTTGAAGTGAAGCTGGAACAGCCGAACAAGGAAACGATTGCTGCCATGCTGGAAGCGGAGAGGATTGCAAAAGACCCATCTGTAAAAGGCTACAATGACCTTGACGAGTTGTTTGCCGACCTGGAAAAATGAGAAAAACAAAGTACACCGTCAAGTACACAACCGGCTTTAAGAAAGACTACAAACGGGCAATCAAGCGCGGCCTGAGAATCGAATTGCTGGAACAGGTCGTGGCGTTGCTGTCAATAGGGGAACCGCTGCCGGATAAAAACCGCGATCACGATCTGTCCGGCGATTGGGTGGGCCATCGGGAATGTCACATTCTCCCGGACTGGCTGCTCATTTATCGTATTGAGGATGATGTGCTGGTTCTGACGCTGGCCCGCACCGGGTCGCACAGCGACTTGTTCGGCAAGTAAACCGTCTGCCGCCGTATGGGGAAACCTGTACGGCGGTCTTTCTATATTGGCCAAAGTTCTGGCTTCCGCTTCCTCCCGCATGGCTTTCATGTCGATGTTGTCCAGGGTGTTCAGCAGGTCGATCTCACGCCGCTATTCCTTACCATGCTGCGGGTTTGGGGATATTCTCTGAGGATAAGGCTGACGTTATCGCCAGCTTTGACGAATACGACCTGCTTATCATTGATGATTTGGATGTGGAGCGCAGCATCGAGTATGTGATGGAGCAGATGTTTTTCGTCGTTGACAGCCATGACAATCACCACCAACCTGAAACTGGTTGAGCTCAAGAACTTGTCGGATTTGGCCCACGCCCGTATCCTGGAATGCTGCGCCCCGATCCTCTTTGCCGGGAAGAATTTCCAGAAGGAAAATGCCGTGACTACCAGACAGGCGGCAAAAGACTTTGTGAACCATAAGGGAGTTCAGGATTCAGCAGATCGTGTACTGCAGTTTTCCATTTTTTAGGATTCGGGCGGCTATACCTATAAGAATACCATTAAGACGGCTCGGGAGTACGAGGCGCTACACGATGTGAATCTCGTGTTGGGGCATGATGATGCATTAACGAGCATATTACAGTCTGTGGTAACAGATTATATGCTGGTTTTGTGGATGCTCCTGTTTGTTATGTCATTTTTACAGGAGAGGCGTCGTGGACTGTGGGCGATGATCTATGCTACACCCAGAGGACGAGGTCAATTGGGTTTGCGGAGAATTGGCGTATTATTTGTCGCTGCCATCTCAGGGACATTCCTTCTGGTAGGAGGAGGTTTCTCGGTAGGATGCGCTATATATGGCATACCAGAGATGAATCGAGCTGTACAATCGATTCCACTTTTGCAGGGAATCACTCAAGAATGGTCGGTAGGATCTTTTATCTGGATCTACTTTCTGACGAAAGGACTCGCTGTTTTCATGATGGGATTGTTTTTGTATGCGATTCTGTCTCTTTTCCGTTCGTTACCCGCGGCTATTGTCACACTGGGAGTAGTCATGGGCGCAGAGTATGTTCTGTATTGGGGAGTGCAGACACAGAGTCCTTGGGCAGTTGTGAAATACGGCAATCTTGCTGCTCTTATTGAAACAGGAAGTTTGTTTACAAGGTATCTCAATGTGAATCTCTTTACAGTTCCTGTGTCTATAAGAACAATAGGCTGGTTCCTGATAGGAGTAGTGACGGTACTGAGCGCAGGGGTTGTGATATGGAATCAGAGATGGAAACGCCCGGCAGGACATAAGAACGTGTGGGAACGATTCGTGATGATAAAAAACAGGTGTCTGGATGCGCTGTGGACGCGGTGTCCTCTCTGGCTTTCGGAATGTTATAAGGTTTTGTTCTTGCAGCGGGGATGGCTTGTATGGAGTGTGCTTGCCTTATGGATGCTGTACGGTGCTCTGGGCGTACCCGTAGTGGAGACAACGGAAGAATCGCTGGCAAATCAGTTTTGTGAGCAGCATATGGGTCCAGTGGAGGAGGAAACACGGGCAGCAGCAACATTATGGGCGGAACGTATACAAGAGAGAATCGAGGAACGAAATCAGCTGCGTAGCCGTTATGAGGCAGGCGAATTATCCGCCGGTGAATATGACAGCGCGATGAACGAGTATTCGGGTCTAGATATTCAGCAAGGCGCGTTGTATATTGTGCAGGATCGGATACAGCAAGCAGAGGCTGAGAATGTCTGGTTGATCAGTAATCATGCCATAGAACGTTATTTTTCGCCTTCAGCCTATAGTGGTTATCAATTAGCGATGGGAGTGCTGCTATTGGTGTTGGCTATCACACTAGGCGGGATACAGGCTTCGGAAGAGGAAAATGGTGTAAGAAATATGGTGCGCGCTGCATATTGGGGGCGTTCCCCATTATGGCGTGCTAAAGCATGGGCAGTATTTGTACTTTCCAGTCTTTGTGTGATTTTGTATACGATCGTAGAAGCGAGGCAGTTGATACAGGTTCTGCCGGTAGGAATTTGGGCAGCTCCGGCAGCCAGTGTGGGGTATTTCAGAGAAATACCGCGTGCAATCAGTCTGGCAGGATTGTATGGGATATTGTTCACGCTGCGTTTGGTAATGGTATGGAGTGTGGCGGGACTCATCCTGTGTATATCGGGATGGTGTAAGCAAACCAATGTGGGACAAGGCGCGGCGGTGATTCTCTTCGGAGTACCTGCATTTTTAGGGTATGTCGGTGTAGCGGGCATGCAAATTGTGAGTCCTGCAGGCGCTATAAGTGGCTGGATGTTGTTTGAAACGGGGATCGGATTTTGGGCGTATGGTCTGTGGACGATTCTTGGGCTTGCGGGCTGGATTGCGGCAAGAAGACACTGGACATAACCTCTCTGTCGAAGGATTTGGTTTCTTTGCGAGGGTTCCATTCTTGAATCCTGGAAATAATTATGGTACAATAGGCGTGGCAAGGCAGCTTTCTATACGGAAGAGTGTTAGAGCCACGCCATGAGTTTGCCGCCAAAGGGCGTCAAACTCCGAAAGCAGGAGGGATGTCTATGAAATTCAGCGAAATGCCATACAAAAGAGTCACCTGGGAGGAAATTCGGGAGACGATGCAGGGACACATCCAGGCCTTTACGCAGGCGGAAGATGGAGAGGGACAGTACCGAGCTTACCGGGAGGCTATGGAGGATATGGATCGTTTTGAGACGCAGATGACATTGGCGTCGATTCGAAACGATATTCATATGGAAGATTCTTTTTATGAGGAAGAGCAGAAGTATTATGATGAAATTCGTCCGCTAATCAATAATGAGACGCAGAAGCTGGCGGCATTGGTGGTATCGTCGCCGTATCGCGATGTATTTGTGCAGAAATTGGGCCGCATGGCTGTCGCCAATATGGATATGTTCCAGCGTTCGTATCATGAGAAGATCGTCGATCTGGTTCAGGAGGAAAACGCACTGATTTCCCGGTATGACAAGCTCATTGCCAGCGCGCGCATCGATTGGGATGGAGAGATCCTGAATCTATCGTTGCTGCGCAAGTATATGACGGATCCGGATCGGGAGGTTCGGCGCAGGGCCTGCCGTGCGTCTTCCGCATTCCTGGCATCGATCAGTGATGAGGTGGATTCCATTTATGATCAGATGGTGAAGAATCGTACAGAACAGGCGAAGAGGCTGGGATTTGACAATTATATTCCACTGGGTTACCTGCGGATGAATCGCAGCTGCTATGGACAGAAGCAGGTAGAGGAATTCCGCAGACAGGTCAAGGAACATATCGTTCCATTGGCAGAGCGTCTTCATGAGGAGAGACGGAAGGATCTGGGCGTTTCTCATCTGTATTATTGTGATGAATTGGTACATTTCGCCGAGGGGGATCCGAAGCCCATGGGTACCCCGGAGGAGATCCTGGCTGGCGGAATCCGAATGTATGAAGAACTTTCGCCGGAAACCTCGGAATTCATTCATTTCATGATGGAGAATGAATTGTTCGACGTGTTAGGATATAAGGATAAAAAAGCAGGCGGATATATGACGTTCCTGCCGACCTATCAGTCGCCTTTTGTGTTTGCCAATTTCAATGGAACCAGCGGCGATACGGATGTATTGACACACGAATGTGGACATGCGTTTCAGGGATATCTGCAGCGGAAAGGGACACCAGCAGAGCGGGATCTGACCATGGAGACTGCCGAGATTCACTCGATGTCCATGGAGTTTTTCACGGAACCCTGGATGAAGCTGTTCTATGGTGATCGAGCGGACGATTATATCAAGATGCATTTGATGGAAGCCATCTGTTTCATTCCCTATGGCTGCATGGTAGACGAGTTCCAGCACATCGTATATGCCAATCCCGACATGAGTCCGAAGGAGCGCAAGGCGGTATGGAGCATGTTGGAAAAAGAGTATAAACCGCATCTGGATTATGAGGGGGATGATTTCCTGGAAAACGGAGGCTATTGGCAGCGGCAGGGGCATATCTTCCAAGTCCCATTTTACTATATTGATTATTGTCTGGCGCAGAGCTGTGCGCTGGCCTTTAAGGTAAAGATGGATGAAGATTACAAGGGTGCATGGCAGCAGTATCTGCGCCTGTGTCAGGCCGGCGGAAAGGATTTTGTGGAGGCACTTGCCATCGCAGAACTGCCGAATCCTCTGGAGGAAGGAGCCTTGGCGCGTATTGTTGGAGGACTGGAAAAGTAAACAGAAGAAAGGAGGACTAGCTGTGGAATATCAGAAAAAAATAGGACGATTTCCTAGCAGATCTTCTGGACAGATTGTCACGTATTATATTTATATGCCCGCAGTGGATAGACCACAGGGGATCCTGCAGATTGCACATGGTATGTGTGAATATCTGGAACGATATGAACCCTTTATCGAATTTATGGTAGAGCAGGGCTGGATCGTATGCGGCAACGATCATCTGGGACATGGCCGTACGGCGGCGGATGAGAGTGGCTATGGATATATGGGCGGCAAAGATGGATGGCGGAATATGGTCAAGGATATGCATACGCTGACAAGGCGAATGCAGCAGCTCCATGCGGGACTGCCGATTTTCCTGCTGGCACACAGCATGGGATCATTTTTGGGACGCGCCTATCTGACGCAGTATGGACAGGAGATTGCGGGGGCAATCATCATGGGAACCAGCAGCGGAGTGGGCATGATTCCGACGGCCGCGGCACTTCTTTTGATCCGTCTCCTGATGGTGGTGAAGGGAGAACGTTATCGTTCTCCAGGTCTGCAGAAACTGGTATTTGGCAGTTACAACCGGAGAATCACGGATCCGGCGACAGATAGCGACTGGATCAGCAGCGATCCTAAGACGGTGCAGGCGTATACGGCGGATCCCATGTGTCAGTTTACTTTCACGTTATCGGGGTTTCGTAATCTCTTGCATGTGCTGCAGTTTGTTTCCATGCCTTCCTGGGCCTATCAGGTGCCTAAGGACTTGCCGATCTATCTGGTAAGCGGACAGGAGGATCCGGTGGGCAGTTATGGTGAAGGACCGCGTAAGGTGGCCAAGAGACTGCAAAATGCGGGTGTGAAAGATCTGACACTGACGCTGTATCCGGATTATCGGCATGAGCCGCTCAATGAGCGGGATCGGGAAAAGGTCTATCAGGATCTTCTGACCTGGCTGCAGGAGCATCTTCCGGAAAAGGCGGACGTGCAGTGATGAATCTGTCAGAGCGTTTCAGGATAGACGGAGTGGTTCTGCGGGAAGAGGCCTATGGAGAGGGGCATATCAATGCCTCATATCGGGTCGATCTGACGGATGGGCGAAGTCTTTTGCTGCAGCAGATCAATACGCATGTGTTTCAGCGGCCGGACTGGCTGATGGAGAATATTCAGCGCGTGACGGAGTATCTGAGAGTTCAGATTGCGCGGAGAGGCGGAGATCCGGAGCGAGAGACGCTCCGGGTGATTCCTACTCGCTCCGGCGCATTGTATGATCGGGATGAAGAGGGGCGTTACTGGCGGCTGTATCCGTTTATTTCCCATACGGTGACCTATCAGAGCTTTTCTGATTCCCGCGTGTTTCAGAATGCGGGCGAAGCCTTTGGACGATTCCTGGCGGATTTATCTGCGTATCCTGTCGAAACACTCCATGAGGTCATCCCATGTTTTCATCATACACCCAAACGTTACCAGGCATTAGAGCAGGCGGCGGATCGTGACATCCGCCATCTGGCCGCACACTGTGAACGAGAACTGGTTTTCGCACAGGAGAGAAATCATCTGTATGGACAGATTATCGAAGCTTTAGAGGCGGGGCATCTGCCGCTGCGAGTAACGCATAATGACACTAAGGTCAATAACGTGTTGATGGATCCGGAGACGGGGCGTGGGGTATGTGTGGTCGATCTGGACACTGTCATGCCGGGATCCAGCCTGTATGATTTTGGCGATGCCATACGTTTTGGTGCGGCAACACGACCGGAGGATACCACGGATCTGGCCCATATGAAGCTGGATCTCGCCCTGTTTGAGGCCTTCGCCAGAGGCTATATGCAGGGCGCCGGAGAATGCCTGATTGACGAGGAGATCCGCATGCTTCCACTGGGAGCGTTGCTGATGACCTTAGAATGCGGCATTCGATTTCTGGCGGATGCGCTGGACGGAGATACGTATTTTAAGATTCATCATCCGGGGCAGAATCTGGAGCGATGCCGTGCGCAGTTTGCCTTAGCCGCAGACATGGAGAGGAAGATGGAGGATATGGAAACCATCGTTCGGCGTCTGGCCGCGGAGAGCCGTTAGAGGAGGAACTTATGGAAGAAATAGAGATCCGGCTGGCGGAGCCAGAGGATGCAGGGGAGTTGCTTGCCATCTACGCACCCTATGTAGAGGAAACAGAGATTACGTTTGAATATATGGTGCCTTCCCTGGCAGAGTTTCAGGAGAGAATCCGGCATACGAGGGAGAGATATCCGTACCTGGTGGCTGCCTCGGCAGGAAAAATCGTCGGATATTCCTATGCAGGCCCCTTTAAAGGGCGTCGCGCCTATGACTGGGCGGTAGAGACCTCGATCTATGTGGCGCGGGGGGCACATCGACAGGGCGTGGGCAGACGGTTGTATGAGGTATTGGGGCAATGTCTGAAAAAACAGGGCATTCTCAATCTCTATGCCTGTATCGCCAGTCCTCGGCAGGAAGCGGATCCTCACCTGAGTAAAGACAGCATCCGGTTTCATGAGCACATGGGGTACCGCCTGATCGGAGAGTTTCATCAGTGTGGTTACAAATTTGACCGATGGTATGATATGGTCTGGATGGAGAAAATGGTGGGAGAACACAAGGTGCCGCCAGAGGAAGTGACCTGTTATGGCAAGGTATCTGACTGATTTTACGTTTCCCGATGCGGATGCAGAGTTTTCTCATGCGCTGGATACCAAACTCAATTGCTACAATACCTATTATCCCTTTCAGGTATTGCCGAAGACCGGATTGCATACCGTGGAATTTGCACCGATCACAATCCTGTATGGCGGCAATGGTTCCGGAAAGACAACCGCGCTCAACGTGATCGCGAGCCGCCTGGGCATGGAGCGAGAAGGTCTCTACAATCGCAGCAGCTTTTGGGACGATTACGTGGGGCTTTGCTCGTATACGCCCGGCGAGGAAACGCCGGCGAGGATGGCGATTTTGACCAGTGATGATGTCTTTGATTTCATGCTGAACCTGCGCTCCATGAATGAAGGGATTGACCGAAAACGAGAAGAGCTCCTGGATGAATACATGGAGATGAAATACAGTGCCTTTCAACTGCGCAGTCTGGATGATTATGACCGGCTGCGCAAAATGAATCAGGCCCGCAGTCATACGCAGTCCCGCTATGCACGGGATAACAACGTGAAGAATGTGCGTGAACATTCCAATGGGGAAAGTGCCCTTCTATATTTTACGGAAAAAATCAAAGAGGATGGCCTGTATTTATTAGACGAGCCGGAGAACAGTCTGTCCGCCGAAAGACAGCAGGAGTTGGCACATTTCCTGGAGGAGTCGGTGCGATTTTTCGGCTGCCAACTGGTGCTCTCCACCCATTCTCCGTTTCTGGTCGCCATGAAGGGGGCACGAGTCTATAATCTGGATGGCGATCCCGCGCGAGTGCAGAAATGGACAGAACTGCCCAACATTCGGACATATTATGACTTTTTCCAGAAGCATAAAAAGGAATTTGAAAAGTAGAAAGCAAGCGTTGTAAGAAGAGGATATCAGGGCCGCAGGATGCGGCCCTCTTTTATAGGGAGCATTCTTGCGATGGAGGTGTCTCCGTCCCTGCGGGTGGGAAAATTCACGGAATGCGTATAAAATGGAGGAGGGTGTTCCTTAAGTAATCTATTGTACGCAAAATGAAGATTTGAGGCGAGGGGAATCGTAGGATAGCGTATAAATATAGAGGAGTTTCGTTCCTTAAGTAATCTATTGTACGCAAATTGAAAAATCAAGGGAGAGCAGAATCGTGGGAAAGCGTATAAAATCGAGGGAATTCGTTCCTTAAGCAATATATTGTACGCAAATTGAAAAAATGAGGCGATGGGGATCGCGGGATAGCGTATAAAATCGAGGTGATCCGTTCCTTAAGCAATTTTCTTATACGCAAATTGAAAAATCAAGGAGAGCCGAATCGCGGGAGAGCGTATAAAATCGAGGGGTCTCGTTCCTTAAGCAATCTATTATACGCGAATTGAAAAAATAGAGGAGAGCAGAATTGCGGGATAGCGTATAAAATCGAGGCGATTTCGTTCCTTAAGCAATCTATTGTACGCAAGATGAAAAAATGAGGCGAGGGGGATTGCAGGATAGCGTATAAAATCGAGGCGATTTCGTTCCTTAAGCAATCTATTGTACGCAAATTGAAAAAATGAGGCGAGGGGGATTGCGGGATCGCGTATAAAATCGGAGGAGATTCATTTCTTAAGTAATCTATTATACGCAAAATGAAAAATCAAGGAGAGCCGAATCGCGGGGGAGCGTATAAAATCGAGACGATCCATTCCTTAAGCAATCTATTATACGCGAATTGAATAATAGAGGCGATGGGGATCGCGGGATAGCGTATAAAATCGAGGCGATCCGTTCCTTAAGCAATCTATTGTACGCAAATTAAAAATTGGGGCGAGGGGGATCGTAAGATAGCGTATAAAATCGAGGCGATTCGTTCCTTAAGCAATCTATTATACGCAAATTGAAAAATCGAGGCAAGGGGGATCGTAGGATAGCGTATAAAATCGAGGAATCTCGCTCCTTAAGTAATCTATTATACGCGAATTGAAAAACTGAGGCAAGGGGGATCGCAGGATAGCGTATAAAATCGAGAGATCTCGTTCCTTAAGTAATCTATTATACGCAAATTGAAAAATCGAGGCAAGGGGGATCGTAGGATAGCGTATAAAATCGCGAGATTTTGTTCCTTAAGCAATCTATTGTACGCAAATTGAAAAAAAGAGGCGAGGGGGATTGTAGGATAGCGTATAAAATCGAGGCGATTCATTCCTTAAGTAATCTATTATACGCGAATTGAAAA